>CANOFO010000039.1 GCA_947565305.1 uncultured Lachnospiraceae bacterium | reverse complement strand
GCCTGTGTTTTTCAGCTTGCGCAATACGACCTGCATCGTGTTCAGATTATATTCAAACGAAGGAGCATGACTTATATGGCTTTCCCAACACCACATTTTTCTTCCATAGAAAACGCACTAACCTCACTCTTCGGAGACGACGTCACCATAAAACAGGCTGACCGGCTCAGCGGCGGTGACATCAATGAGGCTTACGCTTTGACACTGTCGGACAATTCACGCATTTTCATGAAGTCAAATGCAAAAGCAAATGCCGGCTTTTTCACAGCAGAAGCAGTTGGACTAAATGCCATTGCTCAGACCAACACCATTCAGACGCCGCGGATATTATGCAGTGGGTGCAGCGAAGATGTACACGGATATTCCTTTCTGCTGTTGGAATTTGCAGATGGGAAACGCCCTGTCTCCAATTACTGGGAAACCTTTGCCCATCAGCTTGCCTCCATGCACAAGGCTTCCACCGCAGGCTTTGTCCCTCAGGGAATGTTCGGTTTCTGCCAAGATAACTATATCGGTTCTGGAACGCAATGTAATGCACCGCATGAAAAATGGATCCCATTCTTTCGCGACTGCCGCCTGAAACCTCAATTTGAAGCAGCTGCAAACTATTTTAATGCTACAGACCTGGCAAAAATTACCAGGCTGTTAGACAATCTGGAGGACTTTCTGGTAGAACCCGAACACCCCTCGCTTCTGCACGGCGACTTATGGTCTGGCAATTTCCTTACCGGAAATGACGGCAAAGCATGGCTGATTGACCCGGCAGCCTATGTCGGGCACGCGGAAGCCGATATCGCCATGACGGAACTGTTCGGTGGATTTCCCTCTGGCTTTTATGCTGCCTACCAGGAATCTGCACCCATGCAGCCAGGTTATCAGCAACGCCGGGATTTGTATAACCTTTATCATCTCCTGAACCACTTGAATTTATTTGGCGGAGCATACCTCTCTTCCGTAAAGCGCATTATCAAAAAATATATCCCCTAGTTTATCACTCTGGAAATTGCCCCATCTTACATTCACCGGGCGATTTCCAACCGTTCCTCTCTCACAAACATGGACTGATATTGTTTCATGTGGAACCTTTGGACAAACAGCTCGCATTTACACAAAAACAGATAATAGGGATTAAGATTCTCGCCGTAAAGACTTTCAAAGTTCCCCTGTCCTTTGGAAATTATTAAATCAGCGTTAAATAATATGCCTTTTGCTTGATTGCTAAGGCGGCTGATAATCGTACCCGGCGCAGCATTGCCATTTCCCATACACGGCACAATCTGGGTCAGTCCAACTTCTTCGGCATCCTCCATAGTCGCATCATTGATAACATCCCCTCCCCTGACAATTACAGTAATTTGCAGATTGGGGAATTCCTCTTGCATCTGCCTGACAAAAATCTTATCCAGCACTATTTCTCCGCAATTATCCGTCAGGTAAACTAATTTCCTGGCAGACTGCAAATCCTCCCGGAATTTTAAGTATTCCTCCCTGGAAATGCTCTGGCAGACTGCCTTTGACAGCAATTCTCCCAACTTCTGCTCATTTACATCATCCACCGCAGAAAAATCAATATAATTCGCTGCACAGACATACTTAATGCACGTTTCCAAAGAATCTGCCGACTCCTTTATCTGCTGCTCGATTTTTTCTTCCATATTCAGCAGCAACTGATTGTATTTATGCTTTTGCTTGCGAAAATCCTTGGCAGTTCCCCAAAAATCCTCATAGAGCTGTTCCAGACGTTCCGTCAGCCCCGGGGAAGATTCCGTCCTGGCATATTTATATAAGATTCCCAACACCTGATGCATGTACTCAGATTTCCTCTCTTCATCCGGAAATTGCCTGATTGCCAATTCTTCCTTAGACAAAATACACGATATACACATGGCGCCTGCATTCATAGCTTCCTGTCTCCTTATCTGTTTTATTCCCGCGAGCAATGAGCCAAGCAGCCGCGCTAAGTGCCCTGTGGGTATGCGCGGATATTTGGCGAATGCCGCGAGGGTCAAATACCCAACCCCTTGGGGCGGAAAGAACAAGCTAGGTCATGCCCCATAGCTTGCTGCGGGGTATTTGACTACCAAACAGTATATCAGTTCCCGGCTTTTTAGGCAAGTATCCTCATTTTGTTGACAAATCAACTTCCATCTGTTATATTCTGTTTGTCATTGATGTTGATACGTCAACATCCTTGCAAAAACGACAAAGATAAAGCTAATTGAGGGAAATGAGATTTCTATGGTTGACCGATTTGAAAAGCTGACGATTGGGATTGCCCAAATTTATAAAAGCATCCAACGCATCAAAAAATTTCAGATGAATGAAATTGGCTTAAAAGGCACTCATGTCATGTGCATTTACTATCTCTCCAACCATCCTGACGGATTGACGGCTGCGGATTTATGTGAAGTATGCAAAGAAGACAAAGCTGGCATTTCCAGGATATTATCAGACCTTGAACATGGCGGTTTTATCCGTTATGCATCTGCCAATGATAAGAAATACCGCGCGAAAGCGGTTTTAACGCCGGAAGGGCAGGCGTGCGCCAACACTGTCAATGACATGATACTGCATGCAACGCAAAAAGGCGGTGTCGGCATCAGCGAATCGGAACGCGAAATATTTTACCGTGTACTGTTTTTAATTTCCGATAACCTGACACAGCTCTGTGCAGAATTAGAGACAAGTGAACTATCCTCGTCACCCTCACACTTACCTGATGAGAAAGGAGCCACAACATGAACATATTGAGAAAACTTTATTGCCGGACATTTCAGACAGCATTTCGGATTGCCATTCCCTTCCTTCCATACCGCAAGCCCAAAATCATTAAAAGTATCAAGGCTATCCCGGAAATTTTAAAGAAACATCGTAAAAACGCCATATTGATCATCACGGATGCCGGAATCCGCAAATGCGGGCTGACTACGCGTTTGGAACGGACGCTTTCTGCCAATGGCATTAAATTTGCTATCTACGACAAGACGGTTGCCAACCCCACCACCACAAACGTAGCGGAAGCTGTGGAATTATACCTTGCAGAAAACTGCAGCGCCATCATCGGTTTTGGCGGCGGCTCCAGCATGGACTGTGCCAAAGCGGTCGGCGCCAGAATCGCCAAGCCAAACCAGCCCCTTGCCAAAATGAAAGGCATCTTAAAAGTACATAAAAAGCTTCCTCTATTAATTGCCATCCCCACAACTGCCGGAACTGGCAGCGAGACTACCCTGGCAGCAGTGATTACAGACGCAAACACACGGCATAAATACGCTATCAACGATTTTCCACTAATTCCAAAATATGCCGTGTTAGACCCCAAAGTCACGGTAAGCCTTCCGCCATTCGTGACCGCCACTACAGGAATGGATGCTTTAACCCATGCCGTGGAGGCCTATATCGGCAACTCTACCACCCATGGAACAAGAAAAGATGCTTTACTGGCAGTCAAGCTGATTTTTGACAACCTGGACACTGCATATGAAAACGGCACTGACATCGAAGCCCGGCGCAATATGCTAAAAGCCTCCTTCTATGCAGGATGCGCATTCACAAAATCGTATGTCGGATATGTCCATGCCGTAGCACACTCCCTGGGCGGGCAATATAATGTCCCCCATGGCCTGGCAAATGCGGTCCTTTTGCCCTTTGTTTTAGAATCGTATGGAGCCAGCATTCATAAAAAACTACACCGTCTGGCGATAGAAGCCGGTATTGCAGATAAGGAAACATTGCCAGAAGAAGCTGCCCAGGCATTCATCCATGCCGTCACCGATATGAAAAACAGATTTGATATTCCAGATACTATCAGTGAAATCAAGGAAGAAGATATTCCCAAACTTTCCCACTATGCTGACAAGGAGGCGAATCCTCTCTATCCGGTTCCTGTGTTAATGAATGCCAAAGAATTGGAGCAGTTCTATTATCTGCTCATGAAATAAATACCTATTAATAAATATAAAAAGAAGTTCATTACAATTAAAAGCAATAGTTTAAGGATGGATTTAATTATGAATGAAACCGACATAAAACAGATAATAAGTATACAGAAAACCTTTTTTTCCACCGGTATTACATTGAGCGTTGACTATCGGATAAACGCGCTTAAGAAACTCAAATCCTGCATTAATAAATACGAAAATGATATCATTGAGGCAATTCACAAAGACTTGGGCAAAAGCCGTTTCGAGAGTTATATGTGTGAAATCGGGCTGGTGCTCGGCGAAATCAGCTATATGCTGAAGCATATCCGCTCCTTTGCCAGAGAAAAAAGGGTCCGCACACCGCTCTCTCAGTTCCATTCCAGAAGCTTCAAAAAACCCTCCCCCTATGGGACGGTATTGATTATGAGTCCCTGGAATTATCCTTTCCTGCTGACTCTTGACCCCTTAGTGGATGCCATTGCTGCCGGAAATACCGCGGTAATAAAACCAAGCGCATATTCCCCGCACACCAGCCAGGTTATCGTGGACATCATTGGAAAATGCTTTGACAGAGAATATGTCTCGGTTATCACTGGCGGGCGTAAGGAAAATACCTGCCTCCTCAGCCAGCAGTTTGACTATATTTTCTTTACCGGAAGCCAGTCTGTAGGCAGGGAGGTAATGCAAAACGCTGCTGCATACCTCACTCCGGTCACGCTGGAACTAGGCGGCAAAAGCCCTTGCATCGTGGAGAAGTCAGCCAACCTTAAACTGGCTGCAAAACGGATTGTCTTCGGCAAATTCCTCAACTGCGGACAGACCTGCGTAGCCCCCGACTATATTTACTGCGATGCTGCCATAAAAGAAAAGCTGCTTGCCGAAATCAGGAAACAGATAGCAATTCAGTTCGGCAACGCCCCCTTACAAAATAAAGATTATGGGAAGATTATCAATGAAAAGCACTTTCAGCGGATATTGGCTCTGATGGATACAAAAAAAATCATCTGCGGCGGGCAGTCCGATGCAAAGTCATTACAAATTGAGCCAACCGTGATGGACAATGTATCGTTTTCAGACAAGGTCATGCAGGAAGAAATTTTCGGTCCACTGCTCCCGGTACTGACCTATGATTCCTTAGATACAGCCATGCGGCAGATAAACAGCATGGCCCATCCCCTGGCACTATACATTTTTACCTCCGATAAACACGCTGCTAAAAAAGTCACTGCCCAATGCGGATTTGGCGGCGGCTGTATCAATGATACAGTTATCCACCTTGCCACCAGTGAACTGGGATTTGGCGGATTTGGCGAAAGCGGTATGGGTTGCTACCATGGGAAAGACGGATTTGCTACTTTCTCCCACTACAAAAGCATCGTGGACAAGAAGACATGGCTTGATTTGCCTATGCGCTACCAGCCCTACAAGAATATCAACGAGAAGCTGGTGCGGTTTTTCCTGAAATAGATTGTTACCTGACGTTTATCTTCCACATAAAATATGAATCTTTCGGCATGTTTTTATGCTATACTGAAATAGATAAAAACTGTTTGAATTCAGTATGGGGTGACGAAACATGTACAAAATTTTGATGGTTGATGATGATGCAATAATTTTAAAAGATAATCAGACATATTTTGCTACCATGGGTTATGAAGTTGCCTGTGCGGGCACTGCCAAGGAGGCGGAGAAAATTATTTTATCCAATGCCTTGGACTGCGTCATTTTAGATGTGGACCTGCCTGATATGAGCGGCTTTACATTGTGTGAAAAAATCCGCACAAAAACAGGGCTGCCGATTGTCTTTCTTTCCGGCTACACAGAAGAGGAAAACCGTATCCGCGGATTGTCTGTCGGCGGAGATGATTATGTGTGCAAGCCTTACAGCCTGCGGGAATTGGAACTTCGGGTACAGGCGCGCATCCGTTCCGGCAGGGCTGCCCAACCGCCGAAGACACTGGTCTATGGAACTTTTTCCATTTATCCGTCGTCCTGCAGCGCAAGTTATGGCACACGTTCCGTCGATTTCTCTTCTTACGAATTTGACGTGTTGTATTTCCTTGCCAAGCATCCGGAAGAGATTTTCACCCCTGACCAGATTTACGATTCTGTGTGGAAAGCGCCAATCAATAAAGGGCAGAAATCCCTGCAGGTTATCATGGGACGTATCCGCAAGAAACTCTATGAAATCTGTCCCCAACATGACTACATCCAGACCAAACGCTATAAAGGTTATCTGTTTGTGCCCGAACAGGAATCCCAGGAAGGATTCTGATTTTTTCTTAAATTTATTACCGAAAAGCTACAATAAGGAGGCTGCCGCGCTCTGCAGCAGCCTCCTTTGGATAATCACTCCCTCTTCCATTGCTGCCATAGCAGCGCTTTATTTAACTTTCATATAAATCTTCACAGATTTCTTGCCGACTTTGATAGTTACCGCCTTGCTGCCTTTTTTCTTGCCTTTCAGCGTCAGGGTGATTTTTCCTTTCTTTACGGAACACTTCTCCAGCTTGACAATATTCGAGCTGACTTTGACGGTATCTGTCGTTGCTTTTTTCTTATTCTGCGCTGTTACATTTAAGACAACATTTACCTTCTTACCCTTTTTCACGGAAATTGGCTTCTTCTTCGTTGTCCCTTTTTTGGCTGTGATTTTTTTGACTGGATTCTGTATGGTCACTTTAATCTTGGCACTTACAGCTTTTCCCGCAGCATTTTTAGATTTCAGGACAACAGTTGTGCTGTTCCCCCTTACCGCTTTTTTCGCCGCTGTAATTTTTACCTTATTTCCCGTTATCACTGCCTTGGATACTACGGATTTGCCAGAAACAGAGACAGTGACCTTTTCTGAACTTTGTGCCATGCTGTCTTTCTGAGGCGTAAAGCCAATGATAACCGACTTACCTGGTGCAACTACAGCCGCTGCCTTTTTCAATGCAATCTTGCTTGTGCCGGATTTCATCTCATTGTCTGTATTTGGTTTATCTGTATTCGGCTTATCCGGGTTTGGCTTATCTGTATCTGGCTTATCCGGGTCCGGCTTATCCGGGTCCGGCTTCCCTGTTACCGTCACATCAATGTCTGCGGTCACTCCTGAATTCGGATAATAAGCGTATATTTTCGCCTTGCCGTTGCCAGTTCCGGTAACTGTCCCTTGCTCGTCTACAAAGGCGATATCTGTATCGGAGGAATAGAACCGTGCCGCTCCCGCGATGCCGTTCCATGGCGCTGCCTTTACCGTAAGCGCTGCCGTCTTGCCATAGCCAAGCGCAATCTCCTCTCCGTCATTTATCTGTGCACAGATTGGCGACAAGGACGTCAGTTTGGTATTTGTTTCCGCCACTGTCTTTGTGCCATCGGAAATTACGAATTTAAGCCGTATCACTCCCATATCCCCAGCAAAATCATCAACAGCCGGTTCAAACGGCAGTTCAAGCAATTTTTCTTCGCCGGATGCCAGCGCAGGAATCGCTGCCGTCCCATACACCTTGCCCATCTTTCCGTCTTCCCCGCATATGCCAAGGGAAGCCTGGCATGTCTTAGAATCTGCATTGCCCATATTCTTCACTGTCACGGACAGATAAGGCTGGGCGGCATTCCACAGCACCTGAGCGTCCATGAATTCCAGATTGCTGCTGTATGGAACTTCCACCGTTGCACTGTTGACCCTTTCATGAGCCACGCCCAGCTCCTGCACTTCAACCTTAATCTGCGTATCGGAGAGGTCTTGGGGGACATCCCAAAATGCTGTCACTTTCTGCGTCTCGCCGGAGCCTAATGCCCCTTTCCTCTCACCGCTGTCGACAAGCGTCTGCGTACCATTTTTTATCTGATACACCCTATACTGGAAGCTTTCGGACGTCAGCAGGCCATTATTGATTACATCAAATTCAATCTGTCCCGCTTCCCCGCCTACCAAAGTATCCGGAAGCTTGATATATCCATCCTCCACTTCAATAGAGCCCATTGTCTCAAATTCAATCTCAACAAGCTTGTTAGCGCTGTAAGACATTCCTCCCTTCTCATTAATGTACTGCTCATAATAATTGGATACGGCGCTGATATTGCTCTCTCGGTCCATGTAAAGGCTCAGTTCGTCAATGACTTTTCCATTATCGGTAATCTGCACCGCTTTGCCAAAGCCCCAGCCCTGCGTTAAATCAACGCTGTCTCCCTCTGCTGTATCTCCAGTACTGCCAGAGGCGCCATTTCCATCTCCCAGCCATCTTCTGTAACATACTCCGTACAGCTCAACGCCAGTGCTTTTCTCATCTCTTGAGCCAAAATCCGTAAAGAACACATATATGTCCTTGCCGTTTGAGGCAAGGGTATAATTGGAGACACTTGTCTGCATGCCTTCCCTCTGGCTGAAATTCGCACAATCCGTCTGCACTGTGCCGTCTGCCAGTCCTTGATACATACTGCCGTCATAATACCCACTATCCGTAATGCCAAGGTCCGCCGCACTCTTCTTGTACCAGTTCTGATAGTTTCTTGCACTCTGATTGCTCGCGCCGGAAGGGATATAACTGTTCCGGTAAACGTCTTTGTCAATATTTATAGTGACTGCCTGTCCGCTGTCGCTTTCAGAAGCGGAAATTTCAATTTTCTCCGTGCTTGTGCCGAAAAGAGCCTCTAAAACCTGCGTGGCATCCAACATCTGGAACAAATATCCTTCCTCCAGCCAGGTCAGGTATACCGTTCCGTCGATATCGGTAAGCTTGGGGTTCGACTGGCTGAGCGTATCGTTCGTTACCTGAATCGGAAAATATTCCCGGTTCTTAGTAATATTATAAATATTCAGATAAAGTTCCCTGTCCTCTTTCGTCTCTAAATTCATATCGACATCCACCGTATAGGCAGAGAGCATATACGTGTCGCCATCCAGTTTGGCGGTGACGGACTGGTAATCCATTACAAGAGGATCTGTCAGCTGCGCATGGCGTATATTGAGCAATTCTTCCCGATAGTCTGCATTACCCGAGATAAACTGCCGGTTCTGCAAATCATATGCTATATAGGACATCGTAGAGTAGACCCCTTTGAAATCCAACAGTTCTTCCTCTTCCTGCACCCGACTCAAATCCCGTTTCATGTAGCTGCAATACAAGATGCCATCGGATACCTGCAGTTTCGGCGACAGGTTACAGTATTTATCTTCCATCATAATAATTTCCTCGCCCATCGTACCGCTTTCAATATCATATACGGCTGCCGAAATGCCCAGCGCATTGAGTTTACTGACTACACTGTCCTCTGCGGTAAACTCACGGTCCGCATCTGCCCATACGACCATAACTTTCTCTTTGCCATCCGCGCCCATTCCGCGGATGACGCTCGGCGTGGTATCAGCAGTGCCGTCATCTGCGACAATCTTAGGCATCGACCAGCTTAGTCCATCATAGACAGCGTAATATAACGCAGCGCTGTTGCTCTCTTCACCTTTCCCCCGGCTGCCGATAAAGAAAATCATCTTTCCGCCGTTATCGTCCAGGGCAATAATCTGCGGCCGCGTATGCTCTGCCGCACCGTCCAAAAGCGTGCTCACTTTCACAAGCCCGGGCGTTGCCCTGAGCATGGAATTTCTGCCAAAATCCGACATGTCCGACGTTCCCATGCCATATTCATGTGCCACAAGGCATTCCTGCTCACTGTATGTCTTTAAGACCTTATCGCCATCTTTGTTCAGTGAAAATGCCTGTCCTGCCGCAGCCTCTGTATTGCCTTTGTTCAGGGAAAATCCCTGCGCAGCTTGCTTTCCATCCTCAATCCCCAGGTCGCTTTCATCCAAAAGCCCGCCGAAGAAACTATAGCTTGTCTGGTTTTCTAGGCTTCCCCAACCCTTTGTAACACTGTAAAAGTCCATATCTACAGATATAAACAGCAGGTCAAACCCGATTCCTCCAGCCGAGCCTATCAGAAAACCTCCACGTTTCTCATTCTCTTGTAAGTCTCCCATATTGATGTCAAGCTGAATTTTCAGTGAGACATAGCCCCGCGCCGAGAGGACTCCGCAAAGCCCTACTCCTACCTGAATCTTTCCAGAAGCCATCACGCTCTGCGTGGCTTTCCCTTCGGAAGAAAGGCGCTCTGCAAGATTGCCGGAATAACTGTCAAAGTCTCCTGCCGTCATCGCTGCCCTGCCCTCTCCGGTAGCATAGGCAACCGTCAGGTCTGCCTGCAGCGTGGCTGAGAAATTCAGGAATGCCGGGACAGACGCCACCAATGTATAAGCCGTCATATTAAAGGTAACCGTACCGCCTACGGCAACCCCTCCCGAGATAAACTGATAATCTCCTATTTCTGGATTATACAAAAAGTCAAACACAAGAACGACCGCATCATTTACCTGCCACAGCGGTTCTTTCTCGTTCATCTTGGCAACGGCGCCCTTAGCCTTGCTGGAATCATCCGCTTTCATCTCATCTATCTTATTCTGCACTTCTTTTTTTTCTGTCTTTAAGTCCGTCTCCCCTTCTTTCGTGGCGCCCTCTTCCTTGCCAAGGATTATTTCCTCGGCATTTGCCTTATCTGAACGTACCGCATTCATAAAGTTATCATACGTTCCCGCTTTATCCATACCAGAAGGCTTACCGGTGTTGCCCATTGTAAAATTCGCCCCAATCTGCAGCGTATAGCCGTTGCCATCCGCCCAGCGGTTCTTGCCAAAGGTAAGCAGCCCCGACTGCGTACTTGCCGTTGCCTTCCCCAAAAGAGGTATATCCGCACTGATGGAATCATCCTTCACATCATAATATTTGGGCTGTATCAGCACATTTTCTACATAAAAGACAAGACCGGTATCCACGTCCGGGTATTCAATATTCCAGTCAATTCCCGTAACCGGCTCTCCCTCGCTGTTTAAAATATCATTGCCATCCCAGTCCTTGCCAGCGGCAGAATACATTTTCTCCGCATCCACAAGCCGGACTTTCATCCTGTCGCCGTTGAAAAAGCTGTCCGCCATCCCCGGGATTTTACATACAAAATGGTTCTTATTGTTCGGGTCTTCCGCAGCACGGTATTCCGTTGTCTTTCCAGTCACCGTGTAGACGGTAAATACTGCCTCCTTGACATTCCTTCCATAGGTGTCTACCGTTGCCGAGACGGTAAATACGTCGTCGTAGACATTGACGGAATCTTGTCTGACGCCGCCGTTCGACTGTACATGGCTTGCATTGTCATAGGTGTAATCAATGCTGGTTACCCTCGGTGCATGGCTTGGGTATTTGATATCTGTATTCCCCTGGCCTACCGTATAGAGCCCCTTTTCCTTATCCTCGTTTATATCGGACAGTTTCACATCTATTACCTGCCCATTGGTAATGCCATTGGAGGCAAAGACCGGAATCACGTCTCCGGCAATGCCCATGACTCCCTCCAATTCGTAATGTCCTGTCGCATCTGAAACGGACGATACAGACTCCACATAAGGTTTATTGTTTGCGTCCAGATTCTGTGTCCCTGTCCCGATTGAGAGCGTATATCCAGAAACAGGAAGAGGCTGTGGATTGGTCGCACTATCGCGGATTGGCATAAAAGACGACGTAAGATTCCCACTGACCGCATACTTTTTCAGCTTATCCCTTGCCACCTCTGATACGCCAATCTCATATATATTGTCTTTGGCATCCGCCTCTGCCACAAACTGAAACAGCTGTGTCGTATAGGTGGTATTTCCCGACTTCTTCTTAATCGTTGGGCGGTACGCCGTCTCTCCCTTGCCCCCATCTTTTTCCAGAATCCTTATCATGTATTCCTTGCCCGATACCGGGGCCATCTTCTCCAACGCTGTCCTGCCCTGAGGATTGACGTTCAGGAAATGCCTTCCTTTTAAGTAATTATATTCTGTGCCAAGCTTGTCCAAATCACTCTGAGGAATCAGCCCCTGGATTTCCAAATGTGATTCCGCAGACGAATCCATATGTATCTCAATCGCATTGCTTTTTTCCTGTATCACCGGACGGATTCGATAATAGTCTTTATCCATGCTCCCATCCAAAAACAATTGCCGGGTGCTTGTAATCTTATCAAAATGTTCTCCATCCGTAGAAAATTCATAGCCTGTTACTTCATATTTGTCCGCATCATCTGCTACCGCATCCAATGTAATGGTATCTCCATCATGAAACGTGTAGGTGCCGGTTTGGGAAAGCTGGGAATCCTTAAAATGACCGCTTCCCCCTGTCGAAGGCAAAACCTCCACCTTGATATCGTTATGGGCGAGAATCGGTTTAAATTTGAGATTCTGCTTATAGCCGTAACTCAGCGGGTCCGAGGCTGTGGCCCCTCCTTGCATTTCTCCAATCCACCGCAGGAAATATTTGTCATAGGGCACAGTGTCCAGATTTGCCCGGATTTTTTTAATCTCAGCGTCCACCTCCGACTGCGTAAGCCGGGAATTATCGCTTATAACAGCAACCGCCGAACTGATTTTGGTTGACGGCTTGGGCATTGTCGCCTCTTTCAGCCATTGTTCAAAATCCTCTGGATAATTCAGTTTGCGGATGGATTCGGAACCCATTCCGGGGTCAATCGTAATCTGATAGCCCTCAATATGCCCAAAAATCCCCACATGCCCATTGATATAAGTATCCTTGACGCTAAATACCAGGTTCGACTTATCCGGGTCCTGGTTGGCATAGATATCTCTTGAGTCAATGCTGGCGTTTTGGGGCTGGGCGCCGCAGTCTACCTCAACCTGCATGGAAGGCGCGGTTATGGAAGAACCCTCCTCACCGGTACGGAAAGTGAGCGGCTCTGCTGCCTGCATACTGATATTGAACTTCCGGTTCATGGCACACAAGCCGTATAGCTTCACATAAGATTTTCGCATATCTCCATTGTCATCATAAGCATAAATATTTGCCGTAAGCTTTCCGTTCTCCAGATTTTTTACTGCATTCTGATCCTGCATCCTCCCATTGGTGCTGCCATGGCTGTATACGGTATCTGCCCCAGGGACTTCTATCTTCCTCTGCCCGCCTTTCGTACTTCCTGATGTATCCCAGTCTGGAACAAAACAGCTATAATATACGCCCGGCATATTCTCAATCCTGCAATATACCCAGCCTGGTTTCCCCAGTGTAGAATTATAATACTTCAGACGCCCATACTTGCCGTCGCTCTGATAATCGGAAGCCCGCACTCCGCAGGCATTCGGCTTATTGCCGCCCACGAAGCCATATTCAAACATCCCGCCATGGGCTGCATCCGCCGCAAAGTAATAGGTGCCCGCCTCAACTGCCGGCTCATAGTCGTTATCCATGATACGGCCCGTCGCATCGCCCTCTGTGTATTCTACGGTATATTTGTGACCCTTGATTTCAATTTCAAAAGATGGGCCTGCCGCTGCCGCGCGCACTGCATTTTCTTGCACTGCCGAGCTGCTGCCCTGGCTTTCCGCAATTTCTACGACTGCCTCCGTATGCGCGCCTTCCTCACATGCCCTGAGGTCCGTAAGCATTACCTGGAATGTGCCAGTTCCCGCGACATCCATCGCAATCTCCTTTTCCATCTCATATGGCGCAAAGGAGACCAGCTCATTCTTTTCCTCATAATTCGTCCCTGCCACAGCACTCACCCCGCTGGTACGCAGCGCCATCTCGCACACGGAATACTCCGCGCCCGTCCTCTGTATCGTGACTACCGCCTTGCCTTTCTCCGAGGTATACGCAGCCTCTGTAAAAGAAACCTTGGAATGCTCTGCCTCCTGCGCATCCTGTATGGAAACAGACAAAGATGTCACTTCATAGAGCTCCGCTTCCTGCGGATTCACAAGCAGGAGGGAAAAACCTTCCATCCCCTCACTCTTGTCATCCTCCAAAATCCGGAACTTTACAACCTTTTCACTTTCGCCTTTCTCAAAGGTTATGGTGCTTTCACTGGAGTAATCGAGCTGCAGCATGGAATCAGCCACAACTTCCCCTAAGATTTCATCCAGCAGGCTCTGGTCCTCTGTGCCCGCAAGCTCCCTGGTCTTTTCCCCTGTCTGAGATTCTTTCTCTTTGGCAAGAGGGCTCGCAATTGCCGCTGAACCAGCGCTGCCGCCCGGCTGCTGCACAGGCGTCTCTGCCTTCGGAAGCATCGCATCATCTTCCTGCGCTTCCTCTGCTTCAGATATCCCTATGTCTTCCATATGCGTAATCTCTTTGCCTTTGACATAATTTTCCATGATACTCTTGCCATTTCCGACCTCTTTTACATTATCCATGGCAAGCTCATAATCCTCACCATAAACCGCCATCAAATCAATTGTGTGGAGGTCTACGCTGGCCTTCTTATCCAGATTACCTTCCCGATAAAGCTTTACCGCGTATTCTCCTCTCTCCTCCACCACGGCAGAAGCTGTGCCGAAGTAAATAATATCTCCTCCGGGCAGCCTGTCCGCCGGAATCCTGGACGATTCCAGGCAGGCAGCCTGGTCAGGTTCTGCCGCATCTATACGCACAGCGGCTCCCTGCACAGAACCGGCAAGCATTCCTGCACAGAGCAGGAGACACAATGCCCGTCTGCCATACTGTCCTGTCTTGCTCTTTCTTTTCCTCATCCTCTTTACCTCATCCTTTCTTTCCCTTTTTTGATAGCTTTATTCTAAAATATTTAACCAGAGAAAAAAAGCGTCAGGAAACCTTTGTTACCTGACGTTTATTTTCGGGGCAAAAAAAGAAATATTTTGTGTTTTTTTATGCTATACTAAAGAAAAACGAAAAGACAGAACTGGCTATTTCCTCCGCTTTTTGGGAACTGACCGCCATAGCTTGCAAAAGATACCGGTACGGAGACAAAAAGCGGCCGTTCCGCCAACGACAGACAGCGCTGCAAATCCTGCCGCCAGCATGATGATGTTCCCTCGCCCGGATTGGACGGACGCTATCTCCACCTGCAATGGAGAAGAAGGGCTGCCACTCCCTCCATATACTGATTCAGAAACAGTAGGCTCACTAGAAGTTCCGCTGCCAGTCTCTTCAAACGTTTCGTCAGCAGATTCCGCCGATTCCGCAGCAGATGGCTCTATATCTGCGGATGCAGCGCTGCCAGAAGGGATATCTGTACGACTGCCTGGCTCTGCAGTCTCTGGGTCCTTGTTATCCAAAGAAGATTTCTCCAGATTATTCCGCGGCTCGCCCGCAAAACATTCCTGCGGCTCGTCCCCCAGATGTTTCGACAGCCCGCTAGATAAGCGTTCCTGTGCGCCATCTGAAAGATGTCTCTGCAGCCCGCCAGATGGATGTTCCTGCAGTTCCTCAGCCTGGTACCTCGGCAGTTTGTCCAAAGGATATTCCTGCGGCTCGTTTGGCGGATTTACAATGGAAGTCCCTCCGCCCCGATTACCGCCCTGGTCTTCGGCATGCCCCAGGTCTCCTGCCGCATAGCGAAGCACATTGGAGAAATACGGTGTTTCGCCATCCTGCCACTGCAGCCGGATATAGACGAATGGATTCTTTGCCGTATCCCACTCATCTTTCGTTATGCCAATGAAGAATCCCTGGGAAGCATGGGACACATTCCTTTTTTCAAATTCCTTCCAATCCGTACCATCGAAGGAATACTCAAAAATAACGGTAATTGGCAGTGATTCCTCTGGTTTCGTGTACCCGCCCCGGAACAAATACAAGCTTCCGCTGTCGACTGCCTTCACTTCGGTAAAGGTCAGCGGATAATCATTGTACACAACCGTACAGTACAGCGGTTCTTTCACTGCAGCATCAGAAACAGAAACAGGCGCCAGAAACCGCAGCCGCCGCTCCTGCTGCTCCTCTGTGCCTTCCAGCCGCCAGGAAACTGCAACCGTTTCGTGATAGCGAACCTGACCCTGAAAATTTACGGTACATTTAATTTCCGGTACAAGTACATCAGCTGCCGTTTGTCCTTTTTCGACAATGGCACATGCATAATCAGCATCCTGATTCAGCACGAACGGCATATCCGCATAATGGATATCCCCTGATATCTGGCAATTGTCCACAACCAGGCCGGCTCCCTCCTCCTGCCATAGCGCATATTGCCCACTCTCCACCATAACGCTGCTGAGCATAAGCAGACCCCCATCTGCCACATGAAATATATCTTTCGCGCCTGAGAATTTGAGATTATGAACGCTCCAAAACTCAGCTTCTCCGGCTATGGTAATGGAATAGCCATCCGTATCCACAAAAACTTCAGGCGTATTCGCCGCATTGGGGCAATAGCAGTAATATCCATCCAATACCACATTGTCTGCCAGTTTTACCATACCGCCTGTGTTCTTATGGGCTTCCAGCCATTTTATCAACTCTGCGCCCGTAGTGACGGACTCCGTCTCTGCCACAGTTTCCATATCTGTGCTGCTCGGTTCTCCTGCCGCTGCAGCAGCCAACGAAAACGGACAGGGCAAACACATGATAATTAAAATTATTAATATGTAACCCTTTTTTCTATTATCCATACAGCTTTTCCTTTATGAGGGAGGATTATTAATGAAACACGCAGCCTTCGCAAAATCCATGTCCCAAACTGTCCTGGTAATTGCCGGCACGATAATTTTCACCATGCTTGGCTTGTCTGCAATTACCTGTTATGATAATAAATATATAACAAAGGCAGCGCTCACACAAGACCAATTTTGCCTTATTCCAGAAAAAGGTTATTGTTCACTTGCCAACGGATGGGAACTATATCCAGACACCTTGCTTGCCCCAGAAGATTTTTCAGGCAGAACACCGCCTTGCTACAGCACCTGGGCAGGCGAATACCCCAACCTCTCCTTATTCCATGCGGACAGAAACCCTTATGGGACTGCTACCTGGCGCCTGCACCTGCAGGGCAGCGGCAATGTCATGCTCTATTTACAGGAGCCTCTTTGCGCTGCAAAAGTTTTTGTGAATGGCAGCTGCCTGGGCGGACCAGGGGAAGTGTCTTTGGAACACTACTCTCCCTTAATCAAAGACACCGCTTACTCTTTTTATCTGGACGGCAAAGCGGAACTGATTATCCAGACTGCCAATTATTCCCACTATTATGGAGGAATCTGGTACGCGCCCATAATTGGGGATACCGGCAGTGTCTGCCGCCTCATCGCCTTGCGTATGCTCCTCTTTGGGCTGCTGTTTTTTTCATCGCTCACGCTCTCTTTATTCTGCATGGTACTCTGGCGTCGCCAAAACAGCTTTCAGCAGAATAGCAGTTCCGATTCTGCCGCATTTTATTTTGGCATGATAAGCCTGTCTTTTGCGCTGCGTATCTGCTATCCTTTCCTCAGATTGTTTGGCACATCATTGGTACGCACAATATATGCATTCGAAGACGCCGCTGCGATGTCCGGCATTTATTTCTCCGTTCAGATAATATTTCTCCTGTTTTTGCCTGATATGTTCAAGCCCCTGAAAAAGGTGCTTTGCGTGCTTTCCTTAGGGCTCTGCTTTGTGGTTATCCTTGTCCCTTTATTTTTGTTTCCTGTCTTCCCTGAATCTGTCCTCTGGTATGGACCGTTCATTTCCTGGTACAAGGTACTCATGGCGCTCATCCTCACCAGCCTGTCTGTCTATGGCTGCTTCATGGGGCTTCCCCATATAAACATCATTCTCGCCGCCACTGCTGCCAATGGTGTCTGTCTGCTCTACGGCGTCATGTCCATTGGATACTACGAACCATTTATCGGCGCTTATCCAGAAGAATATGGCGCATTTTGCATGGTCATTGCTTTTGCAGTCCTGATGGTACGGCGCAGCCAGGAGATGGCAGAGGAAAATATAACCTTAAGCCTGCATTTGCAGGAGGAGGTACAGGAAAAAACAAAACATCTGCAGGAACTTCTTATAGAGAGGGGACAGTTGATTTCAGAACTGGGACATGACATGAAGTCTCCCCTGACCTCGCTTCTGAACATGGCACAGATAATACGCCTGAACGATATCATGCTAGACGAGGATACGCACAGGCGAATCCTCAAGATTGAGGAACAATGCAGTATTTTATCCGAACGTCTGAGAAACATCCAGGAAATCGCCGCCAATACAAGCGCTCCGCTGCAAAGGGAACCCATCATGCTCAATACGTTCCTTGCAGATTTTTACCAGAACTACCGTCCCATCATAGAACTTTACGGACCTAATTTTCTGGCAAAAATCACTCCACGCCCATGCCAAATCATGGGAAATCCAGAGCAGCTTTACCGCGCACTGGAAAACCTGCTGTATAATGCCGCCGACTTTACGCTGTCGGATGGAACCATCACGCTCTCCCTTGCCACCGATGGCTCCTTTGCCTATATCACCATATCAGATACCGGCTGCGGCATATCAAAGGAGGACCTGCCCCATATTTTCCAGCATTCCTACACGACCCGCCGCGACAAAGGCGGACAGGGACTGGGGCTTGCCATTACCCGCACCATTGTATTAGAACATGCAGGCAAAATAGAAGTTGCTTCCACAGAAGGAAAGGGCGCTTCATTTACCATCAGCCTTCCTCTCTCGGCAGCCACAAATCAGAAATTATCCTGACACAGCGCCAACTATATCTCCACGACCATATCGCTAATTACGCATTACATATTTTTCACACGCACCATCACATCCAGCACAAAATTAGAATCTTCCGTATAGCACAACATGTCTCCACCCAGACGTTCTGCCGACTCCTTAACCGTACGCAAACCAAATCCGTGTTCGCTTCCTCCCTTGCTGCTTGGGGGAAGCGTCCCTTTCTCCACATGCAAACCTCTGCGGCAGCGGTTCTTTATACGGATTACCAGATAGTCGTGGCTATATTTCATTTTCACAGAGACTTCCCGCTCTTCCATATCCAGTTCTTTCAATTCATCGTAGGCATTTTCCAGGCCATTTGAGAGTATGCGACATAAATCCATATAGGGAAGTTCTTCATCACCAATCCAGATATCCTGCCGGAAATCTGCCTGAATCTCCTCAAATTTCTGGCTATATTGGACAAATATGGCGTTAACATACGGATTAGAACAAAACTGCCCTATAAGGCTGTCCATTTCCGTGCTCACATCATTCAGATATTCCTGCGCTTCCTGCAACTTTCCAGCGGCAAGCAGCCCTAACAATGTGACAGTATGCCCTTTCATATCATGCTTCATCCTGCGAATTTGCTGCTGATTCTCAAGCTGTGCCTCCAGTGCATTCTTCTGCTCCTGCAGAATGCACTCACTCTGCTGCCTCCGGTAGAGCAAAAGCTGCCGGTAAAGCGATGTGAAAATGATGGCATAAGTCATGGGCATCAACACTAAGATTAATAAGAAAGCCGGTACTTCCTGCGGTCTTTGTGTAATTATAATAGGATAATTTGCAAATACTGCCAATAAAATATAATACAGAGCTGTCATCCCAGCAAAAATTCCCCATCCTTTAGTCACCGATTCCTGCAATTCCAGATAAGGCTTCCTTAAGTAACAAACTGCTGCCCATTCTATCAACGGAAACAATACAAGCCTCCCGATAAGCATCAAAATACACTGTCCTCCCCCAAAATAATAGTCTGCCACATTTGTCACCGCAATAATCCAGAGAGCCACAGTATCCGCCAGGCAGAACGTAAAGAAAAACCTTCCTTTTTTATCTTCCGAAATAAACCAGAAAAACAAAAGGCTTGGCAAGGTACATGTCAGTATAAAGACTTTCCCCATAAACACTGCCCCATAAACTGCTACCCCTACCAGATTCAGGATAATCAATGGTATCATTGTAATTCCCGTGAGCAGAAATGCTTTTCTTCTTGAATAACGCGAACGATACAGCAGCATAAACAGGATCAATATGTGGAACAACGACCACAGCAGAGATAACTCTCGATATGCTTCCATCAATCTACCTCCTCAAATATAATTTCTTGATACCGCTTTTTCACTTCTGCATAATATTTTCTGGAAATTGGAATCCGCTGTCCGGAAATAATTAAATCATTTCCACTTAAATTATCTACCCGGTAAATATTGACAAGGAAACTCTGATGGCATCTCATAAAGATATCACCGCATATACGCAATTCCAGTTCGCTTATTTTCCCTTTACATTCCTGCACTGTCCCATCCGTACAGTAAATGTAAATCGTATGCTCCCTGCTGCTGATATAGAGAATTTTCTTATATGGTATGGAGCCGCTCTGCCCACGCCATTTAAAACCAAGGCTCTGCTCCCTGCTGCGCGTGAGATTTTCCGACACTTTATCCAAAAGCTGGCTAAGCGCAGCTTGCTGTACCGGCTTCAGTAAATACTGGGTGGCATAGAGGTCAAAGGCTTCCCGATAAAACGCATCACTGGCAGACACAAAACAGATAACCGCATCCTTGTCCGACTCGCGCAGCCGCTTTGCCAACTCAATCCCATCCATGGTATCATCTATATAAATGTCCAACAGATATAAATCATAATGTACACTTCTGTCCATAAGGTCTGCAAGGAGTTCCTCTGCAGAAACGTATATTCGCACATCCTGTGCTTTCAAACTATCCTTCAAGGATAAGGCATCCTCTGAACAGTCGTCACAGACTGCTATTCTCATTAGCGAATTTCCCCCTATTTTAGCTTCTTAAATTAAATTATATCACAAATTTCCATACCTTTATTATGTTAATTTTGATTCTAAATATGTTAATTCTGTATTATGCTCTGAGAATGGTAAAATCTTCTTAAATATAGAAACAGGCTTCCATGATTTAGATTCACCAAATCACAGGAAGCCTGTTTTCTTAATTTATTCCCGCGAGCAATGCACCAAACAGCCGAGCTAAGTGCCCTGTGGGTATGCGCGGATATTTGGCGAATGCCGCGAAGACCAAATACCCCGCCCTTTGGGGCGGGGTATTTGACTATATTTCTGCCTTAGGCCATATTAAGCTTTCGGTCCTGCAGAAACAAGTGCCTTGCCGGCGTCATTGCCTTCATATTTCGCAAAGTTCTTAATAAATCTCTGCGCAAGGTCCTTTGCCTTGTTCTCCCACTCGGAAACATCAGCATAAGTGTCGCGCGGGTCAAGGATTGCAGAATCTACACCCGGAAGTTCTGTCGGAACTTCAAAGTCAAAGAACGGAATCTTCTTCGTCGGGGCATTGAGGATATCGCCGTTAAGGATTGCGTCAATAATTCCTCTGGTATCCTTGATGGAGATACGCTTTCCTGTGCCATTCCAACCAGTATTTACAAGATATGCCTTAGCGCCGCTCTTCTCCATTCTCTTCACAAGTTCCTCTGCATACTTGGTCGGATGCAGCTCTAAGAACGCCTGACCAAAGCAAGCGGAGAAAGTCGGTGTGGGTTCGGTAATTCCACGCTCTGTTCCTGCAAGCTTAGCAGTAAAGCCAGACAGGAAGTAGTACTGTGTCTGCTCAGGTGTCAGAACAGATACCGGAGGAAGTACGCCGAACGCATCTGCAGACAGGAAGATTACATTCTTAGCTGCCGGTGCAGAAGAAACCGGACGGACAATCTTCTCAATATGGTTAATCGGATAAGATACACGGGTATTCTCGGTTACGCTCTTATCAGCAAAGTCAATCTTGCCGTCAGCATCGAGGGTAACATTCTCAAGAAGGGCATTCCTCTTGATAGCATTGTAAATATCCGGCTCAGATTCCTTATCCAGGTTGATTACCTTAGCATAGCATCCTCCCTCAAAGTTAAATACGCCGTTGTCATCCCAGCCATGCTCGTCATCGCCAATCAGGAGACGTTTCGGGTCAGTAGACAGGGTTGTCTTACCTGTACCGGACAGACCAAAGAAGATTGCTGTATTCTCACCATTCATATCTGTGTTGGCAGAGCAGTGCATGGAAGCGATACCCTTCAACGGCAGATAGTAATTCATCATGGAGAACATACCTTTCTTCATCTCTCCGCCATACCATGTGTTGATGATAACCTGCTCAGCAAGTTTTATAAAATCAGGTATATATTTAGGACAGTTTTTTCCACCATCT
>CANOFO010000038.1 GCA_947565305.1 uncultured Lachnospiraceae bacterium | reverse complement strand
CAGGTAAGAAGCTGTGATGGCTGACGAGAGAATCAGAACAAGGAATACGATGATAATGCGGAGTTTCCGTTTGTGTTTATATGCAGACAGTTCCTCTTGCGGAATGTCGTCCAGATAGGTCTGTGCCAATTCCTCGGGAGTGCCGAAATAGCTGATAATGTCAGAATCATTCACAGATTCGTTTTCCGATATGAATTTTGCCAGGCTTTCCTGCAAATCCGCGATAAACTGTCTGCGGTAGTCTCTCGGGCAAATTAATAATTGTTTTACTTGTTGCATATATTTCCTGATTATTTTATCGTTATGTGAATTTCCCATATTACACTCCTTAGTATATCATTTCATCAAGGTCCAAGATAATGTTGGCAGCAGTAGTCAGCTCCCGGTATTTTCTCTTGATATTCACCAGATGTTCTCGTCCATGCGCTGTAATATTGAAATAAATCCTTGTCCTGTTCTTTTCCACCTCCTTACTTTCCTCACTAATACAGTCAGCATTTTTCAGACGATAGATATAAGGGTAGAGAGACTTATAGGTAAAGGCGCCATTGCTAATCCGGCTGATTTCCTGCGTAATCTCGTAAGTATACATTGGTTTCTGCTTGAGCATAAATAATATCAGCATTTCACCGAGGCAGTTCTGCAGACTTTCAGCAAAGGCATCCTCATTTCCTGTTATTCTGATTTTTTTACTCATAATGACCTTTCTGTTTGAAACATATGTTACGGCTGCAGATAAAAAATGTGGTAAAATATTTTCATCTTGTAACATATATTATAATATACCATAATTAATTTGGAAAGTAAATATTTAATTTATAAAGTATTATCCGTATGGGAAAGGTGCTAATACGTGAGGGAGTAAGGATTCATTCATGCAATCAGGGAGTTCGTTCTATGTTTTTATTCCTACTAAAACACTTGTTTTACAAGGATTTTTTATAAGTATGCATTATGCGGTGATAATTTTCGACAAAATCTCTTGACAAAATATTTGTATTGCCATAATATTTTATTTATAAAGTATATCATGAAAAAACAGATATACGAAGCAGCGATACATCGCTGGCTGAGGAGGTATCGAGAGCAGCCTAAGGCTGCCAGATAGATACATATGATAAGCTTATCAAAAACTAACGAAAAGGGAGGTGGAATTTGGCAGGTCTTGCCGCAGATTTGCCGGAAGTTAAAATGGATGATATTGTGTGTATGCGGCGTTACAAAAAGCGGATGGGTGAATCCGCCGAGAGAGGAAGGAGTATTTACGATATGAAAAAACTTATGATGAATGGAAAGAAGATACTGGCAGTACTGACACTGATGGTTATGGTGGTATGCGCAGCAGCGCCGGCGGTACAGGCGGCGGATGGCATTAATGCTACTGGTTCAAGAAAACATGCCTCGGATGGGTATTACAGTTATACGGTTGCCACAGGCTATAGAGGTTCGGGACTTAATATGGCAGCGGGCGCTGAGTATTTTGGTCAATGGGGCTTTGGCTACGGCAACCCGACGGCAAAGGCAAGTTCCCCTAAGTCAGGCGGAGCGGGTGTTGCATACCATGCATATGGTGTTAATACAGTAGATTTTGATACTAAATGGGATCAAAATTAAGTATCGTGATTTGACTTTTTCTGTCAGCCGACAAGTTTTATGTTGTCGGCTGACAGGATTTTGAGAGGAAGCTAAGTAGATGAAGAAAAGAATATATATACATGCGTTTATTGCCGTTTTGTTAATATCATATATAATCGTAGGCTGTGGAATGAAGAAGTCCTATGAGGCAAGGAAAGAAAGCCATGCTGCTGCAAAGACATATCAGGAAGGGAAATGGAAAGTTCGCTATGAAAGTCGGGGGTGGGACTATACGGACAGAATAAAAAGTATAACGTTTTTTCTGTCCGTCAATGTGGAACAGGAACTGACAAAGGAAGAAATGCTGGACATCATGGATTATTATGAATTGACGGTCAATGCTCAACTGGATGCAAACAATCACTATAAAGGAGAGAGGGAGACGGATTATACGTGTTATGCAGTTTTTTATAATGGTAATACGGATGAGGAAGTTGACAGGATAAAATATTTCAACGGAGAAGAGGTAGAGATACCGGAGGAGGAACAGAGTTATTTTCCCAAACCTAACATGAACAGAGGTGAACAAGGGATTGGGGAATATAGTGAAGAGAATCCCTTACCTTAATAATTGCCTTAAAGTTGGAAAACAGATTCGTTTTAATAATTAAGGAATATATTTTTACAATATATCACACATTAAAAAAATTATTTAATTAAGTATCTAATTACATTGATTATATTATAATACTTGACAGTGCAATCAGAATGAAATATAGTATAACTATATAATATTTGGAATATTGCAAATATGAAACGCAAAAAATCGGATATTTTGGATAGGAGATATCAAAAGAAGATTCTAAATCAATCTGATAAATACAAGAGATAAACTTATCGGGCTGGAGGATAAAAATTGAACAAATTTTTACGGATATTTGCAGTAGTTATTTTGCTGTCAATCTTAGTCTTTGGCTGCGGTTCCGAGGGCGCAGAAAAATACCATGCCATGCAAGAAAAACATGCGGCGACAAAGACTTATCGGGATGGAATATGGAAAATTCGTTATAATAGTCTAATTCATGAGGGTACAGATAGACTGAAATGTGTAAAGTTTTATTTGACTGTCGATGTGATTGGGGAATTGACAGAGGAAGATATGCTGGATATTATGGACTATTATGAATTTACAAAAAATTCCCAGTGGGATGTGGATGGCAATTATATAGGAGAGAGGGAGACGGATTATATCTGTTATGCGGTATTTTATAAGGGAGAGACAGACGAAGAGATTTGCCGGATGAAGTATTGCAACAGGGAAGAGGTACAAATACCGGAGGAAGAACAGGGATATTTTCCAGCGTCCTATTTTCGCAGTGATGAAGAAGAAATAGGAGAAGATGGTATCAATGGTCCATTGCCATAATGAGAGTATATCTATACAATATTTGGAATATTCTGATTATAAAGCACAAAATATCAGGCATTTTACACAGGAAATACTAAAATTAGGTTCTGAACCTATTTGATAAATACAAAAGATAAACTTATCTTGCTGGAGGGATGAAAATTGAACAAATTTTTACGAATATTTACGATAGTTATTTTGCTGTCATGCCTAATCTTTGGCTGCGGTTCCAAAGATTATAATGCCATGCAGGAGAAACATGCAGCGGTAAAAACTTACCGGGAAGGGAAATGGAAGGTTCGGTACGATAAATGTGTACAGGAAGGCACAGACAGGATTACAAAAACATTGTTGTATATATCTATAAATGTGGAACAGGAACTGACAGAGGAAGAAATGCGGGACATCATGGATTATTATGAATTTACGAAAAATGCCCAGTGGGATGGCAACAATCACTATATAGGCGAACGGGAGACAGACTACGTCTGTTATGCAGTGTTTTTTAGGGGCGAGACAGATGAGGAGATACGCCGGATAAAGTATTGCAATAGAGAAGAAGTGGAGATACTGGAAGAAGAGATGAGTTACTTTCCTAAACCACATATGTATAGCAGTGAAGAGGAAATAGGGGAAGATGGTATCAATGGACCGCTGCCATAATGGTAGATTGTGAATTTGCGGCGGAGTAAGAGTGGGGGTATTAATGCGAAGGATAAGATTTATAGGGGAGGAGTTTCTGCGGAGTTTCCAGAAAAGCCTGTTTAAAAATATGCTGTTGATGGCAATGTTTTCTATCAGCCTTGTGATGGCTGTCCTCATGTGTTCTTATTATCTTGATATTGGCGACCGATATGAAGAGACGACTCAGCATATCGAGAACAGCACATGGTATTCTCTGAATTACATCATGGCGGATTATGAAAGCAATAAAGTTCCTGAAAGTTTTACAACTGTCACAGGTTGTCAGAATATGATGGCCTTCTATGAGGAAATCAGTTCTCTGGAGCAATATCTGTTTTTTTCTTTAAAGGATGACCAAAGTGTCTATATACGTGATGCCGACCTTGCTGGCTTTGTGGGAGAGCATGATTATACAGGTTTTCTGGAAGAAAACCAGAAGGAGGCGGTAAACGGCTATTTTACAGAGGAGGAGACGTGTCTTCTATGGTGTTTTCAGGGGGCGCAGATTGACCTTTCGGCTTACCGGATGTTTGGCTTGCGTACCGTAGAAGGGGAAGGGTTTACAGAGGAGAATATGACCATCCGGCGGGCGTCAGACCCCATTCCTATTTTGCTGGGAAATGATTACCAGGGCATTGTTGAGGTGGGAACTGCCATAGATATCAGTTACTGGGGTTATGTATTTCCCTGCAGGGTGGCGGGAATATTGGAGCGGGGTCTGTCACTCCCGCCTTTTGGCAAGATGGATATGTCATTGACGTCCATGGATTCCAGGATTATATTCCCGCATGGAATCCGTATACAGGAACGGCCGGTAAACGTGGATGAAATCAAAAGGTATGCCTTTAATGATTACATAGCTGTGGAAGATGGGACGGTTCGGCTTGCGGACGGTATGGAGGTAAGCGGCCTTGTCGGGACCTATCGCGATATCGGGGAGAAATATGGAATTCCGCCAGCCCAGGTAGTCGGCACTTCTATCGGAATGGATTTGTTTCGCAAGGAATCCGCAGCCAGTGTGAGGAATCTTCTGATATTGACGGTTGCTTTGCTGGGTTTTACGTTTTATGGGCTTTTTGTCACGTTCTATGATAAAATCCAGTCCAACAGCAGGAATTATGGAATTTATCTCATGAATGGCTGTTCCCTGGGCATGATACTTGTTCCATGTCTTCTGGAAATTGCGGTGATACTGTTTCCGGCAGTGTTTGTGGGCAGAGTTGTATTTACCGTTGAGAATGTTGGGGCATTTCCTGTCGAGGTGACTGTGCGGGCAGTTTATTTATTTACAGGAATGTCTTTTCTTGCAGGTGCAGGATTTTTGGTATATTTACTGTACGGTGTGGACACAGAGCATTTGCTAAGGAAGGAGGAATAAATGCGGAAAATAAGATTTATGGCGGAGGAATTTCTACGGAGTTTCCGCAAAAGCCTGATTAAAAATATATTGCTGATGGCGATGTTTTCCATCAGCCTTGTGATGGCGGTCCTGATGTGTTCCTATTATCTCGACCTGGGAGACCGTTATAAAGAGAGTACGCAGCATATAGAAGACAGCACATGGTACGCGCTGAATTTCATTATGGCTGATTTTGAGAGCAACAGGGTTCCCGATAGTTTTACGACTGTCACAGGCTGCCGCAATATGATGGGTTATTATGAAGAACTCAGTGAATCGGAAGAATACCCATTCTTTTCTCTGAAAGATGACCAGAGCGTGTATCTGCGCGAGGACGACCTGGAAGGATTTTTCGGCGGGAATAATTATAGGGGTTTTCTTGACGAGGAGCAGACAGATTCTGTGTATGCAAATTTTACAGAGGGTGAAATGTGTAATATGTGGTGCTTCCAGGGGGCGCAGATTGACTTGGGGGCTTATCGGATGTTTGGTTTTCGTACCGTGGAAGGGGAAGGGTTTACAGAGGAAAACATAACCGTTAAGAAAGCCTCAGACCCTGTTCCCATCCTGTTGGGAAATAACTATCAGGGCGTTGTCGAGGTCGGCTCTGAGATAGACGTCAATTGTTGGGGCTATGTGTATCCGTGCAGGGTGGCGGGCATCTTGGAACAGGGCGCTTCGCTCCCACCCTACAGTCAAATGAACATGTCAATGACGTCCATGGATTCGAGGATTGTCTTTCCGCATGGCATCCGGGTGGAGGAAGACCCGGCAAATGTATCTGAGATTGAGCGGTATGCGTTCAATGATTACATAGCTGTGGAAGATGGAACTATTCAGCTTTCGGATGGCAAGAAAGTAAGCGAGCTGGTAGGGATGTTCCGTGACGTCGGGCAAAAGTACGGAATTCCGCCAGCCCAGGTAGTCGGTACTTCTGTGGGCATGGAGCTGTTTCGCCGGGAGTCTGCCTCCAGCGTGAGGAATCTGCTGATATTGACAGTCGCCCTGCTGTGCTTCACGTTTTATGGGCTTTTTGTCACGTTCTATGATAAAATCCAGTCCAACAGCAGGAACTATGGGATTTATCTCATGAATGGCTGTTCCCTTGGCATGATATTGATTCCATGTTTGCTGGAGATTGCAGTAATCCTGCTGCCGGCAGTGTTTGTGGGCAGGTTTGTATTTACGGTTGAGAATATGGGCGTGCTTCCGGTAGAGGTAACGGTTCGGGCAGTCTATATTTTTGCAGGGGCTGCGTTCCTGGCTGGCGCAGGATTTTTGGTATATTTACTGTGCGGCGTGGACACGGAGCAATTAATCAGGCAGAAAGAGTGAGGGAAAAGGAGAAGAACCATATGATTGAATTAAGGGATGTATGTAAGACGTTTGGCAAAAAAGAAGCCCGTGTGGAGGCGTTGCGGGGAATCAGCCTTTCTGTTGAGGAAGGGGAATTGGTTGCCATCATGGGCAAGAGCGGTTCGGGCAAGTCGACACTTTTGAATATTCTGGGAGGAATGATGTCTGTTGACAGCGGCGAGTACCTGTATGATGATAAGGCAGTTAATTTTAAAAGTCAGAGGGAGTTGACGAAGTTCCGCCGCAATGAGGTGGGCTTTGTTGTGCAGTATTTTGCGCTGGCAGACGATTTGAACATTTTCCAGAATGTGGCGCTGCCCTTAAAGTACCAGGGCTATTCGGGAAAGAAGATTAAGGAAATGGTGATGCAGGCCTTAAGGGAGTTGGAGATAGAGGATAAGGCGAAAGCATATCCAAGCGAACTGTCCGGGGGTCAGCAGCAGAGGGCGGCAATCGCCAGGGCAATTGTCAAGCAGCCGCGGGTGATACTTGCAGATGAACCGACCGGGGCGTTGGATGAAGCTACCGGGGAGGCGGTGCAGGAGATTTTCCGCAAGCTGAATGAGAAAGGGAAAACCATCATCATTGTGACGCACGATGCGAAAGTTGCGGAGCATTGCGGGCGGATTATTTATGTGAAGGACGGAATGGTTATGGATGATGGGCGGAAAAAGAAAGGCGAAGGGGTGATGGCATGAAAATAGCTGGAAAAAAAATTCCCAAAGGGACAATCCTTCTGTTTCTCAGCTTTACTGCCATATCGTTATGCCTGTTGCTGATTGTGTCGGCAACCCGCGCAGAGCGGACGAACAGTATGAGCAAGAATGGCATGTATTCGGGCCATCAGAAGAATTTTTCCATCTGTAACGCAGAGCAGGAAGGGCAGTGGGAGGATGTGATTCCGGCTCTGGAGTCAAAATATAATAATTTTGCCATTTATGTGCCCATACAGAATCCGGAGATTGTTATCAGAGGAGTATGCGTCTCCGGCAAAGTCGAGACGCCGCCGATGGTGGAGGGGAAATATTTTGATTTTGCCACGTCATGGACAGATACGCCCAAGGCAGTGCTGGGAAAACAGTATCGGGAACATGCCGTGGAGCGTGATGGGAAGATGTACTATGATTACCAGGGCGTGGAGTTTGAAGTGATTGGCGTCATGGGAACCAAAGAAGACAGCCGACTGAATTATATGATGATGATGGATTTCAAGTCGGCAGTCAGGCTTGCCGGAATCAATACAGGTTATGTGCTCGATACGAAGAAAGAATCGGATTTGCCAAAGATTGGGCAGGAGTTTGGCAGTTTGTTCCTCCTTCCGGCGGAAGTGGTGATTTTGCTGGACACTGGAGATAAGGTTTCCCCGATTGCACGTTTGCTGTCAAGCAATGCAATTATGGATACCATGTATGTGATGATACTGATTAGTTTTTCGCTGAGCACAATCCTTGTCACGTTTATCTGGCTACGTTTCCGTCGGCAGATTTTTTATGCATGGCAGCTCTGTGGGTATGAAGGGCGTATGCAGTGCATGGAAATATGCAAACGTTTCTACCTGGCAGCGGGCGCGGGCTTTGCGGCAGGATTTCTGCTGATGGCTGTGATGTCCATGGTAATGGGCGATTTACAGATGGCAGCGCTGGATATTTTGCAGGCGTTGGGGATGACGGTAGGGCTCGGCACAGTGATATTGTTTTTCTGTTATCTGCTTGACAGAAGGAAAGCAAAGAGGTGAAAGTGGTGCAAGAGAAAACCAATGAGCCGGGAATTTCAAAAATTTCCGGCTCTGAATTTATTAATCAAGTACCTTCCAACAGTAGCAATCGCAGCTAAATTATGCTATATTGGAAACAGCAAATCTGCTGCATAGAAAATAAGGAAGGAGAGCAATCATGAGGAAGGATTTTTGCAAACGTTTTTTGGCAGGGCTGCTGGCGGGCGTTATGGCGGCAGGGACTGCCGGGGCGCAGATTCCAGCGGCAAAAGTACATGCCCAGGGAGCTAATCAGGCGGCCGGGGAAATATCTGTCAATCCCCAGATTCATTACCAGACCTTGGAAGGGTGGGGAACTTCCCTGTGCTGGTGGGGCAATAGTATCGGTTCCTGGGGCGACAAGGATTTTAATGGAAATGGAACCCCGGACCGGGAAGAAATTGCAGAACTGGCATTTTCACCGGAATATCTGAACCTCAATATTGTCCGCTATAATGTGGGCGGCGGCGACAAGCCGGATACGTCCATCAAGCGTGTAGAGGGTCTGGTTCCGGGCTGGACGGTGGATATGACAGGCAAATCAGATGGGACGGGGACCTTTGATGGGGAAGCGTTTTATGCCAAGGATACGGAGGATATGAACGATGCCGGGCAGCTGTGGATGCTGGAACAGGCAAATAAGTACCGCAAGGAAGCTGCGGAGAAAAGTGGCACGGAAAATGATATTATCAACGAGGTGTTCTCCAATTCTCCGCCCTACTATATGACCAATTCTGGAAGCTCCACCGGAGGGGTCAATGCAGCGTCCAACTTAAAGGCGGACCAATATAATAATTTTGCCATGTATATGGCGAGGGCGGCAAAATGGATAGACAATGACCTTAAGGAGAAATTTGGCTCTGGCGTGGATTACATAGAGCCAATGAATGAGCCGGATACCAATTACTGGGGAGATGGCAGTACCAAACAGGAGGGCTGTGTTTTCAAGCCGGGAACAGAGCAGTCGAATATGCTGAAAGCCATGGAGCGCGCGCTGGGTGCGCAGGAGTTTGCAGGTTCTTTGGATGGAGTTGAGATTACAGGAACGGACGAGACGGCATTGAGCAATGCTATCAATTCCTTCCAGAAGCTGACTGCAGAGGCAAAGAACAGCATGACAACCATCGGCGCCCATACATACAGCGGCAATGACAGTGAACGCCATACGCTGCGTAAACTGGCAAAGTCTTATGATAAGGATTTGTGGATGTCAGAGATTACCAAAGGAGGCGGCAAGCATAACCATGATTCCATGACAGAGACCCAGACCAAGAGCCTGAGCGAAGGGATTATGGCAGATATGAAATATATGCAGCCTTCCGCATGGGTGGCATGGCTGGTAGCTGACAGTGAGTACGAATGCCTGAAGCATGATGAAAATTGGGGGCTGATTCACTGTGTATTTGAATCAGACGGTCCGGTACCGGATTACCACACCAATCTGGTAAACAGCAATGGCAGCAAGAAGAAGGGTGTACCAGATGAGGGGTACTGGGCAGTGACCAAGCAGCTGTACACCTTGATGCAGTACAGCAAATACCTCAAAGCTGGATATACGATGATTGATATTGGTGATTCCAATATGTGCGCAGCTTTGTCCCCGGATGGTACAGAGCTTGTGATTGTGGCACAGAATTTCTCCGGGGAGCGCAGGACGACCGTGGATTTGTCAGCATTCCAGGAGTTGGGGGAAGCAGAACTTTACCGCACTTCAGATACGGAAAACTGTAAATATGTTGGAAAACAAAATGTGGAAGGCGGCATTCTGGATGTGTCCCTTCCTGAGAATTCTGTTTCTACTTTTGTTATCAGCCTGAAAGCACAAATGGATAATTATAAGACCATTGTAGAGGCAGATATAGAGAAACCCTCCGAGTCCGGGGTAACAGTTTCTGACTTGAATAAGTTTACTTATACAGGGACATGGGAAAATCAGAGCACCACAGATAAAAATGCGGCGGCAGTATTTACATTTGAGGGAAGCCGTGCGGTGTTGTATGCCAGCAAGGGCCCCCGGGGCACGATTGCCAATGTCTCCGTGGATGGAGGTACGCCTGTTAAGGTAAGCCTTTATGATAAGGCAGACATTCCCGAGGCAGTGCTGTATGATACCGGCAAACTTGCGGAAGGGAAACATACCGTGCGTGTGACCATAGATTCCACGGTCACGGCAGATAATGGTGTGATGAATGGAACATCCCTTTCACTGAGCCATGCTGAAATTATTACTGGCGAGATTTCCGTGCAGAGCAGTTCGGTCATCCGTAAAGTGTCATCCTATGACCGTGCATTGTCCGTAAGTTTTGATGAGGTTAGTGGAAGCGGCACTTATACCGTGAAGTATGGGACGGCAGAAGGCAACCTGGACCAGTCCATTACCACTGACAAAAATATGGCAGTGATAACCGGGCTTACCAATGGAACGACCTATTATATCCAGGTAGAAGACCGCTTTGGCGGTGTGTCAAATGTGGCGCTGGGAACGCCGAATGTTCCAGAAGGGAAATTGCTTTACTTTGCAGATGTAGGAACGTCCAGCCTTTATTCCCCGGCTGCGGATGAACAGTTCGGGCGTTTCAACAGTATTTTGGACCAGCCATATGGAGAGGATGCGGTATCTGGCAGAAAATGGGGCTATATGGGCACAGACGTCCCGGCATATTACCAGTCGGACGACCGTTGGACCAGTGTCAGGGAGTATGCGTCAGGGCTGGAGTATAAGTTTGACCTGCCGGCGGGTACTTACAGTGTTACAGTGGCGATGAAAGACCCATGGAATAATAAGTCCAGGTTTACAGATATCCTTATCAATGGGGAGACGAAAGACAAAGGCCTGGTGCCGGGAACAGGAATCTCCCGCACCTACAAGACCACGATGGCTGCAGAGGGGACCTTGAGCGTTAAGGCAGTAAAGGGTTCCGGCAACAGCAATCAGAGCCCGATGATAAGTTTTATCCTCATTTCTGAATTTGATGCGAATGACATGACAATTACCGGGCTTGCAGAGCTTCCGGTAATCAGTACCGTCAGCGGCGCAGCGCCTTATCTTCCTGAGACTGTGGCGGCAAATACGATGGGAGACAGCAGTGTGCAGCTGCCGGCTGTCTGGGAGAAGGTCAGCCCGGAACAGTTTGTGGGCAATGCATTTAAAACAGTTACCGTTCATGGCACGGCAGTGACAGCAGATGGGGTGGAATATGAACTAGTCCAGACCGTACAGATTGTGCCGGAAAATGTGCAGTATTTCATTGACTGTAACCAGCCAAGTTCTGCGCAATATGCAGGATTGCATGCAGCAGTGGGTCTTAAAAATGATGCCGCAGATAAGAAATCAGAAGATGGTTCCTGGGGGTATCTGATGGCTGCTAAGGGATATGAAGGAGCAGATGCCTATAATTCCGGTTGGTTTGATTCACAGGATGGTAAGATTCAGTATAAGATTCCCATGGAAGCAGGAGAGTATGCGGTTACGTTTGGATTCCATGATTGGTGGTATGCTGATTTTGATAAGCGTCCGATGAATCTCAAAGCGTATGTGGGAGAAACCACGGTAGACCTTGGAACCTGCGGCAGCAAATCTGATCCTAAAGAATTTGCGGCGACAAAGGAACTGCAATTGGATGCAGCTGCGGATGTTACCTTGTCAATCGAGAAAGGGACTGGAGACGCCCCCATTCTCAGTTGGATATCCATTCAGAAAAAATCCGGGGCAGACCGCAGTGCATTAAAAGCGCAGATGAATCAGGCCTGTGTATTAAATGCTGCGGATTACTCTGAAGAAAGCTATGCCAATCTCGCTGCAGCAGCAAAAGCAGGCATGGGACTGCTGATTCGTGCGGAAACAACACAGGAGGAAGTAAATCAGGCGTCCGCGGCAATCGAGCAGGCTATTGGCGCGCTGAATGTTTCTGCTGAGAGCAAGGCTGCTCTGGAGGAATCTTATAATGCGGCGAAAGCGCTGGACATCACAAAATATACCACACAGTCTGCAGAAGCTTTGAGCATTGCCATCGCAGAGGTTGATGCGCTTCTGAAAAAACCGAATATTACAAAAGAGGAACTGAATCAGGCAAAGGAGAAGCTTGAGGAAGCCATGCAGGGATTGGTAATCAGACCGGAGAGCAGGCCTCAGGAGGAATTGCGGGAAGAGTTGGGAATCTGCATCCACCGTGCGGAGAATCTGACTTCCATTCTCTACACAGAAGCAAGCTGGGACAATTTGCAGACAGAGCTTGCGGCGGCAGAAGAAGTATATAATAACCAGCAGACGGATTCCGCAGCGTTGGCGTCTGCACTTACGAAACTGCAGGCTGCTTTGTCCGCCCTGGAGAAAGTTTCCCAGGGAGGGGAGCAGGACAGGAATGAACTGGGAAATTACCAGGTGGCAATCAGCAAGGAGAAGCTTGAAAAAAATGATTATGTGCTCTACACCGCAAACTGCGGGACACCGGACCCGTCGGAGGTTCCAGGCGGTGAGAAGCTGGGGCTGCTGCAGTCCAGGGTAGACCAGGATTATGGGACAGATCCACAAACAAAGGCAATCTGGGGCTGCGCTCCTGCTGATGGCAATTCTGCGGCTGTAAAGAGCGGAACCGATGCAGAGGATACAGGGTCATCTTATATCTATATGTCAGAGGATGTGACATTTGACAAAGAAAAATCGGGACTGCGCTATGCATTTGAGGTGCTTTCCGGTGCAGATAATTTTGCAGGGGTATTAAAAGATACCTATGATGTAACTGTTTCCTTTAAGAATCCGTGGTCTGCCAGAACGATTGATATTACCATGGAAGGCAAGAAAGTTCAGACAAAATTACAATTGCCTCAGAATACATGGATAAGCAAGACTTACCGTGTGACGGTGAAAGATGGAGAACTGAATGTACTGCTGCATAACCCGAACAGGACGGATAAATCTCAGGACCCGCTGGTGAACTGTATCGCTGTAAAGGCAGTGGAAGGCACGGCAGATGCCACAAAGCTTCAGCAGACGTTAATAGAAGCTTCGGGATTGATAAATCATAAAGGGGAATATACTGCGGATTCCTGGAAGATTTTTGAAGACGCTTATCAATCCGCACAGGGTATCATAAATGGCGCCTTGAACGACCAGGAAAGTGTGGACAGTGCACAAAAAGCGCTTGCGGCTGCCATAGAAGGCCTGGTAAAGGCAAGCAGTAAGGTAACACAGATTAAAGTCAGCGGAAGCGTGAACAAGATTCTCGTTGGCAAGAGCGTGACATTGCGGGCTGAGGTTTTGCCAGCGAATGCCGCCAATAAAGCGCTGAACTGGACGTCATCTAATGGAAAGGTTGCCAGCGTAGATAAGAATGGAAAAGTGACCGGTATGGGAAGCGGCACTGCCATCATCAAGGCGGAAGCCTTAGACGGTTCTAAAGTATCAGGAAGTTACCAAATTACGGTGACGGATGCAGTGAAAAAGATTTCCCTTAAGAGCGGCACCAAAGGGATTGCCGCAGGCAAGAAGGCGACAATCAAGGCAACTGTCAGCGTTACTGGCAAGACTGCCAATAAGAAACTGGTTTGGAGCAGTTCTAACAAGAAGTATGCAACAGTAAATGGCAAAGGGGTCGTCACTACCAAGAAAGCAGGAGCCGGAAAGACGGTCACTATCACAGCTAAGTCGACAGACGGAAGCGAAAAGAGCGCCAAAGTGAAGATTAAGATTGTCAAACATGCCGTGAAGAAAATTAAATTATCATGCAAGAACACTTCTGTCAGGGCAGGAAAGAGCGTTGCAGTGAAAGCAAAAATCACGACAAGCGGCAAGACAGCCAATAAAGCCTTAAGCTGGAGCGTTTCAAATAAGAAATATGCATCTGTGAACAGCAAGGGTGTGGTAAAGACCAAGAAAGCCGGCAAAGGCAAGACGGTAACCGTCACGGCAAAATCCACAGATGGAACGAATAAGAGCAGTAAAATCAAGATAAAAATTACAAAGTAACAGATAAAACGGCGCAGGGTCTTTGGAAATAAAAGGACTCTGCGCCATTTTTATATGAGAGAGTTGAGAAATCAAACTTTTTTCTAAAAATCTGTTTTATCCTGGACAAAATTCATAACGCAATCGTTTTACAGACAAAGGCAATATTAATCCAATATATAGTATAAAAAAAGTATTTTTATATCTAATATAAAAGTATTGACATAAGAAAATGATTCTGATATAGTTTATTTATAAAGTATAATCTAAGGAGGTATAATGTATGAAAAAAAGTAAATGGAAATTAGGCAAGAAGCTAATATGTCTGGTCATGGCATGTGCGATTTGTTCACAGCTTTGTAGTGTTACGGCATTTGCAGGGAAAATAGCAAAGTTTAGTCTGATCCATTCGCCAAGTGGGACGCCGAGTGAAAATGTCTTAAATTGGAGCAGAAGGGATGTGACTACTACTAAGACGCCTACACTTGCTGCGGTTAACCGGGTAGGAGGAGGGGCTGTGATTAATGTAAGTACCTCGAATGGGATAAATGCTAATTTTGACGGACAAGGAACTGTTTCCGCTTCTGCTTCGGTTGGAAAAAGTATATCTTTATATGTTAGATATGAAAAATATGGCTCATCCTATAGTAATCCCATCGGAAATTTTTCTTATTAGCTATATAATTTGGAGAATCTAAATGAAACGTGACAAGATAAAAATGCCCATCCTGCTGCTCTCCCTTATCTGTCTCTTCTGCGGCTGCCAGGAAACGCCCCGGGAGGTAACAGACAGGATGGGGCATTACGGAGAGAACAGGCAGATGGCGTCCAAGGAACGGAAGTATTGCACGATTGACGAATTAAAAAAGGCAAAGCTGTCAGAAGTCGATGTGGAACTTGACAATATCAACCTGCCCATAGACGTTGACTTCTCGGACGTTGAAAGCATAGCCCTCCTCAAACTGTCGTTTGAAGAAAATTACACCAAACAGAGGGAAGAAGCCTTGGAATTGTTTGGGGTAGAGGAAACTTTTCTGGTGAGCGATACGCTTGATACGGAAAGGAACATGGGCAGAACTGTCATTTATGACAGTCCTGCCCATGCCAAATACCTTGCCGTGGAGGACAATGGGTTTGTCTCGTTTGTCGGCGGGCTGACGTATGATTACATCAACGATAAGGCAAAGTATCAAGATACGCCGGAGAAATATGATTTGGACATAGATGATATTTCCGGTAAAATGGTGGAATTGAAAGAGGGGGATACGGAGATTGCAGCAGTCCGGGAGTCGGCGGAACAGTGGCTGAATGATAATATGCCTATGGAAGGCTGCGAGTACCGTATATCGGATGTATATGTGCGGGAACTGGACTGTTCCGGGGAGCAAAGGAAGCAGCTTTCTTTCTATGCCGAGATATGGTGTCAGGGGCTGCGGTTTAACAGCTATGCAAGCAAGATGTCTGGCGTCGGTTCGCAGGTGGATTTCTTTACGCAGGGGATTAATCTGAACTATGATGGTATGGATGCGCTGTCTTTTTTCTCTAACAAGGTGGGACAGATTCATATTGATTCCATGGAAGAGGTAGATGAGGTCATAGACCTGCAGAGCGCAATCCGGCGGATGAATGAGGAAATGTCAGGGTTCCGTGAACTGAATATTTCTAAAATCCTTCCCATGTATGTCTTATATCCCATATATGAAACAGACGAGGAATTGTATGGTGCGCCCGGGCAGAAGTTAGAGGGTAGGCCGGTCTATGCATTTATCATAAAAGAAGGGGTAGATGACATGGAGTTTGGCATCAATAAAGGCAATGCAGCGAAAGTTATTTTCGTGGATATGGTAACCGGCGAAGTTACGACAGACATTGGGTGAGCGTATATGGGAATATTATTCAGGAAGAAAAAAACATACTATCTGTTCTGCGTTTTGGCTGTGCTGCTTATCTGCATGTCCGCGGATTTGATTATCATCAATGAGAAGGTGTATTCCGTCTTTCGGGCTATCTGGGAGCTGCCGCGCGAAGCTGTGAAGACTTGCGATATTACGCAGGTTTTTGATGCGGGGATATCGGGCTGGTTCTCCTTGCTTCTGCCAGTGGCGGCGCTTCCGTTTGCTTCCTGTATCGCCGATGAGCGTAAGAGCGGCTTTTATCTGTATGTGAAAGGAAGGCAGAGTACGTTCAGCTATTTTCGTGCCAAATTCTGCCATGCTTTTGCCAGCGATGCGGCTGTCCTCCTGTTGGGGCTGGGGCTTTATATTCTGATAATTGTATGCTATTTTCCCCTCAATCCCAGTTATGGGGAAATGGACGTGGTTGGCGGGGCGGCAGTGACAGTCTGGAGCCTGTGTGCGCATATAGTGGCGAAGTTTGTTTATTTTCTGGTTTACGGCATGGTCCTGTCAATGCTTACCTGGCTGTGCGTTGTGCTGTACAATGATTTGTGCGTAGATTTCTGTCTGGTGTTTCTGCTGAATTACTTATGCAACAACGTTTTATTGTCATAAGAATTTGCTGTAAGCTTGTCTGCTTTGCGATGGAGGGTGTTGGCCTATGAATCTGGCAATCAAAAGTATTTTGTTGGTGGCAGGGAGTGAATATGCCAGATGGCTGAAAAATCCCCGGTTCCTGATGGTGCTTGCGGCGTCTGTACCGATACATGAACTGATTGTGCGTCCGATGATGCGGGCAGCGGAGGAAATGGCGCAGCCGCTGAATATGTTCGAGACAAGCATTGCCGTGGCAAACTCCGGGTTTTCCCTGCTTTTATTTCCATTGATTTTTCTTGTATTAATCGCGCCGTTTCCCACTGTGGATGGGAATATGCTTTATTATCTGGCCCGCATGGGGAGGAGAAACTGGATATTAGGGGAAATGCTTTTCCAGCTGCTGTCAGCCGTATCTTTTTGCGCAGCAATCATTGGCGTGACCCTGGTTCAGACAGTGGGAATTTCATTTTTGGCGGATGGCTGGAGCATACCGGTCACGGATTACGATAAGCTGGGCAATGTAGGCGGCATACATATGGGCACATTGATAGCACCGAATTTGTACTGGCAGATGCCGCCTTATCAGGCGCTGTTTTTGTCCTATCTCCTGTTAGCGTTATTCTTAATTCTGTGTTCCATGGCTTTCCTGCTTGGCTGCCTGTATGGGAAGAAGCTGTTGGCGCTTTTGCTTGTTGCCGCCCAGCTTGCCTTGGGATGTGGGCTGTTTGTCACCAAAAGCGCGCTGATGTGGGCGCTTCCTTTCAGCCATTCCGTGCTGAGCATCCATTACCAGAAATATTTTCGCAGATATGTGTTTCCTCCCTGGCTGTCTGTGGCATTGTTTATTGTTTTATTACTGATTTTGGGTGTGATGGCGTACCGCAAAGTACAGAAAGTTAGCATTGATATGATAGGAGGAGACGTAATACCATGATTCAGGTAAAGAATGTGTCGCTTACCATAAATAAACAGAATATTCTTCGGGAGGTGTCTATGGATGCCGCAGCGGGTGAGGCGGTGGGCATCATAGGGGGCAACGGTTCCGGGAAGACAATGCTGATGAAATGCATCTGCGGTTTTAACCGCATGTTCACAGGTGAAATTGAAGTGCTGGGGAAGAAGATAGGGCGGGATACGGAGTTTCCACAAAGCACAGGATTTATCATTGAGGTTCCAGGGTTTATGCCTTATCTGAGCGGCTATGAGAATCTGAAGCTTTTGGCGAGCATCCGCAAGGAGATTGGCAAGGAAGAGATTTGCCGTTATATGGAACTGGTTGGTCTGGAGCCAGGGAACAGGAAAAAAGTGCGCAAATACTCCCTTGGCATGAGGCAGCGCCTGGGGCTGGCACAGGCATTGATGGAAAATCCCAGCGTGCTGATATTGGACGAGCCGTTCAATGGGCTGGATAAGCAGATGGCAGAGAAGATGCGGGACGTCCTCAAGGCGGAGAAAGACAAAGGCAAGACCATCCTGCTTGCATCGCACAATGAGAAAGATATCGAATACATTTGTGACCGCACTTATGAGATAGATGGCGGGAGAATAGTGCGCTCAGCATGAAAAAAGTAAAAGCCTCGGTGAAAGACTTTACACCCCTTAAATAATTGGTTATAATCATATTATCATAACCAATGGCAGCTTATATTTTGAAAAGGTGGTGGTTGAATGACTGAGAAAGAGATGTTGAAGATATCAGTGGAAGAATTTTCCAGAATTCAAAGGTTCATGTCGTTAGCGGATAAAGAGTCAGAAGTGTATCAGGCGCTCAAAGAGCGATATTTGGACTTGAAAGTCATACTTACGGCTTCAGGTATAAACCTTACCGATATTGACAGAATAAAAGAATAAAGTAAGGCTGCTGTCTTATCATTGATAGAATCAGATGATAGGACGGCAGTTTTTTTGTCTTATTAGGAAAGACCTTGTCACGCTAAAGCGACTGCACACTTTGTTCTTTAATTTAGGAAATGCTGGTGAAATACTTGACAAATTTATTATATGGACTTAATATAAAACAAACGTTGCAAAACAGATGTTTTAGAAAAAAAGGAGTGAAGAAATGCCGCCGAAAGCAAAGTTTACAAGGGAAGAAATTATCAATGCCGCCCTGGAAATAGTGAGGGCAGAAGGCTTTGCTGCCCTGACGGCCAGGACGTTAGGGGCGAAGCTTGGCAGTTCTGCCAGACCGATTTTTACGGTGTTTCCCAGCATGGATGAGGTCTGCCGGGAGGTTGTGGCAGCAGCACGGGCGTTATATGCCGAATATGTGGACAGAGGCCTCAGGCAGACAGGAATGCCTGCTTTTAAGGGCGTGGGAGTAGAGTATATCCGGTTTGCGCTTGCGGAGCCTAAGCTGTTTCAGGTATTGTTCATGTCGGAACAGCCTAAGAAGCCAGCAATTGGGGACATATTGCCGGTAATTGAGGAACATTATCAGCAGGTATTGGACTCTATCCAGGAAAGTTACGGTCTGAATCGGGAAAAGGCAGAGTGGATGTACCGCCACCTGTGGATTTACACCCATGGAATCGCGGTGCTCTGTGTAACAAACATGTGTACATTTACACAGGAAGACATTGGCAGGATGATGACGGAAGTTTTTAAGGCAATGATAAAAGAATTAAGGGAAGGTGAGAAGAATGATTGAAGTGAACGCTGTCACGAAGTCTTACGGAAGCAAGGACAATAAGCTTCTGGTGTTAAAGGGTATCACGGCAAAGATTGCAGATGGCGATTTCGTAGTGATTCTGGGAGCCTCCGGTTCCGGCAAGTCTACATTCCTGAATGTGGTTTCAGGACTGGAGCAGCCGGATGGCGGGAGCGTCAAATATGATGGCAGGGATATCACGAAGCTGTCAGACAGTGAACTGACCAGTTTTCGCAAAGATACGGTCGGGTTTATTTTCCAGCAGTATTACCTGCTGCCGAATATGACGGTGGAAAAAAATGTGCGCATGGGTGCGGACCTTGCCGGTAAGTCAGGTTACCGGGAAATTATAAAAGCCGTTGGGCTGGAAAAGAAATTGAAAAAGTATCCAGGTGAGCTTTCCGGCGGCGAGCAGCAGCGGGTGTCGATTGCCAGGGCATTGGCAAAAAAGCCGAACGTACTCTTTTTGGATGAGCCGACAGGCGCACTGGATGAACAGACGGGAAGGCAGGTGCTTGACTATATCAGCGCCTTGCAGAAAGAACGTGGGTTTACGATGGTGATGGTAACGCACAACCAGAATATTGCCCAGATGGCGAATACAGTCATTAAGATGAACAGTGGGAAGATTACGGAAGTCAGCACAAATGAAACGCCTAAGACGGCATATGAGATTGGATGGTGAGCATATGGTTGTAGGGATAAAAGATGCGGCGAAGCTTATCGGCATTTCCATTATTTCCTGCTGTGCGGTTTTGGTCTGTACGTTATTTTTGAATTATTACCTTGATGTCTTGCAGATAGAAGGTTTATTGTCCTCCGAACAGGCAGTTATATTTTACCATGCCCAGGTATCTACCGCCAAAGTTGTCTGCGGTGTCAGCGGCGGCTGTCTGCTGGTTACCTCCGTGGTGATGCTGTTTTTTTATATCAAGCACTACATAGATACCCATAAGAAGGAATTGGGGATACTAAAAGCATTGGGCTATTCGAACCTGAGAATCGCCAGGAATTTCTGGGTATTTTCTACAGGTGTTTTGCTGGGGGCGGCAGTTGGGTTTCTGGGGGCATTTTTATTGATGCCGGGATTTTATGAACGGCAGAACGAAAGCGGGCTTTTGCCGGAGATTGCTGTTTCGTTCCATCCGTCTTTGCTCTTGTACCTTGTGGCATTGCCGACAATTGCCTTTGCCGTGCTTGCGGTACTTTATGCTGCGCTGAAATTGAAAAGGCCAGTGCTTTTGCTGTTGAAAAATAATTACCAGTCCCCATCAAAGATAAAGAGGGTCAAGGAAAGCAGCGATTGCCCCTTTCTGGAGGATTTGAGGAAGCATACGCTGCGGACGAAAAAAACCCTTGTTTTCTTCATCATTTTCGCATCCTTCTGTTTTTCTGCCATGACGCAGATGGCGGCAAGTATGGATGAACTGGCAAGTGAGATGATGGGCATAATGATACTGTTGATTGGGGTGGTTCTGGCGTTCACAACGCTTCTTTTGGCAATCACGACCGTCATAAAAGGCAACACAAAGACAATTGCCATGATGCGTGTGTTCGGCTATTCGCAGAAAGAGTGCAGCCATGCGCTGCTCGGCGGTTACCGCCCAATGTCGTATATCGGTTTTGCTCTGGGAACGGTATACCAATATGCATTGCTGAGAATTATGGTGGATGTTGTCTTCAAGGACATGGAAGGCGTGCCCGCATACGAGTTTGATTTTCCTGTCATGTTCCTGTCGCTGGCATTTTTCCTTGTGGTCTATGAGGTCGTCATGCACTGTTATGCTGAGCAAATCAAGAAGATTTCTGTGAAAGAGATTATGCTGGAGTGAGCTGTTTTGCAGATTTGTTTGAATAAAAAGAAAATGGGACTGTCACTTGATTGCGGCAGCCCCTTATTTTTTTGAAACCTTTTTCCATATAACGGTATCTAATAAGTATACAAAGAAAATAATCAATCAAAAGAAGAAAAACAGCTGCAAGGCTGTGGAAGGGAGGGGCAGGAAATATGCAGACGCTCATTGAGAAAGCTGTTCAGGGGGATGTGGAGGCGTTTTTGGAATTGATGGACAGAAATTCGTTGGCAATGTATAAAGTGGCCCGCGCAATCTTGAACAATGATGAGGATGCGGCAGATGCGATTCAGAGTACGATTCTGAAATGCTTTGAGAAAATGGATACTTTACAGAAACCGGAGTATTTCAAGACTTGGCTAATCCGAATTTTGATTAATAACTGCAACCGTATTCTGCGTCATTATAAGAGGGAAAATCTGCCCGGCGAAATGCCGGAAGCTGTGAATCTGGATGCATCGCTGGCAGAATTTGAATTTAAGGAGATGCTGAATCTTGTGGACGAGAAATACCGTCTGGTTTTAATTCTTTATTACCTGGAAGGATTTAAGATTCCAGAAATCGCAGCGCTTTTGGAAATGAATGTGAATACGGTGAAGACAAGGCTTGCGCGGGCCAGGGAGCAGATTCGCATGGCGTATCTGCACAAGTAGACACCGCATATTTTGGGTGAAATGGGAAAGAAGGCAGAAGCCGTAAATATCAGGTTCGGCAACGAGAAAAAGGAGGAAGGCAAATGCGAAGCATTTTTAAAGATGCCTTCCGACGAACTGGCAGGTGACGCAAAGCGTCGCGTGCCGATACCATTATAAGGAGGAAGGCAAATGCGAAGCATTTTTAAAGATGCCTTCCGACGAACTGGCAG
>CANOFO010000037.1 GCA_947565305.1 uncultured Lachnospiraceae bacterium | reverse complement strand
AGTTCGTCGGAAGGCAGCTTTAAAAATGCTTCGCTTTTGCCTTCCTCCTTATAATAATGGTATCGGCACACGACGCTTTGCGTCACCTGCCAGTTCGTCGGAAGGCAGCTTTAAAAATGCTTCGCATTTGCCTTCCTCCTTAAACTTATTTACAGACTATTCTCTCATATCTTGGCAAAAACTACAACTTACTTATTGAAAAAAAATAGCGCCAAGCATATAATGTAAAAGAAAATCAAAAAATCTGATGAGGAGAACATTTATGGAACACTTATTGATACCTGAAAATTACCGGTCTGCGCTAAGTCTGCACGACACGCAGATTGCCATTAAGACCGTCAAGGATTCTTTTCAGAATCTGTTGGCGGAACGCCTGAATCTGCAGCGTGTCTCCGCACCGCTGTTCGTAGACCCGGGCTCCGGGCTCAACGACAACTTAAACGGCGTGGAACGTCCTGTCACCTTCGGCATCAAGGAACAGAATGAAAAGCCTGCTGAGATTGTCCATTCTCTGGCAAAATGGAAACGCTACGCTTTAAAGAAATATGGTTTTTCCATAGGGGAAGGCATTTATACCGATATGAACGCCATCCGCAGGGATGAAGAGACAGACAATATCCACTCCATTTTTGTGGACCAGTGGGATTGGGAAAAGATTATTTCCAGGGAGGACAGGAATCTGGATTTCCTTAAAGAAACGGTACGGACTGTCTACAAAGTCCTGCGCAAAACAGAGAAATATATGGCAATCCAATATGACTACATAGAGGAAATCCTGCCTCATGATATTTATTTTATCACCACCGGTGAATTGGAAGAAATGTACCCGCAGTCTAGCCCTAAGGAACGCGAATACCTCATCTGCAAGGAGAAAGGTGCAGCATGTATCATGCAGATTGGCGACAAGCTCAAATCCGGTGAGCCACATGATGGCAGGGCTCCGGATTACGATGACTGGAGATTGAACGCGGACATTGTTGTCTACTATCCGGTGCTCGACATCGCTTTGGAACTTTCTTCTATGGGAATCCGCGTGGATGAAGCTTCCCTGGCAGACCAGCTTGAGAAAGCAGGATGCACGGAACGCGCCGAACTTCCCTTCCAGAAAGCCATCCTGAACAAAGAACTCCCCCTGACCATCGGCGGCGGTATCGGCCAATCAAGAATCTGTATGTTCTTCCTGCGCAAAGCGCACATTGGCGAGGTACAGTCCTCCCTCTGGAAAGAGGAAATCTGCACAGAAGCAGAGAAACATGGGATTCAGCTGCTATAAGCGCTTTCGCATTCCTTTGGCGTCTGGCGACTGTCAGATGGAACGCTGCGTATAGGAAGCAATAATGTGATCAGTGCTTCCTTAGATATAATTTACTATGGAAATATCCACCTCTTCCATTTTGGGAGGGAGAAAGAGAGGACACAAGATGAAAAACAACCAGAACACCCCCAAGAGAGGCCTGGCAGCTATAATCCGCGGGAAAAAATTTGCAGGCATTTTACTGTTTATCTGCATCGCAGTACTTATTTTTCCTGCTCTGGCATACGCTACCGGGGACGGCGCTGCGGAGAACACCAGCCATTTCTATATGACAGCATGGTCGCTGCTTCCGCCCATCATTGCCATTGGGCTTGCCCTGATTACCAAAGAGGTCTACTCCTCGCTTTTTGTAGGAATCGTAATCGGCGGTCTGCTCTACTCAAATTTCAGTTTTGAGGGAACGCTCACCCATGTATTCAATGATGGTATCGTGGCAGTGCTTGCAGATTCCTATAATGTCGGCATCCTTATTTTCCTGGTCATCCTGGGAATCATGGTCGTAATGATGAACAAGGCTGGCGGTTCCGCCGCATTTGGACGATGGGCTTCTTCCCATATCAAGACACGCGCCGGCGCACAGCTTGCTACCATCGCCTTGGGCGTACTGATTTTTATTGATGATTACTTTAACTGCCTGACTGTGGGAAGCGTCATGCGCCCAGTCTCGGACGGCAGCAAAGTCTCCCGGGCAAAGCTGGCATATGTCATTGATGCAACAGCTGCCCCCGTCTGTATTATCGCACCGGTATCTTCCTGGGCTGCCGCAGTGGCAAGTTATGTGGAAGACGGCAACGGTCTTTATCTTTTTATCCGCACAATTCCTTTTAACTTCTATGCATTACTGACAATCGTGATGATGATTTTCCTCGCGCTGACCGGCATGGATTACGGTCCTATGGCTACCCATGAGAAAAATGCCAAAGAAAAGGGAGACATCTTCTCCGGCATGGAAGATTATGCAAATGCGGTAAATGAAAACAGCAATCCCAACGGCAAGGTCATCGACCTGCTATTGCCGATTGCCGTATTGATTGTTTCCTGCGTTATCGGCATGATTTATTCTGGCGGATTCTTCGAGGGCGTAAACTTTGTGGACGCATTTTCCAATTCCGATGCTTCCATTGGCCTTATGCTTGGCTCCGCTATCGCATTAATTATCACTGCCGCTTACTATTTAATCCGCAGGTCCATCAAATTCAAAGAACTGGCGGAAGCCATTCCAGAAGGGTTTAAATCCATGGTTCCGGCAATCCTCATACTGACCTTTGCCTGGAGTTTAAAGGCAATGACAGATTCTCTCGGCGCCAAAGAGTTTGTGGAAGCGGTAGTAAATAATTCTGCCAGCAGTTTCCAGGCGTTCCTGCCGGCAATCGTTTTTATCATCGGCGTTTTCCTTGCCTTTGCAACGGGAACTTCCTGGGGAACTTTCGGCATCCTGATTCCGATTACCCTTGCTGTATTCCCTCTGGACAACCCACTGGGCGTTGTCTGTGTTTCTGCATGTATGGCCGGCGCCGTCTGCGGAGACCACTGCTCACCGATTTCTGACACGACCATCATGGCAAGCGCAGGCGCGCAATGCAACCATGTAACGCATGTATCGACACAGCTCCCTTATGCCTTAACTGTGGCAGCTGTCAGCTTTGTGAGCTATGTGATTGCCGGCTTTGTGCCAAATGCGATTATCGTGTTGCCGATTGGCATAGCACTGATGATTCTGACATTACTGTTTATCCAAAAAGCAAATCTCTGGCAGCATAAATAATAGTAACAGTTCAGCCCACGCCATTCGCAAAGATGCCTACGGCATTTTCTCTCTGCTTCGCAGTTAACTTTGCTCATTACTTGGCGTTCCCTCAGCCAAAAGAAATCTCATCAAATCCATGCAAGCATGATTTATCTCGATTTCTTTCGGCTGGCTGAACTGTTACAAATAATGCGCTATTCTTTTAGCCATTCCTGCTCCTGGCAGGTAAGCGCCGCTCCCTCCAACAAGTCGGGGCGGCGTTTTTTCGTACGCAGAATGGACTGCTGCCTACGCCATGTCTCAATATTTTTGTGATGGCCGGAAAGCAGTACCGGCGGCACTTTTTTGCCCCTCCACTCTTCTGGTCGGGAATATTGAGGATACTCCAGCAGATTTCCCTCAAAAGACTCCGTGCAGCCGGATTCATCATTGCTCAGCACTCCCGGAACCATCCGGGAAATAGCGTCAACCATCACCATAGCCGGCAGTTCCCCGCCAGTAAGGACGTAATCTCCGATGGAAAAATAATCGGTGACAATCTCTTCTAAGACGCGCTCGTCAATTCCCTCATAATGGCCACAGAGCAGAATCAAATCCTCCTCCAGGGCAAGTTCTTTTGCTTTCTGCTGTTTAAATACACTGCCCTGGGGCGTTACATAGATACACCGCGGCTTCTTGCCGAGACGGTCCGCCACAGATTTCCAGGCGTCGTACACCGGCTGTGCCTGCATCAGCATCCCTGCGCCGCCGCCGTAAGGGTAATCATCGACTTTATGATGCTTATTGGCAGAATAATCACGGATATCCACAGTCTCAATATGCAAGATACCCGCCTCTTTGGCACGTCCGATAATGCTGGTATTCAGCCCCTCATCCACCATCTGCGGAAATAATGTCAGGATATAAAAATTCATGGCAGTTCCTCCGCATTTTCTCCCACTAGTCCGGGCATCAGATGTACCCGCATACTTCTTCCCTGCATGTCCACCTGCAGAATACAGTCACGGATTGCCGGCAAAAGCAATTCTTTCTTCTTATCCTTTACCTGGTCTGCATAGGGGGAATCCTTATCCACCCGCACCACATATACATCATTTGCCCCGGTCTGCAGCACATCCGTAAGCTCGCCCAATAATTCCCCCTCTTCTGTCCTTACCTCTATGCCAATCAAGTCTGCAATGAAATATTCATCTTTCTCACATTTCACTGCATGGTCCCTTGTCACAAAAAGACCCCTGCCCTTGTATTTTTCTACATCATTGATGTTATCAAGCCCCTTAAATTTCAAAATCGCCAGGTTTTTAAAGAATTTGACCTGAACAATTTCCAGTTCCAGATATTCCCCGCTGTCTTCCAGCAGGACCTTCTTCAACTTCTTAAAACGCTTTACGTCATCTGTCATGGGAAATACTTTTACCTCGCCACGAACGCCGTGGGTTGTAGTAATCGCTCCCACCTGCAACAAATCTTCCATATACAATTCTCCTTGTATCATTGGGAATTTCAGTTCAGCCTAAAATTTTTATCTCTGTTTCCGTATTTTTCTATGATACAAAAGCTGCCGTAAAACCGAATATCAATTCTACGACAGCCTCTCCTACTGTTTGCTACTGTACAATGTCGACAATAACTTTCTTGTCACACTTAGCTGCAGCTGCTTTCACAACCGCGCGAATGGCTTTTGCAATCCGTCCCTGCTTTCCTATTACCTTCCCCATATCTGCCTGGGCAACGTGTAATTCCAGTACAATGGACTTGTCATTCTCAGTCTCTGTAACTACAACCTCTTCTGGAACATCCACAAGCGCTTTCGCAATTACCTCTACTAATTCTTTCATTACGTCACCTCACGAAGATTATTTCTCGATGCCGGCTAATTTGAAAATCTTTGCTACTGTATCTGTAGTCTGAGCGCCATTTGCCAACCATTTCTTTGCTAATTCTTCATTTACGTGGAATTCACTTGGATCCTTGGTAGGATCATATGTTCCAATCTCTTCAATGAACTTTCCGTCCCTCGGAGACCTGGAATCAGCGACAATGATTCTATAGAAAGGAGCTTTCTTCTGTCCCATTCTCTTTAACCTGATTTTTACCATTCTTTTCACCTCCTGGTTATTATTGTTATCTATATTACTTAAACCTAAGTAACCGTAATTAAAGCCCAAACGGCAGCTTAAAACCGCCGCGGCGCTTGCCCTTGCCGCCCATCATCCCGGACATCTGCTTGAGCATCTTCCTGGACTGTTCAAACTGTTTGACCAGGCGGTTGACTTCGCTGATGTCCACGCCCGCGCCGGCAGCAATTCTGCGCTTGCGGCTGGGATTCAGTAAGGAGGGGTTCGCCCGCTCTTTGGGGGTCATGGAGTAAATGATACCCTCAATCCTTGCCATTTTCTTCTCATCTACCGCATTTTCAATCTCTGCAATCTGGGAACCGCCAATCCCTGGCATCATCTGCAGCATACTGGAAATGCCGCCCATTTTCTTCATCTGATTCATGGATTCCAGATAATCGTCAAAGCCGAACTCGGCTTTCTTCATCTTCTGTTCTAATTCCCTTGCCTTCTCCTCGTCAATGTTCTCCTGTGCTTTCTCAATCAAGGTCAGCACATCGCCCATGCCGAGGATACGGTTCGCCATACGGTCTGGGTAGAACTGCTCCAAATCAGACAGCTTCTCTCCCATACCCACATACAGTATCGGCTTGCCGGTAACTGCACGGATGGACAAAGCTGCACCGCCTCTGGTATCGCCGTCTAACTTCGTCAACACCACGCCGTCAATGCCAATCTTTTCCTCGAACATTGTCGCCACATTTACGGCATCCTGCCCGGTCATGGCATCCACCACCAGTATCGTCTGGCTCACGTCAACCTGCTCCTTAATTTCCTGCAGTTCTTCCATCATCTCTTCATCAATGTGCAGCCGTCCTGCGGTATCTAAAATCACCACATTCTGCCCATTTGCCCTGGCGTGCTCTACTGCCGCTTTGGCAATGTTCACCGGCTTATGGCTGTCCCCCATGGAAAATACTTCCACGTTCTGTTTCTCTCCATTAATCTGCAGCTGCTGGATAGCCGCTGGACGGTAAACGTCACATGCCGCCAGCAAAGGCTTCTTCCCCTTCTGCTTGAGCTTCCCGGCAATCTTGGCAGTCGTGGTGGTCTTTCCTGCGCCCTGCAGCCCCGCCATCATAATGACCGTAATGTCAGAGCCTGGCTTTAAAGCAATCTCCGTTGTCTCAGAACCCATGAGGGATACAAGTTCCTCATTTACAATCTTAACCACCATCTGCCCTGGATTTAAACCGTTCATCACATCCTGGCCTACAGCACGCTCCTGTACGGATTTCACAAACTGCTTGACCACCTTGAAATTAACATCCGCCTCAAGCAATGCCAGCTTTACCTCTTTCAAAGCGGCTTTCACGTCTGCTTCCGTGAGCATCCCTTTGCTGCGCAGGGATTTAAATACATTCTGCAATTTTTCAGACAAGCTGTCAAACGCCATATTATAACTCCTCTAATATCTCATCCGAAATGGCCCTGATTTCTGCCATCATTTCCCATCTATTCCCACCTTCATACGTTTCCGTAAGTGTGCGAATCCTTAAAACCTGTTCTTTCATTTTCAAGAAACGCTCCAGTAAATGCAGCTTCTGCTCATATCCCTCCAGCAGTTTATCACACCGCTTCACGAGGTCATGGACACCCTGGCGGCTAATCCCTTCTTCCTCGGCAATCTCGCTCAAGGTCAGGTCATTGAGCACAAAATCCCCATATATGTTCCGCTGATGTTCATTCAGCAAATCTCCATAAAAATCATAGAGATACGTCTGCATCAATTTCTTTTCCATTCTTACCACCTGTGGTATCATACTACAAAAGGATTATGGTGTCAAGTGTTTTTTCTTGACAAACTTTTTCACCAATGGATTAGGAGAATTCTCTTTATAGGAAAATCCAAAAGAAGTGTCTTCCACATCAGCAAAAGGAATGGCGCATATCTGGGAATCGGTTCTCTTAATATCCGGCAAAATTCCAAACCCATATCCCGCTTTCACCAATGTCAGCATAGCATTGAGGTTGTCGCAATAATATACAGAACCCAATGGGAAATGCCGCTCCATGCGGTTCTGCAGGACGGCTGCCTTTGCCGGCAGAGAATAGGAATTACAAATAATAATGCTCTCTGAGTAAAGTTCCTGCTCCTTAATTTCTTTCCTTCCGGCATATGCATGGTCTGCTGCGATAACACAGCAAATCGGCGCCCGGAATAATTCTTCGTAAATAATCCCTGCTCTTGCAGGTGCATCGCTCGCAAATCCAAACATGATATCTATCTCATCCTGCAGAAATAGGTTCAGTATGGAGCGGTGCGGAATTATGCGCAAAAACGGATGCAGCTCAGGGATATGTTCGCGGCACTCCCGCAAAAGCGCTGCCGACAATTCGCAGTCTATATCATTGCCAAAGCCAATGGACAGAATCTGCATATTGGATGCGCTGTGGCGTTTTATCTTCTCTGTGGCAATCCGCAGCCCTCCCATAAAATTTTTGGCATCTTCATAGAAGCTGATTCCGGCAGGGGTCAAGGATACGCTCCGCGACGTCCGGTGAAACAGCCTGGTATCCAACTCATTTTCCAGCGCATGAATCTGCCTGGAAACTGCTGACTGCGTAATATTCAAATCCTCTGCCGCCCTCGCAAAACTGAGATTCTCCGCCACTGCAAGAAAACTTTCCAATTGCTGTGTATTCATACTATTATTCTCCTATTATTGCATTTTTGTCATTGATAATACCATTTTTTCACTTCACATGCAAGGAAATTCATGCTTTAATAGTTTTAGCACTCGACCAGCATGAGTGCTATCACAAATTATAATCGGAAGAAAGGAGATACTTATGAATCATACTACAGAAATGACAAATCCTCTTGGAACAGAAAAAATCGGCAAACTGGCCATCCAATATGCAGTACCCAGCGTCATTTCCCTTGTAATTAATTCACTCTATAATATGGTGGACCAGGTATTTATTGGACAGGGCGTTGGATATCTGGGAAACGCGGCAACCAACGTAATTATGCCCATGAGTTTAATTGTAATGGCAATCGCCATCATGCTTGGAAACGGAGCTTCTGCCTTTATGAGCCTGCAGCTTGGAAAAAAACAGCCCAAAGAGGCTGCGGATGGTGTAGGCAATATGATAACCCTGAGCATGATAAGCAGCATTTTACTGCTGATTTTATTTGAAATCTTCTTGGAACCGCTATGCACCCTGTTCGGCGCCACACCAGACGTCATGCCCCACGCCCTTGATTATGGTAGGATAATTGTACTGGGCTTTCCTGTTTTCATTATCGGCATCAATTTCAGCAATATTATCCGCGCAGACGGACGCCCGAAATCCAGCATGGCGGGAATGCTGATTGGCTGTATCACCAACATTATTCTTGACCCAATCTTTATTTTTGTATTCCATTGGGGCGTAAAAGGAGCCGCCCTGGCAACCATTATCGGGCAATTGTTAAATGCCGTTTTCTATATTTGCTGCGTGTTCCGTTTTCAGACAATTAAACTGAGCCTACAGAATTTCATCCTCAAAGGAGTGGTCACAAGAAATATCATATCCCTCGGCATGTCCTCCTTTTTCAGCCAGATTGCTGCCACCTTGGTCATTGCCATCCAAAATAACCTGCTCGTAAAGTACGGCGCAGATTCAAAATATGGCTCTGATATTGCCTTAGCAGCACTGGGAATCACCATGAAAGCCAGCCAGCTGATTACCAGTATCGCCATGGGCATTGCCACTGGCATCCAGCCAATCCTGGGCTATAATTATGGAAGCGGGCAGTATGACAGGGTAAAGAAAACCTTCCGTCTGTCCCTGGTCTCCTGCACTGCAATCATGGTTTTTGCCCTGTTTGTATTCCAGGTCTTTCCAGAATCAATTATCAATCTGTTTGGACAGGAATCGGAGCTCTATATGGAATTTGCCGTAAAATGTTTTCGGATTTATCTGCTGTTTTGCTTCATGATTCCCAGCGGGATGGTGATAAGCATTTTCTTTCAGTCCCTTGGAAAACCCCTCCCGGCTTTGGTCATATCCCTTTCCCGGCAGATTATCTTCCTGATTCCTGCCATGTTCGTGTTCGGTGCTATTTGGGGCATAGACGGATTGCTGTGGGCAGGAGCAGCGGCTGACATGATGTCTGGAATTGTCGCCCTGCTTTTGGTAAAGCTTTCCTGGAAAAAGGTTTTCACGGAAGAGCCATCCCAGGAAGCAAATGTCCAGGAAGCTATGGGATATTAATGTTTCATGCAAAAGCGAATGCCGGGCAAAATCAATATGATTTCCTCCTGGCATTCGTTTTATGTGGTAACGTATTTTATTTGCATTTATCCCTAATTAATGTTTTCGCTGCTGCAGAAACCAGTAAAAACATTTCCATCCTGAGAGCATTGGACATAGTACCATTTCGTGCCGTCCACCCCGGTATAATATCCATAGCAATAAATTTCGGTGTCCTCATCCAACGCCAAAAAAGATGTGTTCTCTGCCCCAGCGCTTGCACAAAGCTGCGTCCCGCCTACGGTCTGATAAACGCCAGCAATCTCGTTGTCCCTCGACTCGGCATAGTCTGCTTTATGGGCACTCCCATTCTCCGCCCCGGAGGTTCCATGATTCGTCTGCTGCTCTGCTGCATTCTCATCTGACGCTGCACCATCCTCTGCCGCAGCGTCCGCTTCGTTCCCACTCTCTTCTGGGACTTCCATACCGCACATCTCTTCACCCCAACCGTCTTCTGTATTCCAGCACTCTGTCGGCGGCAAAGCATCCTCGGTCATACACGTGCCGTCCCAATTTTCATCCACGTCTTCCTCTTCGCAGATATCCTCATCTACTTCACAGGACTCATCCACTTCCAGCTCTTCTTCCAAATCTTCTTCAACCGCTTCCTCGGTTTGCATAATGTCTTCTGTAGCAATATCCTCATCCACCTCCGCATCATCCGCTGCGATATCCGGCAATTCCTCTTCCGTGCTGACAGAATGCTGATTTTCTTCTGTTCCTGCCGCCATTGCCATATTCGGCGTAATCGCCAATCCCAACGCCAATGCCCATACTGCAATTTTTTTCCTCTTCATGTTCTTCATCCTCCTATCTGATAACTGTTGCCATTGTTACTACATATTTACTGAGCCCAAAATCTGGCAAAATGTTGCACACTATTTTATTTCCTCCCTCGTGCCATCTCTGTGGATAATATAGATACTCTCTGGCTTCTCCCTCAGAGAGGAACCGCTCAGGTACAGCCGGGAACCCTCCTTAAGGATATACTCATATACATACTGCCCACTGCCAACGTCTGTATAAGGATATGCGGAAAAATCTTCCCAGGTAATTGCAGCTTTGCCTTTTTCGGCAACTACAGACTGCACATCACTCTCTGACAGGCGGGAAAAGTCAATCCTTATCTTATCACCAACCGGCACATGATCTAAATCATCCACATTATATACAACGCTGGCTCCTGCATAATCCTCGCATTCCTCTTTTGTCCCGCCTTGCAAATCCTCTTCCCTTACTGCGACGTCATTCATAATTTCCTGCTCCTCAGAGGAGGGAATTTCCGCCTCATAAAGCTGCAGTTCTACCCACTCACTGTCTGCGGATGGCAACGTCCCGATACACCCGAAAATCAAATTATCCACCCCGCCCCCGGACATTTCATACCTTAATGGATTTCCCACGCTGTCTGTTCCCTGCAGAATGTAATTTTTCTCAAACATTTTCTCATTAAAAATGTCATTCGGTCTTGCACTGATCTGGCTGAACACCTGATTGAACTGAAACTTTTGCAGCCTTAAGGCAGCGCCGCCGCTCGCTTTTATCTCATAGTCAACCGGCATACTGTAGGTGTCTTTCTGCAGTTCCTCCTTCGACGTCGAGAAATGGAACGTAAAGGGGATTCCTTCACTCTGCCAATCCGTTGTCAGAAAAACCTGCATCTCCAACTCTACCTCGCTGATATCATAAGGCAAACTGTCATCATTATAGACAAAGGCAGCAAGTACGTTTTGCGAATTACCTGAACCCGCCTCCATCTCCGGCATCCAGATTTCGCTGGATACATTAGCGATTTCCACACCGTTAAATTTCGTATCATGTCCAATGCCTATATCGGGCGACTGCATATCCTTACCCAATTCGAGGCCATCTTCCCAGTCTATACGAAAGGCAGCGTACAGATGGTTTTCTGCCAAAATCACCTCTTCCAAGGTAACTGTAACACCCTCCTCGGTCTGTGAAGCACCGATAATGTCCGTGTATGGCAGCAAATCATTGGAAACGCCCATAATCTCTGCTATCTTCGTGGTAAAATGGCGGATAGCAGCCTCCACCTGCTGATAGAAGATACCGGTAAGGCATAACGCCAGCAGCAGCACTGCGCACACAGCTACTTTCCCCGGATGGAATGCCAGTATTTTGCTGCTCCGCTTTTTCTGCCAGGGCTGGCACGACTGGTAAATCAGTTCGTCATCTATATTGCCCATCGCTTCCAGAAACTTAAATCTGTCTTCCCTCATACAGGCACACCCTCCTTTTCCAGCACTTTGCACAATTTTTTCCGGCTGCGGTACAGGCTGTTTTTCACACTTCCTTCCGTCCTGCCATGCCTTGCGGCGATTTCTTTGATACTGTCCATGTGCCAGTAACGTCTGAGAAAAATATCCCGGTCGCTTTCTGCAAGCTGCCATAGAAAGCCATTAAGGATTTCATAGAACTCTTTTTCTGAAATCTTATCCTCCACGGTATTCACGACTAAGGCATCCAGCTTTGCCGTCTCCGCTTCCACATCCGCCATATGCATATCCACGCGCTTTGCCGCATATTTTTTACGCAGACAGTCAATTGCCAGCCCCCTTGTAATTCTGCCTATGAACGAAGACAGGATCGCCGGTTTCTTCGGCGGGATGTAATTCCAGGTGCGAAACCATGTGTCATTGACGCATTCTTCGGAATCCTCCCGGCTGTTTAAGATATTCCAGGCAATCTGAAAGCAATATCGGTTGTATTTCCTGTCGAGTTCTTCAATCGCCGCTTCCTTCCTGTCCAAAAACAGCTGGACAATCTGCTTATCTTCCATTCCCATGCCCCTTTCTTCTAAGTCCCATAAGCGCTTACATAGAAATATTCGTATTATTTTTGCATAGGTCACGGATTACTTATAAATTTTCAATTCCTTTTCCAGGTCCCGCAGCATTCTCCCCAAAGGCTTTTTCCTGATATCGTCTTCCGTAATTTCTTTCCCAAATACCATCTGCTTTAGTTCCTGCTCTGACAATCCTGCTTCGGCAAACACCTGCCTATATTCCTCCAACTGTGTCTGGGAATACTTTTCAACCTTGTCCAACAATTCATTGACTTCCATCTCATGAATCTGATAAGCAGCTTCAATGTGCATTTTTTGTATGTTTTGTTTGATTGGTTCTTTGGCATGGATGACAATTTTTTTTCTGTTTAAATCTAACGGCTCATAGCTGAATTGGACGCCATGCTCCCAATCAATTTCCTCATCAAATGGAGAGGCAAATTCCTGCATATCGTCATGCTTGATACGGTTGCAGTTGCCGCAGGCCGGCACCAGATTATATAGGCATACTGAAAATATCGGATATTTTGAACGCGGATAAAAATGGTCCAGCTGCGCTCCTGCCAACTTCTCAGACCTGCAATTTATGTAATCCCGGTTACAGTAGGGACATACCGTAAGCCCTGTCTGCTGTACCAGAAATACGTTCATCTTCACCTTATCGACTATCTTTTGGGATACTTTCTCATATGCCAGATATAAATCCTCGTATAATTGCTTCCTCATGAACTCGCCTTTGGCATCTTTTTTAAAACATTCCGCCTCCATACGTGACTTATTTTTTTCTATATATTGATATGCTTCTTTCAGCTTAGCGTATGGCGCCAACACCAACTCCTGGAAGCCGGCATTCTGTGAGAAAAAAGCTGGCGGAAGATATTTCCGGCAGCTTTCCAGAATCTTCTGCTGCTCTGGCTCTTTTATGATAGTATCTATACATTTCCAATATTTGTCTTTTACCTCTTCGTCATAAGGTTCAATCCTCACCATATTCCTCATCCTTTAGCTGGCTAATCTGTCTTTGCAGCTCATCCCTCTGCTTCTCCAATTCCTGAATCTGTTTTTCTTTGAATGTCATATTCTGCTTCCTCCGTCCTTCCAGCATTTTCCCCAGCTTGTCCCGGTATATGGGTTCCCCAATCTGCTCAATTAAAAACCCAAGCATTTCATATTCATCCTCTGTCTCATCAAAATAATTTATCATATCATTTTTCTGTTTCCTGGATTCTTCGTCTGCTTGCCCAATCTGAACGATGATTGCCTCAATCAGCTTCCTGCTATATTCGCCGATGGTATAGTCCATAAAGAAATTGTTTTTCAGCAATGTATGGATATTCTGTCCCAGGGTATCGCCAAATTCATCCGGTCTGCCGGAAAGATATTGCACGTCCTCCTTGAGTACATCCGACAGCACAAATGGGGAATTCGTTGTAAAGACTACCTGCAGCCTGGCTTCCTCCTTACACAATTGCAGCATATCCAGCAGCGTTGCCAGATACCTCCTCTGCCACTCTGGATGGTAATACAATTCCCCCTCGTCAATAAAGATGAGCGCTGAATCCCCTGGCTGCAGGGCATCCTCTCCCGCAAACACCTGTCTATGAAATATCTCCCTGTAATAATCCTTATCTTTCCGCCAACCCTCCAGGAACCAATACAGCCTTGCCAGAAACGTAAACTTCGCATACTGCCCAGAAGACCAGAACCCGATTTCCACTTCGGGCATTCTGAGATATTTCTTCTCAAATCCTTTTCTTGGGGAATCATCCTTACAATCTTCCAATGTAAATTCTTCCAATATTTCCCCTGATTTCAGGCTGTATATTTTAAAATCCTTTTTCGGTTCATTAGTATTCTTTTTCGATTCTTCCATACCTAGATACCCACAAAATTTTTCTATGTCTGTATTCCTCAACAACGTAAACTGATAACAGAGTTCCCTGTTCACCGCTGATTCATCTTCTGGCTGACTTAATTGATTTTGCTCCTCCAATATGGATAAAGTATTTTTTCTCTGCAGATAGCTGTTCATTTGAGAATAATCGCACTGACCCAACCCTTCCAAAGCCCTGGATACACTGGATACTTCCTCTCTGTTTGTCCACTCCCCATCTTCTGCAGAAAGCAGCTGGTCTGCCCGCATCTGCTGGGAAAAATAGACTACCTTGCAGAATCCCAAATTGCGGCAAATGCCTTTCTGATATGGCAATGCTCCAGTGTATTTTATCCCCTCTATATTTGTCAAAAAGTAATCTTCATCCCCGATACGGAACACTGCCAGAAAATCAGTCTCCTTATCAAGAACTTTCTGTCTGTGGAACTCCTCACTTTCCACATACCCATTTGTACAGGAAACTGTATCAAAATCCTCCAGAATCTTAAGCATCTTATAAAAACTGTCCCGCAAAAAATCTACAATACTGGTTTTTCCTGTGCCGTTTTTGCCCACAATACAGGAAAGCGAGTACACCGATTTTCCATAAAAGTGAACTCCTGGCTTCCGCCCCTCTTTCTGACGTTTCAATTCTTTATTTTCCTTCTGGAACATAAACCTGTGGTCAAAATCAAGCAGCCTATCTTTCATACTACGGCAGTTATTGTTCAGGTACAGCAAAGAAAACGCCATGGGTTTTTCTTCTGTTTCCCTGATTTCATCCAATATCATAGCACGGAATTTTTCCCGGACTGCCCGCGTCTGCAAATCCTCCAAAGCCCAGTCATGATAATTGAAAGGAAACAAATACTGGAAAAATCTATCTTCATTTTGCCGGATAGCAAAAATAATATCTCCTTTATTGAAAGAAATACTTGCCAACTCCACATCATCTACCAAAAACTGACGCTTCTTTGTACTATCATTTTCCCAGTATGCTTCTGGCTTCTCAAGAACCTGAATCCTCTGTTCCTTTAGCTTTATATCATAATCATTATAATAAACTTCTATACTGTCATCACGTTCTCTCTCCACTTCAAGCCAAATATTATTAAAAGAATTCGCCAGCACCATGGAATCCAGATAAAAGAATTTTAATCTGTACTTAACCATTTCCACAAACCCTGAACCATTGATAATCGCAAACATCTGATGACGGTATATCTTCTGATTTACCACATCATACAAAGGGTATTCCTTTAATAACATACGAATTACTTCATCCGGCAACCCATGGATATATTGTTGAATCTGCTCAATGCCACGGTAAGCATAACCCAAATCATCTGGGGTACCCGCATTCCTGACATGGTCAAACAATGCATTGACCACATCCTTCCTATCCAGCCATGAATCATTTCCTTTCGGATAATATTCACAGAGTAGATATATTGCCTCTTCATTGTCTGCAAATTTTCCGTAAAATGTAGTGTAAAACTTCAACAGTCCAGAATAGAGATATTTCTTATATATCATATCTTCCAGTATATAATGTGATTCAATAACATTCGTGTCCAGCAAATGGTAAAACGCGTACGCCATATATTTTTGACCCAACAAAAGCCTGTACGACCTGACTGTTTTTAATACTTCATGTTCAACTACCAACCTTTTCAACAAAACAACTGCAAAATTTCTCACACCATCTTCGTAACGTTCTGTATTAACAGAAATTTTCTGTTGGTAGCTTATTTTTCCCTCCTCTCTTTCAAGCAGCTTAATCAGAGCTTCCATAAGTTCTTCCCTGAATTCTGGCTTCTTTGTAGTTTGCCATCCTGCATAACCTTCAGGTATGTATAACTTATTTTCCTGAATTATCTTATCTACATCCTCTATCAATTTCGCTATCAAATTTTATCCCCCCCTTGGCAATTTATAATACTCCCTTTTCTGCCAATAACCGACTGTTCCCCACATGAAATTCCTCTATTGCCCCCTTTTGCCTCAGCTTTTCTTCTGCCTCCTCTTTGCTCCAATAGGCTGTGATAACCGCCAAGGAGACGGCTGCCAATCTGTCCAGGTCATTTTGAGGATTCTCAAAGTTATCTTCTATCTTTTCCAACAAACCGCTTCTTCTCTGTATATCCAGACCTGGCATACACACCTCGGCTATTGCCCACGAAATTACGCGTTTTAGTTCAAAGCAGTTATCCAAATCAGCCAGCCATAAGGTTACAAGCTGCTCTGCAATCTCTGCTGCCATCTCATGCGGAACCATGTCTGCTTCCCCATACCCTGACCAGGCAATACACCACACTGAAACATAAATGCTTAACGCATCTTTCGATTTCATCATCTGGTACAAAATGGAAAACGCTTCTTGGCACTCCTCATCCCCTATATAGAATTCTTTCTGTTTCCATTTACGTGCACTATGATAGACACTGTTCATCATCAACAATGCCCCCATTATCTTATCCTGACGGTCAGCGCTTCTAAGCTGCCGTAAAATATAAAGGGGACAGCCGCTGTCTTCATTTTCCGAGCAAATCATCTGCAGCCAGGTATCTAAGAACTCATAGACATATCTGTCCTCATAGCCTCCAAACAGCTTGCTTTGGACAATTTCACGGCAGACGCTGCCATATTTGCTCCTTGCTATCGTATCGAATACGTCTATGGAACCCATGGAATCCAAATCCAAATCCAAATTAAACCCTAACTGGACTTTGTCCAGGAGGCTTTTCTTCCTTACAAGCACAAATATGCTCTCTTCCAACAACTCCCGATTTATAGGCACCTCATTGGCAATACAGTTAGCAAGATGCAGGATAAGAATGTCAGAATCTTTATATACATATCTCTCAGACTTACTCGCTTCTTTGCCGGGAATTTCCTCTTTCTTATTTACCTCTATCAGATACTCCATCAATGGCTGCGCGTCCCGCCCGGAAAGAAAAGCCGCCAGCGGTACAACTTCCCTCCAATGCTCTTCTTTTAGATGTGGCTTTAATGCTTTCAGCAGATTCATGCTTCGTGAATCAGGTGTCCACTTCATTACAATCGCTTTCGCCGTCAGGTATTCCTGAAAACTCAGATGGGAAAATTCATAAGTCGCCACCATACGCCCCAACTCGTCCTCCTCATAGCCCATTTGAATCAGCAGGCTGCTTCTCTCCTCCACCTGTTCAATAAATTTGGCTGGAGAGACTTCCGTGTAGCCCAAGATTTCCGGCAGTTCCCTCCTCGCCTGTCTGATGCATTCCTCCAATCCATCCCTGGTTATCTTCTGCTGCCCCTGTTCCATCATGCAGTACGCCACAAATGCCAGCTGCGGCTCGGTCTCATCCATGTCAAGTTTATCATGCGCCCCCGCATTCCAGGTTACAAGAAGCAATTTTATCATCTCTTCGTAAAGGCGGCAGCGCTTTGTGGGAAGATAGCCCACACAGCGTTTGACAAACAGCAGCGTGGTTAACAGAAGCGGATTCTCTGCCAAAGCGGCAATCCTCGCATCAAGAAGTATCACATCACAGAGCTTATCCGAATCTATTTCCACCTGTTTTGATTTCCCCAAGATAGATTGATGCCATTTTCGGCTCAGAAGACGTATCTGTTCTTCTTCAAGCCCGGCAATCGTATATTGTTTACAATAATTGGCAATCGTCCCTGCAACTGCCCGAAACCCCGCCATCCTGGAAGTTACCAGCAGATGCACATGGGGATAGGTCGCCACAAACGTGCGCAGTTGGTCTGCAAAGCAGATGCGGTACCTTTCCTCCGATATCTCATCAAGACCATCAATCAACAACAGTACCCGCCCATCCTGCAGCGCATCTTCAACCAAAGCTGTAAAAGCAGCCTGGTATCTGGTAATTTCCGCGCGCTGGACAATCATGCCGATGATTTCCATAATACTTTTTGTGGCATTGCTTTCCAAATCACGGCAGCGGATATAAACCGGAAACCACTCCCTGTCAGGCAGTCCATCGTCTACCTGCAGCCTACGCGCTGGATATGCATATGCCAGGGCAATTCTGCGGATTAAGGTAGACTTGCCGCCTCCCGGTTTGGCAAGTATGGCAGCCCTTAACGAAATATCCAGAACCTCTTCAATGGAAAATCTTCCCAATCTGATCATTCTACCATTTTCATCAGCCTCCTGGCTGTAAAACCGCAGCGGGACAAATATATTTTCTAAGTCCACTTTCACCGCCCCGGCTTCCTTATCCGCCGGCATCCCTTCAAACTGGATTTCCCCCAGTTCATTGCTCAGATATTGAAAGTAAGCCTCCTGCGCTGCCTTAACATCAAGCTGTTTCCCTTCCGGCGCTTTGATGTAGGAAAGACCAGAAAAAACCGCATTTCCTGCAGCGTCACGTTGAATGATTGACTGGGCAATCCTGTCAAGAAGCTGGTTCCCATCTGCATATACAAAGGCAACATGTGTTGCTGCCTGTTGTGGATACCTGGAATAATACAGAACCCAAATCCATCCCTCTTCACTGGCGAGCAAATCTGCCTTTTCACACAAATGCAATGTTTCCTCCTGGCATTTTACCGCACTTGCTGCCTGCTGCAGGGAACAGATAACTTTGCCCTGTACCAATTCCTGCACAATCTCCTCCGCCCCCAGCAGTATCATCTCAAACTTCTCGTTCCTCTCCTTCCTGGCTTTTGCCCGCTGCTCCTCCTGTTCATATACCGTATCCTTAAAGCCGGACTGCGAGATGAAATAACCGACCACACTGCTGCCGTCCTGCTCGTATTTGCCCCGCTCCACATCAAGCGCCCCCATAAATTTATTTACGTCCGCCCCGCCGATTTTCTCCGTATGCGCTTTACACTCCACAAGAGCAATCCGGTTCTCCGTGCGGTGCTGCAGCACCAGGTCAATTTCCCTGCCGGGCTTCGGTATATTATACCGCGGTTCCCCAAACCCAAGCGCATGGAACACATCATACATACGACGGTTAAATAAATCGCCTTTTTTATTCTTATCAGTCTCCAAAAGAATAATTTCCCTTACTTTTTCCTGACCAGAAACATAATCTCTTTTGTTCATCCGTTCCCCTCCATGACCAATAATCTATACCTCGGTATTCCATTACAAAATTCTACTTTATTCTACCATAAAATTCCTCTTCCGCCACTTCTTTTTTATTTTATATAATTGTCTTATCATGTGGAATATGTTAAGATATTTAAAATCAGTGCAGACAGTAGGGAGATAATTCATAATCACAACAACCGTAAATAGGCAGAAAAAAGCTATCCTCTACTCGCACTAGTGGATAGCTTCTGCCATGTAATTATTTAATTGTTCTTGACAAGTTTCCGTCTAGGGTAATGGGGACAGACCAATATCTCCGTTACCTTCTGCACTGATTATAAACTATCCTCTCCCATATTTCAAGCGGAAATTTAGGAAAAGGGAATGTCTCGGCATCCCTAGTTTTATCCATTCTTATTTAACCCTAACATCATCCTAAATGAGAAACAACAGGCACCGGACTCCCATCCAATGCCTGCAGTTTCTCACTTATTTAATTACTTCTTCTCAAACTCCCGCACCCTCTGCGAGAGCTGCTCCAATTCCTCCTTTGACAGTTCCGGCAGCCGCTCCAGCTTTTCCAGGAAAACTGAAATAGTCTCCTTCTCGCGGATTTTCAGGTATTCCATATAATAACTGACAACAACGCCCGGAACCATGGCGGTCATAAGGATTCCATACATGGCAGTGAATACCGTAATTATCCGTCCGATTCCTGTAGTGACGCAGAGGTCGCCAAAACCGATGGTTGTGGCAGCGACAAAACAGTACCACAGACCGTCCCCAAACGTGTCTATACCTGGTTCCAACACAGTCAGCGCCGCTGCCGCCGCACATAGGAACAGCAGAAAACTTATGAATATTTTTAAGGTTCCGGTCCGTCTGAGGACCTTATAACAACGTTTCCATGCTTTCATCCCATAATCCTATTCCTCCGGCTCTTGAGCACAAAACGCCATGACAATCAAATTGATTCCGCTCTCAATGAAATATACGCCCACAAGGATTCCAAAGGTGAACGCCAGAAGCATCGGATGCATCAGGGAATAAATACCTACCAGCACGCCGATAATGCCTAACACCAGCGTCCAAATCCAGCCCTTGCCTTCTCCAACCTTCTTCTGCTTGAAGGACATGTAAATGCCCACAACTCCCTGTAGGAGAAACCATACTGCCATAATGTATATCAGCATTCCGTCTGTCATCAGCTTCAGCCCTGGCACTGCCATAACTATGATTGCCAGAATAATGCTCAGTATGCCGAACAGAAACGGCAAGCCGTAATTTTTCTCCGTAAATGCCCTGATAATCGCCGCAATACCATAGACTAACAGCAAAATTACCAGAAAATATCCTGCCTCCAAAAATGTCATTACCGGCGTACATATACAGGAAATTCCGCATATCGCCATAATCACTCCAATAATCGTTGTAAAGATTTTCATAACAATTCCTCCTGATTTTTAATTTTTTTGTTTCTTTTTATCTTTTGCAGAGTCTGCAAAGGACAAAACCATGTTTCCCGCTGCTGCCGCAAGGAAAATCCATAAAAACAGTTTAACCGGAAAACACAAAAACAATAACAGCGTCACTGCCAGAGGCTTTCTCATGATTCCTCCCAGAAGCGCAGCCGTCACCGTTGCCGCCGCAAACGCTGCATGTCCGCCTACATCGGCAAAGACAATTCCTGAAGCGGCATAGCCCAGACATACCCCAGCATATATGATGGGAAAAAAGTGCCCGCCCTTAAGCCCTGACTGGATACAGATATTTGTGAGCAGCACTTTTAACAGTGCTATGGCAGCAAGCATGAGCGGTGCATAAACATTAATGCCTTCCACAAGTTCCCCCATTGCCTCTTCGCCAGAAAACATCAATACCGGAATTGCCATGCCCAAACCGCCCAGGCACAGTCCGCCCACAGTCTCTTTCAGCACCGGCGGAAGTTTTGCCACTGTCTTTTCTGCAGCTTTGTGCGAGATAAAATAAAACTTTGCCAGCAGACAGCCCAGAAAAATATATACCGCCATCAGCAGATAGTCAAAAACTCCTGGCTGCATATCTGGAAAAGCAGGCAAGGACGAAAGCCCGGCGCCAAACACTTCTGACAGCAGCATATACGAGCCCATTCCCGCCGCTGCTGCAAGCCCATACAGGAATAACTTCAAAGTCCCTGGAAGTTTAACAATCTCCTTATCAAGATTTTCTTCCTCCACCGCAAAAACGCCAAACAGGGGAGAGCGAAATAAAACTCCCAACGTCACTGCCGCGCCAACCTGTGAATATTCCTTCGCATTCTGTCTTGCGAAAGAGAGGTTATCGCCAACCCAGTAACAAAGACCTACAATCACCCCGGTAAGGCCAGCCTCCGGCCCAATGCTGCTTCCAAGCAACAGCGGAAACAACGCGCTAAGGAGAAGCAATGCCATATTGGAATAATCGTATTTTTTCTCAGCCTTCACTTTCGCCATCACAGCATCGAGTTCCTCCGGGTAATCCCCGAATTTCCAACGGAAACAGCCTATCAAAGCTGCGCCTACGGTACATACAAGCATGGTGTAACAGGGGATAGGAAACTGCTCTGGAACCCACTCCCACAAAAAACCAATGCCCAGGGACATCGCCTTTAGAAATGCCCATATTACACCTCCTGCCACGGCTCCCATAATACCGCAGAATGCTATCAGATACACGTTATTTCTTATCGTCCTGCTCATCTCGTCTCCTTATCCATCCTTAATGAAATGACGGCATGTATTCTTATTGCCTCTCCTATCCTAACGAAAATTTTCCTTTTTGGGTCTGTTTACACCAATTATGCGTTTTTTGCAACAAATAAGACATTTTCAGTCATGAAATTATCCCCAAAAAAACATTGTTCATCCCAAAATCTGGCATTATAGACAATAAAATTATATAATTTATATGGAAATTCTACGAAAGAGGTGTATGAAAATGCTTCGTCTTGCCATCTGTGATGATGACAAAAGAGATTTAGTAAAAACGGCAAATCTGAGTCAGGAGTGGTCCCGCAGACAGAATAAACCGGAAATCAAGCTTAAGACTTTCCTACTGTAAAAGCCTTGTGTGCTTCAGCATCGGGAGCAACATATATTTCC
>CANOFO010000036.1 GCA_947565305.1 uncultured Lachnospiraceae bacterium | reverse complement strand
CTGGCAGGTGACGCAAAGCGTTGCGTGCCGATACCATTATTATACTAGGAGGAAGATGATGATACTGCTAATTGATAACTATGATTCCTTTACCTATAATCTGTACCAGTACATGGGAATTTTTACGGAAAATATCAAGGTGGTGCGCAATGATAAGATTACCATTGAGGAAATCAGGGATTTAACACCAGAGCGCATTGTGCTTTCGCCGGGACCGAAGAATCCAAAAGAAGCCGGAATCTGTATGGAGGCAGTAAAAGCGTTCCTGGATACAATTCCTATTTTGGGTATCTGTCTGGGACATCAGTGTATCGGGGAGGCGTTGGGTGGTACAGTCAGCTATGCGAAACGGTTGTGCCACGGTAAGCAGTCTATAATCAAACATAATGGTGAGAGCATTTTCAAAGGAATCGATTCCCCGATTAAGATAGCCCGCTACCATTCGCTTGCCGTACAGAAAAAGGATTTACCGGATTGCCTGAAAGTGCTGGCGCAAACGGAAGATGGAGAGATTATGGCGATGCGTCACAGAAAATATCCGGTTGTGGGGCTGCAGTTCCATCCTGAATCTATCTATACGGAGCATGGAAAAAGAATGATTGATAACTTTGTGAACGGTGTTATCTGAACATGTAAGTTCAATGTTGGATAGTGCTGCAAATGATGTAATCGGAAAGGAGCAAAAATGGTATTAGATAAGATTGTAGAAGATAAGAAATTGCGGCTCAATGGGCATAAAGCCAGAATCGGTGAAAAAGAAATGCGCAGGCTGGCGCAAGAAGTTATCCGTGAAAACCCGCAGCACCCATCCTTTTGTGCTGCCTTGGCGAAGACAGGGATTTCCATTATCGGAGAGTTTAAGAAAGCCTCACCCAGCCTGGGAAGGATTGAGAGAAAAATCAATCTTACGCAGCGGATTGAGGAATACAACCAGTCCGTAGATGCCATTTCCTGCCTGACGGAGGAAGACCATTTCAATGGAAGTGCAGAGTATCTGCAGGAAATCCAGGGAATGTCCCAGTTGCCCATCCTTCGCAAGGATTTTATGATAGAGGAATATCAATTTTACGAGGCGCGGGCAATTGGTGCAGATGCCATTTTGCTGATTGCGGCAATTTTAGATGATGCGCAGCTGCATGATTTCTATCAGCTAACAAAGGAGCTGGGCATGGATGCATTGGTGGAGGTTCATGATGAGCTGGAAATGGAACGTGTGTTGAAATTGGATGTAGAAATAATCGGTATTAATAACCGTGATTTGCATGACTTTTCTATCCGGTTGGAGACCACAAAACGCTTAGCGCCGCTGGTATCAGATGATAAAATTTTGGTGTCAGAAAGCGGCATTGTCAGTGACGAGGATGTGAAGTTTTTAAAAGACTGCCGCTTGGATGCATTTCTTATTGGAAGGGCGTTAATGGAAGCAGAAAACCCGCGCAGACTAGCAAAACACTGGAAATTTTTATGATTATTTCTGTTTTGCAAAATATTATGACCAGGCAGCGCTTATAGAATCGGAAAGGCGGGTATATCATGCAAATGGAAAAAAGGCAGACTCCACAGATAAAAATCTGCGGAATTACCAGAGTCGAGGAAGCCTCTTACCTAAATGAGATTCATGCGGATTATGCAGGATTTGTCTTTTGGGAGAAGAGCAGACGCAATGTAAGCTTTACTCAGGCAGAGGAAATCTGTAAGTTTTTGCATAAAGACATAAAGCAGGTTGCAGTTACTGTGAGCCCGGATTTGGATTTGCTGGAGAGGATAGAGAGAGCCAGATTTGATATCCTGCAGGTGCATGGACAGCTGCGGGAGGAAGTAGTTAGGCACTGCAGCTTGCCAATCTGGCGGGCCTGCAATCTGCAGAAACCGGAGGATATGGAGAAGCTGGAACAGTTGGAAGAGATTACAGGCTATGTGATAGATGCAGGGACGCCGGGGAGCGGCAAGACTTTTAACTGGGAAGTAAGCCAGGAAATGATAGAAAAGATGAGGAAGACCATTTTTATAGGCAGAAAGTTTATCCTTGCCGGGGGATTAAATGCAGAAAATGTTACGGAAGCGGTGAAGATTTTTAAACCGGATGTCGTAGACGTCAGCTCCGGCGTGGAAAATGTGCGGGGAAAAGCAAGGGACTTGGTCCTGAAATTTTCAGGAGCAGCGAGAAATATAGGAGAAAAGAAAGGTGAGAGAATCATGAAAAAGAGTGAGAGATATTATGGAAAGTTTGGCGGGCAGTTTGTGTCGGAGTCTCTGATGAATACATTGGAGGAATTGGATGCGGCATATGAGAAAGCAATTCATGATGAGGAATTTTTAAGGGAATATGCTTACTATATGAAGCAGTATGTGGGCCGGGAAACGCCGCTTTATTTTGCAGAGAACCTCAGCCGGGAATATGGCACCAAGATTTATTTGAAGCGTGAAGATTTAAACCACACCGGGGCACACAAAATCAACAACGTTCTTGGGCAGGTTTTGCTGGCAAAGCGAATGGGAAAGAAAAAAGTAATTGCGGAGACTGGGGCTGGCCAGCACGGCGTGGCAACTGCCACCGGGGCGGCGCTCTTTGGTATGGAATGTACCGTCTATATGGGGGAGGAGGATATGCGGCGTCAGGAATTGAATGTATTCCGCATGGAAATGCTGGGGGCGAAGGTTGTGTGCGTGAAATCGGGAAGCCGAACACTAAAAGATGCCACCAATGAGGCAATCCGTACCTGGTCCAAGACGGCGGAGGATACCTTTTATGTGATTGGCTCAGCATTAGGTCCATACCCATACCCGAAGATGGTGAAAGAATTCCAGAGTGTTATCAGCCGTGAGAGCAAGAAGCAGATTTTGCAGGCGGAGGGAAGACTGCCGGACGTGGTGATGGCATGTGTGGGCGGAGGCTCCAATTCCATCGGCATGTTTGCAGAATTTATAGAGGAACCGTTGGTGAAATTGATTGGCGTGGAGGCTGCAGGACTGGGGATTGAAACAGGAAAACATGCGAGCGCCATGGCTCTTGGCAAGCCGGGAACGCTTCATGGGATGTACTCTTATCTGCTGCAGGATGATGATGGGAATGTTCAGGTTGCTTATTCCGTGTCGGCGGGGCTGGACTATCCCGGCGTGGGACCGGAACACGCTTATTTGCGGGACAGCGGCAGGGCAGAGTATGTATCCATCACAGATGAGGAAGCTTTAGCTGCATTGCAGGAACTTTGCAGGATTGAGGGCATCATCCCGGCAATTGAGAGCGCCCATGCCATTGCCTATGCAATGAAACAGGCGAAGAAAATGAATGCAGACGAGATTATGATTGTATGCCTGTCCGGCAGGGGCGATAAAGATGTGCATACGATATATGACTTAAATAAACGGCAATAGCCAATCACAGTGGAGGTAGAATCATGGAAAATAGAATCGAACAGAAAATGCAGCATTTAAGGGAGCGTGGGGAGAAAGCTTTTATCACATATATGACGGCGGGATTGCCGGACATGGCAGGATGCAAGGAACTGATAAAGATACAGGAACAGTCTGGCGTGGATGTGCTGGAATTGGGAATTCCATTTTCCGACCCGGTGGCAGACGGTCCGGTCATCCAGAATGCTTCTTACAAATCCATCCAATTGGGTACCAATGTGAAAAAGGTATTTGCGCTGATGAAGGAAATCCGTGCCGAGGGTGTGGAAGTTCCTATTATATTTATGATGTATTACAACACAGCGCTGCATTTTGGACTGGATAAATTTGTGGAGGAATGCATCATTAGCGGTGTAGATGGTTTAATTATTCCTGACTTGCCGCTGGAGGAACAGGATGATTTGAAAAATGCCCTGGAACAGGAAGGAGCTCCCATATTAATTCAGTTGGTGTCCCCGGTATCAGCAGAACGTATTCCCAGAATTCTGGAAAACGCCAAAGGATTTGTATATTGTGTTTCCGGTATGGGTGTGACTGGGCAGAGCGGCAATTTCCATAGGGGAATCATCCGCTATCTATCACAGGTAAAGGAAGTTTCAAAGATTCCGGTGATGATGGGATTTGGCATAGAGCAGGCGGCGGATGTGGCTCCAATGAAAGAAGTCATTGACGGAGCGATTGTGGGTTCCCATTTCATTCGTCTGCTGGAAGCAAATGATTATAAACCACAAGCAGCGGCAGATTACTGCCGGGCATTTAAAGGAGAATTAAATGCGTTGTAATACAATACGGAAAATAACAGGAACTTTCATAGAAGGAATGAAATCCATGATAAGAACAGAAAGGAAATAGGTGACTGATATGCAGGCAGCAATTCAAAAAATAGTGGACAGGGAGAATTTGACACAGGAAGAGGCAAGACAGGTGATGAACGAGATGCTAAGCGGTGAGGCAACCCAGGCGCAGATTGGCGCGTTTCTTACGGCAATGCGCATGAAAGGAGAGACCTTGGATGAATTGACCGGTTTTGCAGCAGTTCTGAAGGAGAAAGCGCAGCATATTGCGCCGCGGGCAAAGAATTATGTGGATTTGGTGGGGACTGGCGGAGACCGCACATTTACCTTTAACGTATCAACAACCTCAGCCCTTGTGGCAGCGGGCGCCGGGCTGTCGATTGCCAAACATGGCAACCGTTCCATCTCCAGCAAGAGCGGTGCAGGCGATGTATTGGAGGCGCTGGGCGTCAACATCACAGCGGACCCGGCTGTGGTAACAAAATGTGTGGAAGAGGCCGGGATTGGATTCATGTTTGCGCCGAGTTTTAACAAATCAATGAAGTATGTAGGGCAGGCGCGCAAAGAGATGGGAGTACGGTCTGTGTTTAACATTTTAGGACCGCTCGCGAACCCCTCGGATGCCAAATGCATGGTAGTGGGAGTTTATGACCCAGCGCTCACGGATTTAATGGCAAAAGCTATGTGCAATTTAGGTGTGGAGCGCGGATTTGTGGTAAGCGGTGAGGACTGCATGGATGAATTTACGCTGACAGGAAAAACGATAGTCTCCGAGATTAAAGATGGAGAAGTATACACTTATGAGGTAACGCCGGAACAGTTTGGCTTTACGCGGGCTTCCCTTGAAGATTTGCAAGGCGGTGATGGGAAGGAAAATGCCAGGATTACAGAGGGAATCCTTCGGGGACAGGTACAGGGGGCAAAGAGGAATATTGTGCTCTTAAATGCAGGCGCAACCCTTTACGCCGGTGGGATTGCTAAAAACGTAGCAGATGGAATCAACATGGCAGCAGTTTCCATAGATTCCGGCAAGGCATACCATGTCCTGGAAAAACTGGTGGAATTGTCGAATCAGTGAAATGGTGTCATACTATATGGCGTTCGTAAAGAATCATTCCGGCTGTAAGCAGTGAACGTCAACTATTTTGGGAATTTTCTTTAAATACAATTGCCTGAATAGTGGGAATGTGTTAAAGTTGAGATGACAATGACAGATCACAGTTTCAGCGGATGAAAGGCTTAACAGATATATCTATGTTTGGTTAGGGGGAAGGGTAATGAAAAATAAAAGAATCGTAAGCCTCTGTTGTTTTCTCATGGTTTTGATTTTTGCATCTGGTTTGGTGATGGAAACCAAGGCAGAAGTTGTATACGAAGCGAAATGGAATGGATTTACCTATTCATCATTTTATGAAGAGGAATTTGGCATATATTCCCACAGCAGGATAAGCATAGACAATTATGAAGGAGATGCGAGAGAGCTGACCATACCGAGAAAAATCAAGGGAAGGACAGTCATGGAGGTAAACAGCCTGTATGGTGCCAAAAACCTGAGGACGCTGCATGTACCGAATGGAATAGAAGTGCGGTATGCGCTTGCTTCGGCGCCTAAGCTAAAGAAAATTACGATATCAAGGAAGAATAGGAAATATAAGGTAAAGAACAGTGCGCTCCTGAATAAAAAGGGGACGAAACTGCTGGGCTATCTTGGCGGGTATAAGACTGTGAAGGTGCCGGACAGTGTAATTACCGTTGATGATATGTCATGCCGGTACGGGGATTTTACGAAGATTCAATGGGGGAAAAATACCAAAAGGATAGGAGTAGACGCATTTGGAAGCAATTATAGACTGAGGACGCTTGTGGTCAACAAAAATGTAGAAATCATAGAAGCGTTAGCCTTTAGCAGCTGCCGGAATCTGAAAAAGGTGGTTTTAGGACCGAAAGTGAAAGAAGTGCAGTACTCTGCTTTTAAGGATTGCAATAAATTGAAATCCGTCTATATTTATAATGAAGATTGTGAGCTGGATACCAGTTCCATGGACAGGACGTTTCCAAAAGGTGTTACGATTTATGGCAAGAAAGATTCCACGGCGGAGAAATATGCCAGAAAGTTCAGATTGAAGTTTAAGACGATAAATATGGAATAGAATCAAGAATATGTAAAAGTGCAGTATACGCACGGTCATGGGACAATGGTGGTAGGCGTGATTGGGGCGAGGGCGAATAATGGAAAGTTTGATGCAGGAGTGGCTGCTGCTGCAACCGAGAAAAACTTTGGCGTCGTATGCAAGATTATGGCAATCAAGGCAGTTCAAGGAGTGAAACGATATTAGGAGGAACGGGATGAAGTATAGGGCAAGAATCATATGTGCATTCCTGGCGGCGATATTGCTGGTGGCATGCTGCCCGCTGGAGGGCCTGGCGAATGAGGATTATAATGAGGCAGAAACGGAAGTCAGGACATGGAACGGATTTGTGTATACATGTGATTGGGGATTTGACGGCAAAAAATCCGAAATTTCTCTAATTATATTGAATTATAAGGGGAGGAAGCGTGAGCTCACCATCCCTAAAAAGATAGATGGGATGAAAGTTGGGTCCGTCTATTCCCTGAGCAAGGCAAAGAACCTACGGACGCTGCACATTCCCAATGGTGTGATGCTGACATCCTCTGCGCTGTCCACTGCACCGAAACTGAAGAAAATCACGGTATCAAAGAGTAATAGGACGTATTCAGTGAAGAACAATGTGCTCTTGAATAAGAAGGGAAGCGTGCTGATAGACTATCCGGGAGGATACAGTGTTCTCCGAGTGCCTGGTAGCGTGACGCGGATCGGCAGCAGTAGGTTGGGTTATGGGCTGTGGGGCTCAAGGCTGAAAATTGTCAGATGGGGAAAGAACTTAAAGGTACTCGGGCAGTATGCGTTTACGGAAAATAACAAGCTGGAAACGATTACGATAAATGGGAATGTGCATACTGTAGGAAAGGGAGCCTTTAAAGGCTGTAAAAAGTTAAAGAAAGCTGTGCTGGGGAAAAATGTAAAGAGAGTTGGTATCTGGGCCTTTTCCGAGTGTGATAATCTGAAATCAGTTTATATTTATAATAAGAACTGCAAAATAGAAGCGGATGAATATATGTGTGAGTATGGTTCAGAGCCATACCTTATTGTTTCCGGAAAGAAGACGACCATATACGGCTGGAAGGGCTCCACAGCAGAGAAGTATGCGCAGAAGTATGGGTTAACATTCAAGGCTCTGAAGAAATAGTGTTTTGGTATGGAAGAAGAAAAAGGTTGTCGCCATGTCCTGATTTGCAATTCCTCTTCGCATAATTTAAAAACTTTAGCGTTACTGTTTACAGAATTAGATTACGAGTGAACAGTAACGCTTTTGCTTGTGCAATGTGCTGAAAGTAAAAATTTTTACTGAAATTTTTAGTGACATCTGTTATAATATTGCATAACTAAATTACGTTTTTTTATTAGGAAAAGAGGAGGATATTGCTTATGCGAAGAAGGTTGAAAAGAATTTTTAGCGCGGCACTGGCTGGAATTGTATTTTGTACGGCAATTACTTTCTATCCGGTGGAAACAAAAGCAACGGGGAAAACAATGGATGTCTGGGAGGGAGTAAGCAGTGCAGACTGGATGTCAAATCTGGAGGATGACGTAAAGATTTCACAGATTAACCTTCCGGGGACGCACGACAGTGGGACGCAGAATGTATCTTTTTCATCTTCTGCACAGTGTCAGGATACGAGCATAGCGGATCAGTTAAATAATGGAATACGTTTTCTGGATATCCGTTTGGGTAAGAAAAAGGGTGGTATACTTAATACGACAGATGAGGGGACATTGAAAGTTGTTCATGGCAAGTTAGCTGACTGTTTTGAGGACAGCGGCAATAAAACGACCCTGTTGTTAGATAAAGTATTGCAGGATTGTTATAGTTTTCTGGAGGAACATCGTACGGAAACGATTGTCATGAGCATGAAACTGGATGATGAAAGTTTTAGCAGTGATAAAGACTTTGCAGACAGAATTTATAATAAATATATTACGGATGATGTAAAAGATAAATGGTTTCTGCAAAATGGCAATCCTTCTTTAGGCGATGCCCGGGGCAAGATTGTATTGGTGAGACGTTACTATAACAATCCAGGTGGCAACGATTATGGAGGAAATGGCATAAGGATATTTTGGAGCGACAGTGTGCAAAATGCCTCTTCCTATGCAGACCCGCCTTGGGCAGGATCTTTCTCGGTAACTGGTGGGGGTACGGGGTTTTATGTTCAAGACCAATATAACTATTCTGTAAGTGATAAATGGAAAGCAGTGCAGCAGGGCTTGAATTCTCCTCCAAATAAGAACGATGCCAGGAATCAATATTTCCTGAATTTTATGAGTACGGCAGGAGGTTCCAGTCCCAAATCGTCGGCAGAAACCATCAATGCCAACTTCCTCAGCTACAACAACGGAAGTCTGGAATATGGCAAAAGCTATGGCTGGATTATTATGGATTTTGCCACCGAGGAGTTAGCAAGGCACGTCTATAAGAGCAACAAATCCGTGAAATTAGAAGTTGCAAGTACTATAAAAGCATTAGAGTCTGCTATTCCGGCAGAAGTGGCAGCGGATATGACGCTGCCGTCTGACGGAGGGACAGTTGGAGGCGTGGCAGGCACTTCCATTACATGGAGCTGTAATCCCACAGATGTTTTAAAAGTAAACGGCACGACGGCTACCTTGGTTTGCCCAGCCTCCGGGGATGTAGCCGCGACTTTAAAGGCAACAGTTTCTCTCGGCAGTTATTCGCAGCAGAAAGAATTTACCATACAGGTAAAAGGATTGGCTGCAGTTTTTGCAGATTTAGGCACTGCCCTCAGGAAAGCAGAAGCATTTTATGAGGATACTGCGAATGCCAGATATAACCTGGACTCTTTAAAGGGCGCCATTGAGACGGCGCAGGCGCTTGTGCAGGCAGGTGCAGACAAGGTAACCAATACGCAGGTCAGGGCAGCAACAGAAACGCTGCAGACGCTGATGGAGAAAGGGTTTGATTTAAAGGATACGGCAGAACTCAGAGAGAACCTGCTGGGCTGGTATCCGCTGACCGCCAGCAGCCATGACGTGTCAGGAAATCATAATAATGGCACGGCGACAGGTGTTACCTTTAGCAAGGAAAACGGAGCAGCATTTACAGGGGGGAATTCACGTACCAGCTATATCTCATTGCCGGCGGCGATGTTTGACCGGACAGAGGATAACAATAACCTCACAGTTTCTTTCTGGGTGAAGGACAGCCGGGGAGACAAAAGTAACGCGTTTGGATTTGGTGCAAGTACCGCCTGTAGCTCAGGGAAACATTTTATTGTGAATTCAAATGACGGCGGAAATATAGTCGTAAGCGCCTGTCCCAACGGTTGGGGGGCTGACCCGGCAAAAATCGTGAAGCCGGCGCCGAATGCCGATACCTGGTTCCACCTTTCCATTGTGATGGAAGGAAAGACGCTTACCGTTTATAAAAATGGCGAAAAGCTGGATTCCGTCACCGAGGATTATTCCTTAGCTGAGATGGGGAATAATGTTTTTGCGTATATTGGAAACGCGGTATATGCCCATAATCCATATGGCGGCGATAAAGATTTCAAAGGCAACATCAAAGACTTCCGTGTATATGGCTGCGCGGTTGCACCGGAACAGGCAGCAGCTATCTATAATGATAATGCTGCTGAGGATACATCCACATCGAGTGAACATCTGCTTGCCCATTATCCACTGACAGCAGACAGTAAGGATGTTTCTGGCAACCAGTACGATGCCACGGCAACCGGAGTCAGCTTTAGCGCAGAAAATGGCGCTGCCTTTACAGGCGGTGCGGCACGGACCAGCTATCTCTCCCTGCCGACAGAGATATTTGACCGTATTTTAGGCAATGACCGGATGACGGTTTCCTTCTGGGTAAAAGATGACCAGGGGAATAACCATAATGCGTTTGGATTTGGCAATGGTACGCAATGTAATCCAGATAACGGAGGAGCTAAGCATTTTATTGTAAATACAAATGACGGAGGCAATCTGTTAGTCAATGCCTGTCCCAAAGGATGGCAGGGAAATACGAATAAAATCACTACGGCAGCGCCAGCAGCCAATACCTGGTGTCATCTAACCATTGTGATGGAGGGAAAGACGCTGAGCCTGTACAAAGACGGCGCAAAAGTGAACACTGTCACGGCAGACTACTCACCGGCAGAGATGGGCAATGTTGCCTTTGCTTACATTGGCAATGCAATTTATGCGCATAATGGCGATAAAGATTTCAAAGGCAATATCAAAGATTTCCGTATCTATGATTATGCGCTCAGTGAAGAAGAAGCAACTGGTTTTATGGAAGAGTCTATCAAGGATGAATTGATGGCAGATTTGCAGACAGCTTTGAACCTGGATATTGCCAAAGGGGAGGACGGAAGTTTGTCCATGTCCATTACAGATGGTTCGCTTACGCTTCCGACTACGGCATGTGGTGGTGCGGCGACGATTTCCTGGGTATCTTCCAATCCAGATGTGATTGATAATTCCGGCAAGGTGACCTTACCGGGGGCAGAAGAGCCGGTCGCAGATGTGACTTTGACGGCGACAGTCACCATGCAGGGCAAGACCTCGGAGATTGTATTCCATTGTTCTGTATTCACCAGACTTGATGTTGATACGGCAGATTTACAGGCAGTCGTATCATCGGCAGAGACAGTTATAGCAGGATTAAAGGAAGAAGACTATACGGCGACAAGCTGGCAGAATTTGCAGGAGGCTTTAGCGGCGGCAAAACAGCAGTTGACAAAACCCACCAGTGAAACGGAGGTAAGTGCAGCAGCCGCAGATTTGCAGACAAAGAAGAATGCTTTGGCAAGGCTTGGAGATAAAACTGCCTTGAATTCCCTGATAAATACTGTCAAATCATTAAAACAGGCAGATTATACAACGGCGAGCTGGGCAGTGCTCCAGACCGCGCTTACAGAGGCGGAAGATATTGCCAAGAGCAATGATGTGTCGCAGGCAGATGTGGATGCGGCGCAAGGTAAACTTGAATCCAAGAAAAATGCCCTGGTCAAACTTGGGGATAAGACGGATTTAGAGGCAGCGATTGCGGCAGCAGAAGCCTTAAACGAGGATGATTATGTATCAGGCTCCTGGACATCATTCCAGGAGGTTCTTGCCGGGGTAAGGCAGACATTTGCTGACACGGAGGCGACTGAGGAGGAAGTAAGAGAGGCAGAAGCGTTACTGCAGGAGGCAGTAAATAGACTGGAAAAGATCACTTATATTGTAACTTTTGAGCCGGACAATGGTTCGGATTCCACAACGGTAGCAATAGGCAAAGGAGAAATGGCGGAAGCTCCACAGGCACCTGAGAAAGAGGGTTATGCCTTTGAGGGATGGTTCGCAGAGGGTGGAGAGGCAGCATTTGATTTTGAGAATACGCCGATTACTGCCGATATTACGTTAACTGCCAGATGGACGAAAGGCCATACGGTTTCTTTCCATCCGGATAATATGGATGATGGCTGGACAGTGACGGTAAAAGATGGAGAAAAGGTATCGCAGCCCCAAACACCTGAGAAAGAAGGTCATACCTTTGAGGGATGGTTTGCAGAGGGAGAAGAGACGGCGTTTGATTTTGAGAATACGCCTGTTACGGCAGATATCGTTTTGACGGCAAAGTGGAAGGAGACACAAGGTGGAGGGGACAATCCAGGAGGAGATAACCCAGGAGGGGAGAATCCAGGAGGAGACAATCCGGGAGGAAATAACCCAGGAGGGGAGAATCCGGGAGGAAATAAACCAGGAGGAAGTAACCCGGGAGGGGATGGACCAGGACAGAATGATAAACAGCCTGTTGTTTCCATCGGCGGTGCGGTAATTAAGTTATCGAAAACGACGCTTACCTATAATGGCAAAGCGCAGAAACCAGTGGTGACAGTGACATATAATGGAAAGGCGTTAGCAGCGGGCAAAGATTATGATGTTTCCTACAGCAACAATAAGAAGGTTGGACAGGGAACGGCGCTTATTTCCGGAAAAGGGAATTATAATGGACAGCAGACGATAAGGTTTACCATTATGCCGCAGACGAATAAAATTTCCAGGCTTACCAACAAAGCCGGAGGAAAAATGCTTGTAAAACTCAGTAAATCCCTGAAGAAGACGGGCGCAAAAGGGTATGAAATATCATATTCCTTAAAGAAGAATTTTAAGGGTGCGAGGAAAGTTAAGACAACAAAGACCTCTTATACGCTGAAGAATTTAAAGAAAGGCAAGACTTATTATGTAAGGGTCCGCAGCTTTGCCCAAATTGGCAAGAAAATTAAGTATGGCGCATATAGTAAAGCTGTAAAGAGAAAAGTTACGAAGTAAAGTAGTATTGTTTACTATTTATTGAAGATGAAAAAACAGCCAGCGTTGACACAATTAATATTTCGTGATATTATGCTGTTTAGAATCTGACGACTAGTAGGAAAGACAAAGACGGAGGAGGGCTGAGGAGTCAGCATTTCTTCCGTTTTGTCATTTTCAGGGAAGTATTAGACTTGCCCATTCTGTTTTGCATAAGTCGGATGACAGGAGGGAAGATGGCGAAAGACAAAGAAATTAAGACAAATGCCATGCGGATTTTGGATAAGAAGAAAATACCTTATGAGGTACTTCAATATGAATGTGATGAATTTATCGATGGGATTCACACTGCCAAGAAGACCGGGGCAGCGCCGGAACAGTCTTTTAAGACACTGGTGCTTCAGGGCAAAAGCAGACAGTATTATGTATTCGTGCTTCCGGTTGCGCGGGAAGTGCAATTGAAAGCAGCAGCGAGAGCTGCCGGTGAGAAATCCGTAGAGATGATTCCGGTAAAAGATATCACTGCCGTAACCGGGTATGTGCGGGGCGGCTGCAGCCCCTTGGGTATGAAGAAACAGTATCCAGTATTTTTCCATAAATCGGCTCTGGATTATGAGAAAATTTATATCAGCGGCGGAAGGATTGGAACGACTCTGCATTTAGCAGTGCAGGATTTGCTTACAGTTACCGGCGGCAGGATAGAAGAATTTTAGAAATATAGCGGACGACTAAATTTAAATAAGAAAGGAAAAAACATGGCATATCAGATTATTACAGACGGCTCCTGCGACCTTGGCCAGGAAATCCCCCAACAAAATGGGATAAAGGTTGTGCCTTTTTATGTGACATTTGATGGGAGGGATTACAAGAAAGAAATCGAAGAGATTGGCGTCCGGGAGTTTTACCAGCAGATGGTAGATAACCCTGACAAGTTCCCCAAATCTTCCCTGCCATCGGTACAGGATTATGTGGAGGCATTTACCCCCTATGCTAAGGAGGGCAAGGATATTATCTGCCTGTGCATCACCGTTAAATTCAGCGGTTCCTATAATTCCGCGCGGACGGCAGCAGCGACCATAAAGGAAGAGTATCCTGAGGTAAAGATTGAGGTGGTGGACACTACCGTCAATACGGTACTCCAGGGGCTTTTGGTGCTGGAAACGGTACGGATGCAGAAAGCAGGCCTTTCCTTTGAGGAGACAGTGGCGCAAATTGAGCGTATCAAGTCCAGCGGACGGATTATTTTTACGGTGGGAAATTATGAATATCTGATTCACGGCGGCAGGATTGGCAAGGTGATGGGAAATGCAGCATCTACACTGGGCATAAAGCCTTTGATAATGCTGCGGGAAGGTGAGATTTTTCCGACCGGTATCACCAGAAGCCGGAAAAAAGCGTTGAAGCGCCTGATTGAACAGACCAGGAATCATTTTAGCAAAATCGGTGAATCCCCGGATGATTATCATATTGTCGTAGGTTACGGCTACGATTACGAGGAGGCAGTATTGTTCCGCGATGAACTGCTATCCTCCCTGAAAACATATTCAGGGATTGAATCCATTGAGATTTTTCAAATTGGGGCAACTATCGGCGTCCATACAGGACCCTATCCCATTGGTCTGGGACTGATACGAAAATACGACAAATAATAAATATAAGACATAAGATTTCGCACACAGAGAGTGCAAATGGGAGGATACCATGCAGATTATCATAGTAGGCTGCGGAAATGTGGGAGCAACCCTGACCGAGCAGTTAAGTAAGGAAGGTCATAATATTACGGTGATAGATGTGGATGGAAATACCGTGGAAAAGGTGGCAAATCAGCATGATGTCATGGGCATTGTGGGGAATGGAGCCAGTTTGGCGGTACAAAATGAGGCGGGAATTGAAGAAGCAGATTTGATGATTGCAGTGACCGCCTCAGATGAACTGAATCTGCTTTGCTGTCTGATTGCCAAAAAGGCGGGAGACTGCAAGACCATTGCCAGGGTAAGGAATCCTGTGTATAACAAGGAGATTGCATTTATTAAGGGCGAGCTTGGACTGTCCATGGTCATTAACCCAGAATATGCGGCGGCATGCGAGATTTCCAGGCTCTTAAAATTCCCTTCTGCGATTAAGGTGGATATTTTTGCCAAGGGCAGGATAGAGCTGCTGAAATGTAAATTAGGCGAAGGTTCCGTGCTGCATGGCCGTCCGCTTACTTATATTTCTGGCGGTTTGGGATGTGAGGTGCTGATTTGTGCAGTGGAGCGTGGGGAAGAGGTGTTTATCCCGGATGGAAGTTTTGAACTTCAGGAGAAGGATATCATCACCGTAGTGGCGTCATCGCGGAATGCCAATGAATTCTTCCGTAAAATCGGCATGACAATGAACCGTATTAAGAACTGCATTATTGTGGGGGGCGGCGAGACCACCTACTATTTAGCCAAACAGCTGCTTCCCATGGGAATCGGAATCAAAATTATTGAGCAGAGTAAGGAGCGCTGCAATGAGCTCAGTGAACTTTTGCCACAGGCCATGATTATTCACGGAGATGGGACGGACCGGAATCTCCTTGATGAGGAGGGGCTTCCGCGCATTCATGCCTTTGTATCCTGGACAAGTCTGGATGAAGAGAATATTATGCTCAGCCTTTATGCGAAAAGTGTTTCCAAAGCGAAGACCATCACCAAGGTTCATCGGATTTCTTATGATGAGATAATTGACAGTCTGGATTTGGGGAGCGTACTCTACCCCAAAAATATTACGGCAGAATATATCCTTCAATATGTACGTGCCATGCAGAACTCCATTGGCAGTAATGTGGAGACACTGTACCGGCTGATTGAAAATAAAGTGGAAGCCCTGGAATTCAGGGTAAATGAGCAGTCGGAACTGGTAGGCGTACCGTTAAAGGAACTGCGCCTGAAGGACAATCTGCTGATTGCCTGCATTAACCGCAAAGGCATTATCATTACGCCGGGCGGACAAGATTCCATCATGCTTGGGGATACCGTGGTGATAGTTACCACCAACCAGGGATTTCATGATTTGAAGGATATTTTACGGTAATAAAGGAAGTGGAAAAGTACGATGAATTACTCGATTATCAGATATATTCTCTGTCGTGTTCTGGAGTTTCAGGCGTTATTTTTGGCTTTGCCCTGCATTGTGGCACTAATTTATGGAGAGAAGGAAGGCTGGGCGTATGTTCTTGTGCTGGCATCCTGTTTGCTGCTGGGAGGACTTGGCAAGCTGAAAAAGCCTAAGAGCACAGTGTTTTATGCAAGGGAAGGATTTGTGGTGGTGTCTTTGAGTTGGATACTTCTTAGTATCATGGGAGCGCTGCCCTTGTTTTTGTCGGGAGAATTTGCCAGTTATACAGATGCTCTGTTTGAGACGATTTCCGGTCTGACTACTACAGGCGCCAGTATCCTTCCAGATGTGGAAGCCTTATCTAAGTGCAACCTGTTTTGGCGCAGCTTTACCCACTGGATTGGCGGCATGGGCGTACTGGTGCTGATTCTTGCTATCCTTCCGCTGGCTGGCGGTTATAATATGCACCTGATGCGTGCGGAGAGCCCGGGGCCGACGGTTGGCAAGTTGGTGCCACGAGTCCGCCACACGGCGCGCATTCTGTATGAAATGTATATTTTCCTGACCGTTATCCAGATTATATTGCTTTTAATTACCGGCATGTCTCCTTTTGAGGCAATGACATTGTCTTTTGGCACGGCGGGTACAGGAGGGTTTGGCGTACTTAACAGCAGTATCGGCAGTTACTCTGTTGTCTCTCAGGCGGTGATTACGATTTTCATGATATTATTTGGCGTGAATTTTAATGTGTATTACCTGATTCGGGCGCGCAAACCCATGCAGGCGTTCAAGCATGAGGAGATGCGTTACTACCTGGGAATCATCCTTGTAGCGATTTTACTGATTACCGTTAATATTCGCGGCAGTTTCCGCTCATTGTTTGAGGCATTCCACCATGCGGCGTTCCAGGTGGCATCTATAATCACCACCACTGGATATTCCACAGTAGATTTTGATTTGTGGCCGCAGTTTTCAAAAATGATATTGGTAATTCTGATGTTTATAGGGGCATGCGCCGGCAGTACGGGGGGAGGAATTAAGGTTTCCCGCGTGATAATTATGCTGAAAATGGTTAAAAATGAATTGTCACACCTGATTCACCCGAAGCGTGTGCGTCAGGTATCTTTTGAAAATCATGTAGTAAACAAGGAAATCCTGCGCTCTATCTCTGTATTTTTTATTGCGTATGTCATGATTTTTGGAGTTTCTGCGTTGTTGATTTCATTGGATAATTTGGATTTTACCACGAACTTTACCGCGGTGGCAGCGACTTTGAACAATATTGGACCTGGATTAAATGAAGTAGGGCCAGCCAGCAATTTTGCCGTTTATTCCCAGCCTACAAAGTTTGTATTGATGTTTGATATGCTTGCAGGGCGGCTGGAGCTGTTTCCGCTGCTGCTGTTGTTTACGCCCTATACCTGGAAGCGTTCTTAAAGGAGAAGATTATGCGTCAGATGGAATTTAAAATGGAGCATTTTGGGGAGGGATGTTATGCGTCAGATGGAATTTAAAATGGAGCGTATTGGACTGCTGAAAGAGGGGGATGTGCTTCCGGTGACGGAAGGGAAGCTTCCGACTTCCTATTATTACACCCTCGGCAAAGCATATGCCATGTCAGCGAATTATTCTTTTGCGGAGAGGCTGAAATCCAAAGAGGGAAAGGTGACAGAGATTAAGGAGACGCCCAAAGGATTTTTTGTGACTGTGGAGTTTGAGGAGTGAGAGGAAATAATATGGAATCGAGAGTGGCAATTATCGGAATTATTGTGGAAGAGGAATCCTCAGTGGAGGAACTGAATCAGATTCTCCATGAATACGGCAGTTATATTATTGGCAGAATGGGCATCCCCTATCCGAAAAAGGGTATCAATATTATCAGTATCGCAGTGGATGCGCCGCAAAATATGATAAGCGCGCTTTCCGGTAAGTTGGGAAGCCTGCAGGGAATCAGCAGCAAGGCTGCATATTCTAAAGTATAGCAAAGCGGCGCGTGCCGTTACTATGTGAAAGGAGGAAAGCAAATGCGAAGCATTTCTGGAATGGTTTCCGACGAACTGGCAGGAGACGCTTTGCGGCGCGTGCCGTTACTATGAAAGGAGGAAGCAGCATGGGATTAAACAGTACACCTTCTGCGGACCGTGTGCATATCGGTTTTTTTGGAAGAAGAAATGCAGGCAAATCCAGTGTCGTCAATGCGGTGACTGGGCAGGAACTTGCCGTGGTGTCTGAAGTAAAAGGGACCACCACGGACCCGGTGACAAAAGCAATGGAACTGCTGCCAATGGGGCCGGTGGTCATCATAGATACGGCGGGGATTGATGATGAAGGGGAATTGGGAGAACTGCGTGTGCGGAAGACCAGGCAGATTTTAAATAAGACGGATGTGGCAGTCCTTGTGTTGGACGGCACGGTGGGCGTAGAGGAAGCAGAAAAGGAACTGATTGGTATTTTTCAGGAGAAGCGGATTCCCTATGTGCTGGCAATTAATAAGGAAGACGTAAGGCAGAAGGAAGATAATTTGCCAGAGGATATGCTGCCTGGGGAGGCAGAAAACATGATAAGGATCAGTGCCAGGACAGGATTTCAGATAGAGGAACTGAAAGAAAAAATATCACATCTTGCTGTGGAGGAAGAGACGAAACGGCAAATTGTAGGAGACTTGCTGAAGCCTTTAGATTTCGTGGTGCTGGTAGTGCCTATTGATTCGGCAGCGCCCAAAGGCAGGCTGATTCTGCCGCAGCAGCAGACAATCCGTGACATTCTGGAGTCCGGTGCGACATCGATTGTGGTCAGGGAACATGAATTGAAGGAAATATTAAGGCGGTTGGGCGAAAAACCGGCAATGGTAATCACGGACAGCCAGGTATTTGCCCAGGTCAGTGCCGATACCCCTGGGGAGATTCCGCTGACCTCATTTTCCATTTTGTTTGCCCGCTATAAAGGAAACTTAAAGATAGCCGTACAGGGAGCGGCAGCGATTGAAAGCCTACAGGATGGGGATAAAGTTTTGATTTCCGAGGGCTGTACGCATCACAGGCAATGCGATGATATCGGCTCGGTGAAGATTCCGCGCTGGCTTTTGGAATATACGAAGAAACAGCTTACTGTCTGTCTTTCTTCCGGTACAGAATTTCCGGAGGATTTATCAGAATATAAATTAGTTATTCACTGCGGCGGCTGTATGCTGGGAGAGCGGGAAATGAAATACCGTCTCAAATGTGCAGCAGACCAGGGAGTGCCTATCACGAATTATGGAATTGCGATTGCTTATATGCAAGGCATTTTGCGGCGCAGCGTAGAACTGTTTCCAGAGATTCTGGCGCAGCTACGCAAAAAGCGTTAAATGAGACGCGCTCCGTGTACCTGTTTTACATGGAACCCCTTGAAATCATTTTTCCGTCTTGCTATAGTAGTACTGGGGAAGTGCAGACGATCGGAAATTGCATAAGATTTAACGAAAGATGAATCAAGGGGATAAAAAATCCAGAGAATTATTGGAGATTTTTTATGCCCTGATTTTTTGGAGGTACCGAAAGTGTTTCATTGCCTGGGTTTGTTGGATACCGAAGAAGAAAAAGATTTTTTAAGGGAAATATATGAAACATATAAGGATGAAATGTTTTACACGGCCTATGTAATCCTGGAAAGTAAGCAGGATGCGGAGGATATGGTACAGGATACATTGCTTGCGCTGATTCCCCACTTGAGCAAGATGAAGGAGGAGTCCCCTCAGAAGAACTGGAACTTCATAGTAACCATAGTAAAGAACAATTCTTTCAACCGTTATAAAAAGAAAAAACGGCAAGCAGACAGGGAACTGCCGATAACAGAAGAGATTTTGAGGGATATGGTGGATGTAGAATTTGATACGAAGGTTTTGGAGCTGGAGCAGGGGGATTTTCTTGTGCACTTGCTGGAACAGATGAGTGAGATTCATCGGGATATACTTCTATTGCGATATTATCACGAATTGAGCACAGTGGAAATTGGAAAACTTCTTGGTAAATCACCGGATACGGTCAGGCATATTATACACAGGGCAAAAAAGAAGCTGCAGGGCATGTTAGAAGGGGAGGAATTTTTTGGAAGCAGCTGAAATATATTATGGTTTTCAATTTTTGGATGGTGAACAGGAGAAAGATTTTTTTGAGGAGATATATGAGGCTTACAGGGATGAAATGTACCGTAAGGCTTATTGCATCTTAAAGAACAGGCACGATGCTGAGGATGTCGTACAGGAGACATTTGTCACCCTGATGGATAATTTGGATGTGCTGAAAAATAATCCCCCGCAGAAGAACTGGAATTACATACTTACGGTCTTGAAAAATAAATCATATAACCTTTGCAAACAGAGAAAGCGGCGGGTGGACCAGGAGCTAGGGAAAGAATTGCTGGAAAATGTTTTTGACGAAGAACTGGATGTCAGGTTTCAGAAGATGGAACGGCAGGAACTTCTGGCAGAGGCGTTAAAACATATGAATAAATCCTACCGTGATATATTGCTTCTGCAGTATTACCATGACATGAGTATTGCAGAAATCGCCAGGGTCCTCGGCAAAAGCCCGGATAATGTCGGGCATATGTCCAGGCGGGCGAAAAAGAAGCTGAAAAAGCTGTTGAAAAAATATGGGTTTGAATCATTTTAAGGCTGAACTGTAATTAAAAACGTTGCAGCTGCTGGCGGAGGATTGCGATATGAAATACAAAGGATTGCTGTTTGATTTTGACTATACGCTGGGAGATTCTACAGATGGTATTGTGCTCTGTGCAAACTATGCCCTGGAATGCCTGGGTTACCAACCGGCAGAGCTTGAGACGATACGCAGGACAATCGGTTTGCATCTGCAGGAGGTTTACCATGTATTAGTAAAGGCGCAGGGGCTGGAAGGGAAAGAAGCAGAAGACAATGAATTTGCAAGGCTGTTTATGGAGAAAGCAGACCAGGTGATGACAGAAAAGTCCAGTTTTTATCCCGGTGTGTTACCATGTGTGCGGCAGTGGAAGGAACAGGGATATAAGCTTGGAGTTGTGACGACAAAATACCGTCACCGGATAGAGGGAATTTTGGAGAAATACAAGGAGACAGAGTTGTTTGATATTATTATCGGCGGGGACAGCGTAAGATATCCCAAGCCTGACCCGGAAGGGCTTTTGCAGGTAGTGGAAATATGGAACCTGTCGAAAAAGGAAGTGCTTTATGTGGGGGACAGCCTGGTGGACGCCAGAACCGCTCAGGCAGCGGGCGTGGACTTTGCCGGGGTCACTACTGGCACTACGACAAAGGAAGCGCTGGAGCAATATCCCAATATAGGAGTATTTGCCGGGGTGGGGGCATTGCCTTTGTAGATGAAAGAGAGCCGTTACAGTCTTGTAACGGCCCTTGTTGTCTATTTCCTGTTTTTCAATGCTGCTTCCACAAATCCTTTGAACAATGGATGAGGACGGTTCGGTCTGGACTTGAGTTCCGGGTGAGCCTGAGTGGCCACAAACCAGGGGTGGTCTGTTAGTTCCACCATCTCGACAATCCGGTTGTCCGGTGACAGGCCGCAAAGCTTCATGCCATGTTCTGTGAGTATGGAACGGTAGTCATTGTTGACTTCGTAACGGTGTCGGTGTCTTTCATGGATAGTCTGCTCGCCATAAACCTGGTATGCCCTGGAGGAAGTGTCCAGCACACAGGGATAAGAGCCGAGACGCAATGTCCCGCCTATGTCTTCCACATCACTCTGGTCGGGCATCAGAGCAATCACTGGATGGGTGGTATTGGGATTAAGCTCAATACTATGTGCATCATGGAAACCGCAGAGGCTTCTGGCACATTCGATGATTGCCACCTGCATTCCCAGGCAGAGACCGAGATATGGTATCTTATGTTCACGTGCATATCTGGCAGCTGTTATCATGCCCTCCACACCGCGGTCCCCAAAACCGCCAGGAACTAAAATGCCCTGTATATCGCCGAGGATTTCCTCTACGTTTTCATCATTTAATAATTCAGAATCTACCCATTTGATATTGACGGTAGCGCGTTCCGCAATGCCACCGTGCTTCAGCGCTTCTACCACGGAGATATAAGCATCGTGCAGCGCCGTATACTTGCCGACCAGGGCAACATTTACCTCTTTGTCTGGATAGCGTAAGGCATCAACCATATCAATCCAATCGGTAAGGTCAGGTTCTGGGCAGTCCAGATGGAGACACTCACAGGCCACTTGCGCCAGATTTTCTTTCTCCATGGCAAGCGGGGCTTCATAAAGATATTCTACGTCCAGATTCTGCAGGACACGGCTGCAGGGGACATTGCAAAATAAGGAAATTTTGTCTTTGATTCCCTGGTCTAAAGGATGCTCGGAACGGCAAACAATAATATCGGGCTGGATTCCCATGCCCTGCAGTTCCTTAACGCTTGCCTGGGTGGGTTTCGTCTTCATCTCACCGGAAGCGTTGATATAGGGAATCAGCGTTACATGAATCAGAATGGCATTTTCATGCCCCACTTCATGCTGGAACTGGCGGATGGATTCTAAGAAAGGCTGGCTCTCCATATCTCCTACAGTTCCGCCGACTTCGATGATGGCAATATGGGTCTCTTCCGTAGTAAAATTCCGGTAAAAACGGCTCTTGATTTCATTGGTAATATGAGGAATTACCTGTACAGTTCCACCGCCATAGTCGCCGCGCCGCTCTTTCTGCAGGACGGACCAGTATACCTTGCCGGTGGTAACGTTAGAATTTTTACTTAAATTTTCATCAATGAAACGCTCGTAATGACCTAAATCAAGATCCGTCTCTGCCCCGTCATCGGTAACAAATACCTCTCCGTGCTGGATGGGGTTCATGGTTCCGGGATCAATATTGATATAGGGGTCAAATTTCTGCATGGTAACCTTGTATCCGCGCGCTTTCAGTAAGCGGCCCAAAGAGGCAGCGGTAATTCCTTTTCCGAGGCCGGAAACGACTCCGCCGGTGACAAAGACGTATTTTACGGGCATAGGTAATCCTCCTTAAATTCTGAAATGATTAGTTTGTCCAACAATTATTATATTATACAACCTAAGTGAAAAGAAATCTAGGACTTTCACAAAAAAATTCATAAAAAGTTTAGCAAAGAAATATTGATTTTCAAAGGGAATGCACATATAATAAAAAGAGTATCGCGTGATAGAGGACTGCGGTATTCAGGAGGAAATCAAT
>CANOFO010000035.1 GCA_947565305.1 uncultured Lachnospiraceae bacterium | reverse complement strand
CCCTCTCCTGGAGGCAAGGGATACACGAAATCCCTCAAATGTCTGCCTTTTGGCATAGGAGAGGAAATCCACTGAATCCAGAAATGTTCCCATAAATATTTTTATGCTATTTGTGTAAATAGCCGCTGTGGAAAATGTAATTGAAAATTTTAAGGCTGAATAGTTACGAAAAAAGTGTGAATTCCGAGAAAAACTGTTGCTAGCACGAAAAAAAAGAACTATAATACTATTAAATGCGCCGGGAAACCCGGCAGAAATGCACAGGAGGATAATATGAAAGCAAGAAGATTACTGCCGTTGCTTATGGCAGCGGTGTTGGGAGTGTCCGCATTAACTGGATGCGGCAATAGTATTGATGCAAAGAGTGTTGGCGCAACGCTGGATGGACAAGAAATCAGTATGGGATTTATGAATTTTATGGCGAGATACCAGCAGGCGATTTATGATGGACAGTTTTCTTCCATGTTCGGCGACCAGGATATCTGGAGCCAGGATTTGTTCGGCGAGGGCACAGATACGGAGACTTCTGTAAAGAATAGCGTGTCAGAGAATATTGAAAATTTCTATGTGCTGGAAAAGCATATGGCGGATTACAAGGTGGAAATCACAGAAGAGGAACTGGCAAAGATGGATGAAGCTGCAGAGACTTTTATGAATGATAACTCTAAAAAAGCGATTAAGCAGCTGGGGGCAACGAAGGAATATGTGAAAGAAATGCTGCGCCTGTCCACGATTCAGTCCAAGATGCGCAGTGCGATGGATGCCGAAGTCGATACAAATGTGACGGATGAGGAAGCAGCCCAGAAGAAAATCAGCTATGTGCAGGTGGGGTGCAAGTCCAAGACTGATGAGAATGGCGAGACGGTGGATTACACCGATGAAGAGAAAGAAAATATAAAGAAAGAAGTAGAAGCATTTCAGGCAGCAGCGGCAGATGATTTTAAGACTGCAGCAGAGAATGCGGGATATACCGCATCGGAAGCTACTTTTGGCGATAACGATGAGAGTTATACTTTAGATGATGCAGTGATTGAGGCGGCAAAGAAGCTTAAGGAGGGTGAAATCAGTGAGGTGATTTCTACGGACGACAATTACTATGTCGTGCGCATGGAGAGCGCTTTCGATGAGGAAGCCACTGAGAATAAGAAGAAATCCATTGTTACTGACCGTAAGAATGACCATTACACAGAGGTTTTGGATGGATATAAGGAAAATGTCAAATATGAGCTGAATGAAGAAGAGTGGGAAAAAGTTAAGTTTGACGAACTGTTTTCCATCAAGACCACGCAGACGGAAGAGGCTTCTGATGAGGCAGACAATGGGGAAACTTCCGATGGAGCGGAAGATAGTTCTGAAGCAGGGGATGCTGATGATGAAGCAGCTGCAGAAGACAGTTCTGAAGCAGGGGCAGCTTCCGATGGAGCAGCTGCAGGAGATGCTGCGGAAAGCGAAGAATAGATAAGGCAGCAAATGTTGCAAGGGCATAGGAATATAGAAGGAGAGGGTATGGAAGACGGAGAAATATCGTTTCCATACCCTCTGTTATATCATAAAAAATTTTCCTGGGATTGCCTATAAGATAGGGAGTTTGGTGAGTTTGCCTATGTTATGCTTCTATAATTAAGAAAGGAAAAGGCATGAAAAAGTTGCGTCAGGCAGGAATCCTTGTGGCGGCCGTTCTCGTTCTGGCAGGGGTTGTCTGTATACAATACTATAATCAGAAGCTTCAGCGGTATGAGGGGCAGTTTTTTGGCAGTTTTGATACTGTGACTACGGTTACCGGGTATGCAAAAAGCCAGAAAGATTTCTCGGAGAAACTTGGGCTGCTAGAGGAAAAACTTGCCCATTACCACCAGCTTTTTGATATCTACCATACATATGATGGTGTCAATAATATTAAGACTATCAACGATGCAGCGGGGAAGCAGGCTGTAAAAGTTGATGGAGAAATCCTCGATTTGCTGAGGCTGGGGAAGGATATGTATGCAAGGACGGAGGGAAAGGTTCATATTGCTTATGGCAGCGTGCTCTCTTTGTGGCATGATTGCCGTGAGGAAGGGCTGCGCAGCCAGGAACAAGCCAGGATTCCCACAGAAGAAGAACTTGCCAAACGTGCAGTGCATACGGATATGGACGATTTGGTTATAGATGAGGAAGCAGCGACAGTTTTTCTTAGGGATGGGGAAATGTCCTTGGATGTGGGCAGTATCGGCAAAGGCTATGCGGTACAGAAAGTGGCGGAATATGCAAGGGAAATAGGCATGGAGCACACCTTGATTTCCGTAGGCGGAAATGTCTGCGCAGTGGGAGGCAAAGCAGATGGAACGCCCTGGGTGGTAGGGGTGGAAAATCCGCGTCCTGACAATGGGGAGCCTTATATTGCAACGGTGGAAATTGACAGCGGCTGCATTGTCACCAGCGGGGATTACCAGCGTTATTACGAGGTTGAGGGGGAACGTTACTGCCATATCATTGACCCGGATACGAATATGCCGCCGCAATATTTTTCCTCCGTGTCAGTGCGCACCAAGGATTCCGGCGTGGCGGATGCCTTTTCCACTGCCCTTTTTAATATGGAATATGAAGCAGGGCTTGCTTTGGTGGAAAATATGGAAGATATGGAAGCCATGTGGGTAGGGAAGGACGGTCAAATCCGTTATTCTGGAGGATTTAATAACGATGAAGAAAAATGATGTTATATTGCTGGCAGCGCTTATTGTGGCAGCGCTTGCCGGTTTTGGCGGAGTGTCGCTGTATTCAAAGCTCAGTACCCGGGAGCCACAGGCAGTGGCCTATCTGGATGGAGAGGAACAGGGGCGATATCCGTTGTCTGAAGATACTACAGTGGAAATTCGCCAGACAGACGGCAGTTATAATATTCTGCAGATTCAAAATGGAAAGGCGGAGATTACCGCGGCTTCCTGCCCGGATAAAGTGTGCGTGAACCACCGCCCCGTTGGTGGACAGGGAGAAAGCCTGGTCTGTCTGCCCAACAAGATGGTAGTGGAGATTGAAAACGGTGAAGAACTGGGCATCGATGCGGGCACAAGGTAATTTATAAGGAAAAATACTGTACTGAGAAGGAAGCGCAGCATAGGGAGGATAGTAATGGCAAAGAAAGTAGCTTATATGGGGATGCTCACAGCATTGGCATTTGTATTTTCATATATAGAGTTCCTGCTGCCCATCAACCTGGGAGTGCCTGGCATTAAGCTTGGGCTGGCAAACCTGGTGGTGATTGTGGCGTTGTATCTGCTGGATGTGCGCTGGGCGTGTAGCTTATCAGTGGTGCGTATTCTGCTCGTAGGACTGACGTTTGGGAATCCGGCAAGCATGATTTACAGCCTGGCAGGCGGGATATTAAGTCTTGTTATAATGATTATTGCCAAGAAAGGGAAATTGTTTTCTGTTATGGGCGTGAGCATTTTGGGCGGCGTTTTCCATAACATTGGGCAGATTGTGGTCGCAGTTTTCGTGGTGGAAACCACTAGCTTGCTGTATTACCTGCCGGTGCTGATTTTGTCCGGAACGATTGCGGGCGTGTTGATTGGCATACTTTCCGCTATATTAATCCGACATTTAAAAAAAGCCATACAGGCGGAAGGGACAAAATGTGAATAATGAAGAAAGAATGGACAGAAAATATAATTAAAGAAAAGTGAAGGAATCCATTATGAAAAAACTACTCGTTTTCTTGAAAGGATATAAAAAAGAATGCATATTGGCGCCGTTGTTTAAGATGCTGGAGGCATCGTTTGAACTTATCATACCGTTGGTGGTCTCGGCAATCATAGATGTAGGAATTGCCAATGGAGATGGCGGTTATATTGCGCGCATGTGCCTGACGATGGTGGCGCTGGGGGTGCTCGGGCTGGTGAGTTCCGTGACGGCTCAATATTTTGCGGCGAAAGCGGCGGCAGGATTTGGCACGAAAGTCCGGCATGCATTGTTTGCGCATATTCAGGGTTTTTCTTTCTCGGAGATTGATAAAGCGGGCACGGCTACCCTGATTACCCGCATGACAAGCGATATTAACCAGGTACAGTCCGGCGTCAATATGGTGTTGCGCCTGTTCCTGCGTTCTCCGTTTATTGTGCTGGGCGCAATGGTGATGGCGTTTACCATAGATGGCAAAGCGGCTTTGATTTTTGTGGTGACGATTCCTCTGCTGTCTTTGGTAGTATTTGGCGTGATGGCAGTCAGCATCCCCTTGTACCGCAAGGTGCAGGAGCGATTGGACAAAGTGCTAGGAATTACGCGGGAGAATCTGACCGGTGCCAGGGTAATCCGCGCTTTTCATAAGGAGGAGGAAGAGAAGAGCCGTTTTGAGGAAGGGCTGGAGCATTTGACATTTATGCAGACGCATGTGGGGAAAATCAGCGCCTTTTTAAATCCGGTTACTTATGTGATTATCAATGCGGCGACCCTTGTCCTGCTCTATACCGGGGCGGTGCAGGTCGATGTAGGCAACCTGACCCAAGGTGAAGTGGTGGCATTGGTCAATTATATGTCGCAGATTTTGGTGGAACTGATAAAACTAGCCAATCTGATTATTACGATTACCAAGGCGGTTGCCTGTGGAAACCGCGTATCGTCCATCTTACAGATTGAGAGCACGATGCCGGCAGAATCTTCTGCTGCGTTTCGCAAAGAAGATGAGGAGCGGGCTTTGGCAGATAAAGGATATTCTCACCAGTCCCAGGATGGAGAAAGCAGTAAGCCTAAGAGGGATATCATGGTGCAGTTTTCCAGGGTAGGGCTGACGTACCAGGAAGCTGGTGCGGAGAGTTTATCAGATATTGATTTTTCCGTACAAAGAGGAGAGACAGTGGGCGTGATTGGCGGCACAGGTTCCGGCAAGACGTCCCTGGTACATCTTATACCGCGGTTTTATGATGCGACAAGAGGCGAGGTATTGATTGAGGGAAAAAATGTCAAAGACTACTCTCTGGAGGAGTTGCGGCAAAAGGTTGGCATCGTCATGCAAAAAGCTGTGCTTTTTCAGGGAACTATCCGTGAGAATCTCTGCTGGGGCAAGGCAGATGCCACGGATGAGGAAATTTATCAGGCATTGGAGACAGCGCAGGCGAGGGAAGTCGTGGAAGGAAAAGATGGCAAACTAGATGCCCCTGTGGAGCAGGGCGGGAAGAATTTTTCCGGCGGTCAGCGGCAGCGTTTGACAATTGCCCGCGCGTTGGTGCGCAAGCCGCAGATTTTGATTTTGGACGACAGCGCTTCTGCACTGGATTATGCCACAGATGCCCGGCTGCGGGGGGCAATCCGCCAGCTGAAAGAGAAGCCTACCGTGTTTATCGTATCCCAGCGTACGTCCTCCATCCAACATGCAGATAAGATTATTGTCCTGGATGATGGGAAGATAGTAGGAATGGGTACGCATGAACAGCTGCTGAAAAGCTGCGATGTCTACCGGGAAATCTACGATTCCCAGTATAAACAGAGCGATAGTATGAATTCTTAACGTATGTCATAGATGGGGCGTTACGAAGGAGCGTAATTTAAAACGCGGAGGTAGGCTATGAAGAAGAAAAAAGGTCAAATGGAAACATTAAAGAAAGTCTTAAAATATATAAAATCTTACCGGGTGTATTTGATAATGTCTTTGCTTTTCGCTGTGGTGACTGTGGCATCCACGCTGTATTTTCCGGTGCTGACCGGTGAGGTCATCGACCATATCTTAGGACCGGGGCAGGTAGTGTTCCCAGTGATAATGGAACTGTTGGCGAAAATGGGGGTCATCCTTGTGCTGACGGCGATTGCGCAATGGCTGATGAATGTCTGCAATAATAAGATTACTTATGAGGTGGTGCAGGATGTGCGCCGGGAGGCATTTGCCAAAATTGAAATCTTGCCCCTGAAATTCATCGATGCCCATTCCCATGGAGAGCTGGTGAGCCGTGTAATTGCCGATGTCGACCAGTTTGCCGATGGGCTTTTGATGGGATTTTCCCAGCTGTTTACCGGGGTGATTACGATTCTGGGGACATTGCTGTTTATGCTGAGCATCAATGTCAAAATTACGCTGGTAGTCGTGCTGGTAACACCGGTGTCCCTGTTTGTGGCGAGTTTTATTGCCCGCAGGACATTTTCCATGTTTATGCTCCAGTCTACGACCCGCGGGGAGCAGACTTCATTGATTAATGAGATGATTGAAAACCAGAAAGTGGTGCAGGCATTTTCCAAAGAGAAGGATGTATTGGAAAAATTTGATGAGATAAATGGTCGGTTGGAGAAAGCCTCGCTTCGGGCTACGTTTTTCTCTTCGCTGACAAACCCCAGTACGCGCTTTGTCAACAGCCTGGTATATACCGGGGTCGCGCTTGTGGGAGCATTCCTTGCCATGTCTGGGCGCGGTGTGCTTACGGTCGGGCAGCTTTCCTGTTTCCTCAGCTATGCGAATCAGTACACGAAACCTTTTAATGAAATTTCCGGCGTGGTGACAGAGCTGCAGAATGCCCTCGCCTGTGCGGGGCGCATCTTTGCGCTGATTGATGAAAAGCCGCAGACGCCGGAGTCGGAGAATGCCCAGGTTTTGGCAGATGTCAAAGGGAACGTGGATTTGCAGCACGTATATTTCTCCTATTCCCCGGATAAGAAGCTGATTGAGGATTTCAACCTCATTGTAAAGCCGGGGCAGCGGGTGGCAATCGTGGGACCGACTGGCTGTGGGAAGACGACGATTATCAATCTTCTGATGCGTTTCTACGATGTGGACGGCGGAAGCATTCAGGTGGAAGGGGAGGATATTCGTGAGGTAACAAGAAAGAGTCTGCGGGAAAGTTACGGCATGGTCTTGCAGGAGACCTGGCTGAAAGCGGGGACTATCCGCGAGAACCTTGTAATGGGCAAGCCAGATGCCACGGAAGAGGAAATTCTTGCGGCAGCAAAAGCGGCACATGCCCACAGTTTTATCAAGCGTCTGCCCAATGGTTATGATACTGTGATAGGCGAGGAGGGCGGAAGCCTTTCCGTGGGGCAGAAGCAGCTTCTTTGCATTGCCAGGGTCATGCTCTGTCTGCCGCCTATGCTTATCCTTGATGAGGCGACCTCCTCCATTGATACCAGGACGGAGATGAAGATACAGAATGCCTTTGCCAGGATGATGGAGGGGCGTACGAGCTTCATTGTGGCGCATCGCCTGTCCACCATCCAGGAGGCAGACATCATCCTGGTGATGAAAGATGGGCATATTCTGGAACAGGGGAATCATGAGGAATTGCTGAAACAGGGTGGATTCTACTCAGAACTCTATAACAGCCAGTTTGCGGTATAGTCGAAAAGATTCATCTGTACCGGTTCCGGCGTGTCTGTGAGTTTGGAGGTACGTACGCCAAGCAGACGGATGGGCGCTCCGTTCCAAAGTTCATCAAAGAGAAGGCAGGCCTGGCGGTAGAGGATATCTGCCTCGGCAGTAGCCGTGGCAAGCTTGCGCTGATGGGAAACCTCAGTGAAGGAAGCATAGCGGATTTCTGTGCTGACCATGCCGGCATACTGCCCATATTTCTGTAAGCGGGCAGCAACCTGGCTGCACAGGGAGCGCAGTGCGCGCTTGGCATCCTCGGAAGTCTCAGCGTTTCGCGTGAGTGTTGTGCGGTTGCCTACTCCTTTGAGTTCACTGTCCTCTGTCTGGACAGGGGAGTCATCGATGCCATTGGCAAATTCCCAGATTAGGCGTCCGTGCTTTTTCATATGGCTTTCTAAAATCTGAGGGTTGGTGTGCGCCAGGTCACCGATGGTGAGTATCTCCAGTTTCTCCAGCGTGGCAGCGGAAGACTTGCCTACCATGTAAAGCTCCCGCACAGGCAGATGCCACATTTTTGCGGGAATCTCCTTCGGAAACAAAGTGTGTATCTTGTCCGGCTTCTGGAAGTCGGATGCCATCTTTGCCAGCAGCTTGTTGGAGGAGAGGCCGATATTTACCGTAAATCCCAGTGTATTCCTGACCGTATCTTTGATTTGGGCAGCTGCAGCAATGGGGTTCTCGTAGCGGCATCCATATTCTGTAAAATCCATATAACACTCATCAATACTTACCTGTTCAATCAGGGGGCAGAAATTCATCAGCAGTTCCATCAGACGCTGGCTGTACTGACGGTACAGCTTGTGGTTGGGCGGTTCCAAGACGAGATGCGGGCATTTCTGCAGTGCATGTGCCACCGGTTCCCCGGTAGCAATGCCATATGATTTTGCCGGAATTGATTTTGCAAGCACAACGCCGTGGCGGCTTGCCATATCACCGCCGATGATGGAAGGGACAGCCCTCAGGTCGCGCCGCGCCCCCAGTTTTAATTTTTCTGCTGCCGACCATGACAGGTAGGCAGAATTCACATCTATGTGAAAGATTAACCGTTCTGACATGTGTAACACCTCTTGGAACATTATAACAAACATCTGTTCGTTTGTAAAGATGAAAAAATACCGGAAAGCTTGTTTTATGCTTTCCGGTATTTTTTCATCTTAGATTATTTTACCGTTACATTGCAAACTGCCTTTTTGCCGCTGGATGTCTTGACGGTGATTTTGGCTTTGCCGGCAGACTTGCCGGTCACTTTGCCGTTCTTGACGGTGGCAACCTTCTTGTTAGAAGTCTTCCAAGAGAGACTGTCGGTTGCGTTCTTCGGCTTCATCGTTGCTTTGAGTTTAACAGATTTGCCGCGTTTGATGGTAACTTTCTTCTTGTTCAGCTTAACGCTCGTTGCCTTAACCTTTTTGACGGTTACGGTACAGGTCGCTTTTACGTTGCCTATTTGTGCCGTTATCTTGGCAGTTCCCGGTTTATTGGCTGTCACGGTGCCGTTCTTGACGGTGGCAACTTTTTTGTTGCTTGTGCCCCAGGAAACAGTCTTATTGGAAGCGGTAGCTGGTAAGGCTGTTGCGGTCAGTTTCTTCTTCTCGCCAGGTTTCATGCTCAGTTTTGTCTGGCTGAGGTTTATGGAAGAAACATCAGTTGTGACTGTCACGGTGCAGCTTGCGGAAACATCGCCTACCTTGGCGGTAATGGTTGCCGTGCCGTTTCCAACGCCGGTAACTTTTCCGTTCTGCTCAACCTTGGCAATGCTGGCATTGCTGGTAGACCACTCTGGTGTTAAATTAGCGGGATTAACCGTTGCTTTCAGGACCTGGCTGCTGCCGGCCTTTAATGCCAGGGTGGCAGGTAAGGAAATTTCTGGTACAATAACATCCACTGTTGCCTGGCGGATAAAGTTATCTTCCTGGTAGGTGACGGTAATGGTCTTTGTGCCTGCCGTGCTCATGTCAATGCCCTGCGTGTTAACGGTAAAGTCTGATACCGGTTCGGTAACGCCTCCCTGGCGGGTTGCGGTCACTGTAATGTCGGAGGTGTCCAGTGCTTCGCCTTTTTTGTAAATTATTTTGGTCTTTGCAGCAGAAATGGATTTCAAAGCGTTCCTGCTTGTGACCGTAAATGTACAGGCATTTTTGTCTGAACCATCCGTAAGGGATAAGTCGTTATCCTTACTTGTCAGGTACATGCCAGGCGTTGCCACGCTCTCAAACGATACGGTGTCCTCCGTGTTGTTCAGTCCAGCTACAGTCTTGAAAGTCATTGCCGTGCCCACGCTGGTATCGTTAGATAAAGAGTTGTTATCGGTGGCGTGCTGCGCAAGTACTACATCGGTGCCGGAAGCCTGTAAGTAAAGTCCTGGGCGATTCCACGATTCAATGGATACATAAGAATCATTGCCTGGGTCTGCTTTGCCGGCAACAATCTCCCATTTGGAGTCACCCCCATTGTCAGTTGCCGTCATGCTCACGCTCTTGGCTGTATTTTTTCCCGGTGTAAAAGGATAATCGTTATCGTATCTTGTAGTCAGGAAGTCCTCGTGTGTAATATTCTTGCCGGCAGTATCTGTAATCCAGCTTGTCGTGCCGGTCAGCCCGGTTGCGGTATCCTGGATTGGCAGGACCAGCCCATTCTCATCAAAATTGATTTCCTCAATATACGCTACGCGGCGCTTGCCAAATCCCCAGGGAAGGCTGCCGTTGTGGTCGATTAAGTATGTTTTGCCTTTGAAGTCAAATACGGATGGGTGGCGCGTGTCGCCGGTTGGGTTCCAGTCAAGCAGCACATCATGGAATTCCCAGTCTGCTTCATTCAAATCATCGCAGGTTGCGTAAGCAAGCTGTTCTCTCCAGTCTACGGCAAAGAAGAGATAGTATTTGCCGTAAGGCTTGCCGTTTTCATCCTGGCGGCGGTAAAGGAATGGGGCCTCGGTAAAGAAATGGTAGTTGGGAACCATCTCGCCGTCTTTCTCCATCCAGGTGTATAAGCCGTTTAACATATTATCGTCATCTGTTTCTAAAAGCCCCTGCATGCTTCCGCCGTCATTGTCGTTGGCAACGCCATACTCCGTATAGGGGGTGTCGCCATCATAATCGTACTCATTGAATGTACGGAATTTGGAACAGATGATGTCTCCGTCTGGGAACTGATCCCCTTGATCAATTGTATGCGACGTACCTTGAATATCCTTGTAAGTTACAGTTTCTGGATAACCATAAGGAACATCTACCAACTGAGTAGTAGCGACAATCGTGTTGCCGTTTTTGTAACTGGTGGCTACAGAGCCTGTTCTTGATTGCAGGCTGCGCGTTGTCTTCATCGTAATCAGTCTATCGCCATTCTTATCCATAATGCTGATCATGTCCTCGTTCAGCTCGGCGATAAAGCAGAAGGTATTGCCCCAGGCAAGATAGCGGTGTTCCTTGCCATCCTCACCGATTTCCACCCAGGCCGTGGGGTCGATGTCGTCATGGTTATGTCCGAACGGCCAGGTGACATTGTTCTGTACAAGCGGTACGCCAATGTCTACAAAGTATGTTGAGGTCGGGTTATTGTCTGTTATTCCCTTTGCCTGGCAGTAAGCTGCCTTAGCTTCAACGCTGGACCATCCGGTAGGAGTGTCAGCAACGGCTACGCCGATATGTTTCACGCCGTTCGAACAGTAGTAGAAATAATAATAATCTTTGTCCATTTCAGGGTCGCGGTGCTTCATGACCTGGCCAGCCCAGGCCTCATTGCCGCCGGCCCATGGGATATAACTCCTGTCAGCAGAGGCAACGACGCCGTGATATTCCCAGTTCTCCATGTCCTGCGTGGAATAACAGAACCAGTCGGGCATACTGTAGTTGCCTCCGCCGGTGGTGGCATCATGTCCCAGATAGAGGTAAACCGTATCGCCGTCCACTAAAACGCCGGGGTCTCCTGCATAGACAATATCTCCGTTCTCGTTAAATCCGCTGATTGGATTCCCTTTACTCTTGGGGAGCGTGATTTCCTCCCCCGCTGCCGCTTTGGCGCCGTCTGTGGCCGCCGCATTGGCAACTGGTACGCTGGTTGCCAAAAGCGACAATGACAAGACAGCTGCCAAGGCGCCTGTAATTGCTTTTTTCATAGTTTTGCTCCTTTCCATTCATTTATAAACTGTACAACAAGTTTAGCACATATTCCTAATAACAGCAAGGAGTATTCCTAGGTGTTTTAGGAAAAGTGCAAAAAAAACGTGCAAAATCAATTGATTTTTGTTATGATAGAGATGGAAGGGCAAAGCGCGTAAGGCGGTTTGGGAAAGGATAAAGGTATGAGAAGAAAAAAGAATAGGTTGTTTCAGGGAACCGCAGCATTGATTATGGCTGGCTGCTTGTTCTTCCAGGGAATAGGAGAGAGTGTGTCGGAGGCAGCTTTTTCGGCAGACATTGTGGCAGAGGATGCTTCCCCAGGGATTGCTGCGGCCAATACGGTGCTGTGTGAGGACGGCTTTGAGTCGGGGACTGTCAGCAAATGGTCTGCCAAGGAGGGGGCGAACCTTTCCACGGAGACAGATAATCCTAGGAGCGGCAATTACTGCATGAAGATTTCCGGCAGGACGAAGACGTCTTCCGGGGCAAAACTGGAGATGGGGAGTATGCTTAAAAGCGGTCATTACCTGTCTGTTTCTGCATTTGCGAGGTACGCGTCAGGACCGGAGAACAAAAGGATACAGATTACCATGTTCTGCGGCGGCAAATATTATTCTTTGGCGAGCAAAGAACTTGCGCGCGGAGAATGGGGAGAGCTGACGGGCAGCATGGCTGTTCCCGGCGGCGTTGATTTGTCTGAAGTTACGCTGTTCTTTGAGACGCCGTGGGTGCAGAACCCAGCGGAACAGGAGGACCTAATGGATATCTATGTGGATGACGTCAAGGTATCCCTGGTTCCGTTTTGTGATACCAGCAGCTATCCTTCATTGAAAGAACTGTACAAAGACCAGTTCCTCATCGGTCTTGCCGTGCCGGATATGGTACTGAACACGCCGGAGTACTGCCAGCTGTTCCAACAGCAGAGCAGCAGCATGACCATGGAAAATGAGATGAAGCCTGCCTATATCATGGATCAGGCGGCGAGCAAAAATAACCTCAGTGAGTACAGGGAGCATGTGGCGCTTAATTTTGATTCTTACAGAACCGGTATGGAATATGCCAAACATAATGGAATAGCGGTGCGCGGTCACACGCTGGTCTGGCACTCCCAGACGCCGGATTGGTTTTTTTATGAGGATTATGACGTTTCCGGCAAGCGGGCAGACAGAGATTTGATGTTAAAGCGTATGGAAAATTATATCAAAGATGTCATTGCCTGGACACAGACCAATTATCCTGGGGTTATCTATGCCTGGGATGTGGTCAATGAAGCTGTGGCAGATTACTTTGGCGCGGGTCAGGCGCCCATGCGGCAGGAGGACAGCCTGTGGTATCAGACCATCGGGGAAGATTTTGTGCAGAAAGCGTTTGCTTTTGCCAGGAAATATACCAAAGAGTATGGCGGAGAGAATATAAAGCTGTTTTACAATGACTACAATGAATATTTTCCTGCCAAGAGAGATGGGATTATATCATTGCTAAAGCCTGTCAAAGAAGCTGGAAATATTGACGGTGTGGGTATGCAGAGCCATTTTGACACCACCCGGCCACTGGAAGGCGATTCCGGCTATATGACGGCAGTGCGCAAGTTCCGGGATGAGTTGGGGCTGCAAATCCATGTGACAGAACTTGATATCGGGATTGCCGAGGGAGATACGGAAGAATCCCAGGGAATATATTACCAGAAATTCATGGAAGCCTTGTTAAAGGAGAAAGCAGCGGGGGCATATATCACCAGCGTAACGTTCTGGGGGCTTACAGACGGCCTGTCGTGGCGTCCCGGGGAGCGGTGTCTGCTGTTTAACGATGATTTGAGCAGAAAGCCCGCCTTTGAAGGAGTTGTTAAGGCAATCGGCAATACCAGCGCTGCCATTGATAAAATAAAGAATATTGGCAAAGTGGAGCTGACAGAATCCTGCCGGGGAAAGATTGAGGAAGCGAGAACTGTCTATGATACGCTGACTGAGGAACAAAAAGCATTGGTGCCAGCAGACATTCTGGGAATTCTTACCGAGGCAGAGACGGAGTACAAGAGGCAGGAAGAACTCAAAAAGCAGGAAGATGATAAGAAACAAGAAGAGGACAAGAAGCAGGAGGACGATAAAAAACAGGATGGGCAAGGGGAAGAGCCGGAGAATCCCAATGTCCCAGGGATAGAGAAAAACAAGGTCTATACGGCGGGGGATTTTAAGTATAAAGTTACCGATGCCCGGACGGATGGCAAAGGCACTGTTACACTTACCGGGGTAAAGAGCAAAGCTGTCAAAAAAAGGCTGAAGAAAATCAATGTACCCGCCACTGTACAAATTAATGGCAAGGATTTCAAGGTGGCCTCGGTGGGCAATGCAGCATTTATGGGCTGCACGAAAGTTACAAGCATTATAATAGGTAAGAATGTAAAGACAATCGGGAGTTCATCTTTCTCAGGCTGTACGAAAGCAGCAAGCGTCACAATTGGCAGCAATGTCACTAAGATTGGCGCAAAGGCCTTTTGCAACTGTAAGAAACTGAAAAAGATAACGATAAAGAGCGCAAAGTTAAACTCTGTTGGTAAAAATGCATTCAAATCTATCCATAAAAAAGCGGTCATCAAGTGTCCGAAACGCAAGTTCAAATCATATCAGAAGCGGCTCAAATCCAAAGGGCAAGGTAAGGGCGTAAAGATTTCTTTTTGACAAAACTTTAGCGCAGTGATATACTGAACAAAGGTGTGAGATTGTATGGGAAATTTGCAAAACCTTTCCCGATTAGTGAAATGAGGTGGAATGAGTGACAGTACAACAAGCAGATATCGATAAAGTCCGGGCATCCGTGTCAGGTCAGTTAGGGAATAGAGTTATGATACAGTTAGATAGAGGGCGTAACAGGGTTGACATTCAAGAAGGGGTCATCCAGGGGGCATATCCTTCAGTTTTTACCATATTGATAGACGATGAGAATGAGAAAAAGCCATCGCAGCTGCTCTCCTTCAGTTATGCAGATGTCCTCACGAGGGATGTAAGAATGAAATTGTGTTAAGCCAAACGGAATAAAACACTCCGCTGCTGAATAGAATGTACCAATATTCAGATAGGAGTGTTTTTGTTTTGGATTTAGCGAAAAAATATATACATATGAACCGGGAAAAAGGAAAAGCTGTGACACAGATTACGCTGGATGACGATTTCAATGTGCCGGACATGAAGCCGGATTTAATACGGATAATACAGGATAAAGGGGAGTTGAAGTTAGACGAGACAACGATTACCCAGGACCATGTCTGGCTCAAAGGCGTACTGAAATTTTCCCTGCTGTACCGCAGCGACCAGGAAGATGGGAAGATTAACACCATGAGCGGCGAAATTCCTTTTCAGGAGAGCCTTGCCATAGACGGAGCCAACGAGTATGATACCGCGAAATTAAAATGGGAGATGGAAGACCTCTCCATTGGCATCATCAATTCCAGAAAGCTGAGCGTCAAAGCATTGGTAACATTGCATGCTGTGATTGATGAGATTTACGATGAAGAATTGGTAACGGGTGTGGGGGATGATGAGGGCGTACAGCTCTTGGAGCAGAACCTGTCGGCGATGGAATTGTTTCTGGCGAAAAAAGATACGTTCCGCTATAAAGAGGAAATCATGCTGCCCTCGAATAAGCCTAATATCCGGCAGCTGCTCTGGAAAAGCGTGCAGCTGCGCGGCGTGGAAATGCGCCTGGTAGAGCAGCAGTTAAACATCAAAGGCGAAGCTTTGGTGTTTGCGCTCTATGAAGGGGAGGATGAGGAGGAGCATTTACAGTGGATGGAGACAGCGCTGCCCTTTGCCGGCGTCATAGACTGCAGTGGCTGCAGTGAGGATATGGTTGCAGATGTGTCCTATGATGTGGCAGCCATAGAGCTGGAGGTGAAGCCGGACTATGATGGGGAAGAACGGATGCTGCACCTGGAATTGGTGCTTGATTTGGAAATTCAGATTTTCAAGGAGGAGGAGACGAAAGTTGTAGCCGACCTCTATGTGGTCAATGAGAAATGGACGCCACTCTATCAGGAGGCAGTTTTTGAAAAATTGCTGATTCATAATGCTTCCAAATGCAAAATTTCAGACAAGATAAGCATTGATGGGAACCAGGAGCCGATACTGCAGATTTGTGCCAGTGAAGGTTATGCGGTGGCAGAACAGGCGGAGATTGTGGAGGATGGCATCCAGGTGGAGGGTACGCTGCAGGTGACAATCCTCTATGTGACGGCAGATGACCGTATGCCGGTTGCCTCCGTCAAAGACATATTGCCGTTCCACTACCTGATTGAAGCGCCGGGTATCCATGCGGGCTGCCGTTACCGTCTGCAGACAGGGATTGACCAGCTGACGACCGTCATGACAGACAGCAGCCAGGTAGAGGTCAAAGCAGTGCTGAACTTAAACTGCATTGTCTTTGAACAGCAGAAAATCAACAAAATTACAGAGGTAGAACAGGAGCCGCTGAATATGGAGGAACTGCAGGAAAGCCCTGGCATTATCGGCTACATTGCCAAAGATGGGGATCAGCTGTGGGATATCGCTAAGGAGAATTTCACGACAATCGCTGAGATTGTAAAGACCAACCAGCTCTCCTCGGAGCAGATTAAAGCTGGGGATAAGATTCTGATAATTAAGACTGTCGGATAGGTCAGAGGGGTGAAATGCCCACAAATGATATTGCAGGTATTTGATTACAGCAGAAATTAAACTTTTCATTTAAGAAAACTTAATTTCTGCTGTATTTTTTATCTTATAGGAAAGACCTTGTCATGCTAAAGCGTGAAAGTGTCTTCCTATAAGACAAAAATAAGATACGCACTCGCGCAAGAGGAAATATGTCGCTAAGGCGACAGCGCTCGGCGCAGCAAAGTGTGCAAGCTAATTCCCCAAGATTGGGGGAAGGGGGTTGATGTGGGCTTGCCCACTTTGTTCCTACAAATAGAAGCAATTATTTAGCTGCTGGAAAACACAGAATAATAATGGCTGTTTTACTGTAACAGGCAGATGATATAGATTCAAAAATCAAAATGCACAATAAATGCTATTTGCCGCTTGAACTTTTTGTCATTTTATAATAAAATATTACCATTAGGTAACGTGAAACTTTTTATGGAAGGGAAGGAGACAATATGGTAAAGAAAAAACTTTTAGCGGCAATACTTGCCGCCGTTGTCATGGTGACAACCGTTACGGACACAATGGCTCCGGCAGGTACTGCCCAGGCAGCGGGATCGGCAGAACCGGTGGAGACGGTTATTGAGAGGACAAAGGTGTCGAATCCGATTCTCTCAAGTTATCCAGAGGGTGTCACGGACTCTGGCGGCACGGACCTCGGCGGCACGGTCCTCTATGGCGGAGACCCATCCGTGATGGTGGAGGACGACACGGTGTACCTCTACACTGGGCGTGACATTCCCATCGACCTTTCGCAGGTAGACAAGAATGGGAACAAAGTTGCGGATGGGTATTACATGTTTGAGTGGCAGTGCTATACCTCAAAAGACCTGCTGAACTGGGAGTATCAGGGCGTAATTATGAGAGCTGACAAGCAATCCATTACCTGGACCAGTTCCGGTACGGATGCCTGGGCAGGGCAGATTACTTATCACTATGATTCTGAACTGGAGAAAAAGTTCTATTATTTTTACAATTGTACCTGGGACGCTACTTCTAGCGGGAAGCAGTCTATCGGTGCGGCAGTTGCCGATACGCCGTTTGGCTGGTCAAGCGTGGATGCGAAGGCGGAATACTGCGAGGCGAAGAATATTCCCAACAATCAGCCGGAGTTACTTCATTTTGTAGATATTGGACAGCCCTTGGTTAAGGGAACATTTACCACGGAGGAGAGCAGCGGCTGGAATGATATCGACCCCACGGTATGGGTGGAGACGGTAGATAATGTGGAACACCGTTATCTTTCCTGGGGAAACGGCAAAGCGTTCGTCTGTGAACTGAACGATGATATGATATCCATCAAGGATGTGAATGAAGATACCAAAATTACTTTCGGCATCCAGAAAAAAGGAGCGTCCACAGCAACTGCGGATGTCCTGGAGAAAGATACCACGAATCTGGGAGTGTTTACGGAAGCGCCCTGGATTTATCGGCGTAAAGATGCAGATGGCAACCCGACCGGACCATATTATTACTTCTATGCGTATGACTGGCGGGAACAGATGGCTTATGCCACAATTGATGATTTGATGGATGGGACGTTTGAGGAGCATAAGATTTTAATGCCGCCGACGGCTACTTCCAATACCAACCATATGGCGGTGTTTGATTTCAAAGGAAAGACGTATTTTGTATATCATAACGGCTCGGTACGTGGAGGAAGCGGATTCCGCCGGACGGCATGTATCACGGAACTGCATTTTAATGAGGACGGAAGCATTCAGCCGATTCCGGAGACTGCGATTGGCATTACCGGGGACAAGCCGTATTATCTGTTCAGCAATACAGGAGCGGTCGTTTCCCATGAGAATTATGTCAATTCAGGCGCAGACAGCGCATACCCCTATATGGATGTAAAGATTGGCGCTTACTACCAGCCGGAGAAACTCGATGCAAGCTGGGCGATTGTAGACGGCAAGGATGATCCATCAAATAAATCTTATGTATCCATCCAGTCGGAGAACAAGCCAGGACTGTACATGACAGTGAACGATGATAATTCAGTTACATTGGCCCACGATTGGAATTACAGCGATGGTTTTATTAAGAATGGGTATACGAAACCAGCGGGTCAGCCGAGTGAAATAACAACCTTTGATGAGGCAATGGGCAAAGCGCAGACCTTCCGCACCGTGAAAGGGCTGAAGGATTCGGTGAAAGCGGTATCTTTTGAGAGCGTTGCTAAGCCGGGCTATTATCTCTGCATGGATAACGGCAATCTTGTGGTGAAGGCATTGGCGGACTGCGTTGATGGCGGTGCAGATTTCTACCTGAATCAGCCGCCTTCATCCGGCAGCCAGACCCCAGGCAATCCCGGTACGGCAAATGATATCACTTCTTTGAAGGTAGATGATAAGGAAGTGGCGAAGACCGGGCATACTTTTGAATGTGAGGTTTCACCTGAGACCCAGAGCGTTGATTTGACAATTGCAGCTCAGGATGCCAATGGTTTCGTTACCGTGGATGGAAAGCTGGCAGACACTTCACGCAAGATAACCATCCCACTAAGTGGTATCTATACCAGGGCTTCCCTCTGCGTTTATTCTGCAGACCGCAAACCCAGGGTGACCTACACGGTAATTATCAAGAAGAACTACAGCGAGGAGGATATCACGTCGGAGGAATTTAAGTCCTTTGGCTTTGAGGAGGCAACGGACGGCGCAGTTGCAGTGGAGAAAGCCTCTGTCCCTACTGCCGTTGCGAATGCTGAGTATGAATATGTAGATGGGGCCAAGGGCGGTAAAGCAATCCGTCTGCCTGGCACGTATGGATTAAAGCTTTGTGATGCTGCCGGACTTGGCAAGGATTATTCCGTTTCCTATTGGATGAAGCCGGAAGTGCTTGGATCGAATGTGGACCCCACGCTTGCAGCTGGCACATTCAACCCGCAATATTGGCTGAACCTGACTTTCGGAAGGTCGATTTGGTCAAACAATGGGAATTTTATTGATGATGCAGGTGTGCTTACCTATGAGAAGGATAAATGGCAGCTTGTCACGCTGACAGTCAATGACACTAAAGCGAAGCTCTACGTGAATGGGGAACTGAAAGGGAATGGCTCTATTGCCTCTGACATTATGGGCAAGGCTAATGCAGCAATCTATTTTGGCGTTAATGCCTGGGATGCTTACTTTAAAGGTTCCTTAGATGAAGTAAAGATTTATAACAATACGCTTTCCGAGACGGAAGTAATGGCGATAGCAGCTGCTGCTGTCGAGAAACCGGAGGAATTTCAGCAGCCAGACCCAAATGCGCCTGTAAGTTCAGGAGTGTTCTCGGATGGCGATATTGAAACACCGGCGCCCGATCCAGGGGATCAGAACCCAGGAAACCAGAATCCAGGAAACCAGAACCCAGGAAACCAGAATCCAGGGAATCAGACTCCGGGTACACCTTCTCAGGGGAAAGTGACGAAGGTAACTGTAAAGGCTGCCAACCAGAAAGCTGGTGTGAAGACGGTTTACCTGAAAAAGGGAGGCAAAGTTACGCTGGCTGCCACAGTGGCAGGAACTGGCAGCTTTGATAAGACTGTGGATTGGGGTACTTCCAAGAAGAGCGTGGCTACAGTAACGAAAGGCGTAGTTAAGGCGAAGGGCGTAGGCACGGCTAAGATTACTGCCACATCCAAAGCTGACAAGAGCAAGAAGGCAACAGTTACTGTTAAAGTTTCTAAAAAGGCAGTGAAAAACAAGAAGCTGACGCTGAAAGCGAAGAAGAAAACGCTTAAAGTGGGCAAGACATATACCGTGGCAATCAAGTCCATGACAGCGAAGACGACAGATGCGGTAACTTATAAGAGTTCAAAGAGCGGCGTGGCAGCGGTAGACAAATTTGGCGTTGTCACAGCAAAGAAAGCGGGCAAAGCTACCATTACTGTCAAGTGCGGTAAGAAGAGTGCAAAATTGGCGGTAACTGTCAAAAAATAAATCGCTATGAAAGAATAGAACAGCTTTCCGGTGTCTATACATACCGGAAAGCTGTTTTTTCAATATTCCATGGTTGCTATCGCAAACAGATGGTGTTATAATCACGTTGTATACAGGAACGCATTGGAAAGGAGACAGGTATGAAATCAAAGAAACTGATTGCCGTATTATTGGTAATAACCATGGGAATTTCACAGTTTACAGTTGCTTTGGCGGACAAGAAGTCCGATGCGGAGAATAAAAAACAGGAAGCAGAGGAGAACCTCAGGTCGAAACAGAATGAGATTGACAGCATAGAGCAGGAACAGGCACAGCTCCAGTCGGAAATTGATGCTTTGGATGCGGAACTTGTGAATGTAATCTTAGAACTTTCTACATTAGAGGAGGAACTTGCCGTTAAGCAGGACGAGCTGGCAGAGACTGAAGAGCGTCTGGAACAGGCGAAGAAGGATGAGAAGAATCAGTACGAATCGATGAAGCTGCGCATCCGTTTCATGTATGAGAAGGGCGACAGCGCCATGCTCACCAGCATTCTGGAATCAAAGAGCATTGCAGAGATGCTGAACCGCGTGGAATATGTGAATGAGGTATATGATTATGACAGAAATCTTCTGACAAAATATCAGGATACCAAGGAGCAGGTAGCGGCGCTGACAGAACAGCAGAAGCAGGAGATTGCAGCCTTAGAGCAGAAACAGGCGGAATTCCAGACAGCGGAAGCGAACTATCGCGCCACGATTGACAGAAAACAGGGAGAGGTGGCTGATTTTGGCGAGATGCTGGCATCGGCACAGGCATTGGCAGCGCAGTACCAGGATACCATCAATGCCCAGAATCAGATTATTGCCGAGGAAAATGCGCGGATTGAGCGGGAACGTCAGGCACGTGCAGAACAGGAACGCCTTGCACGCGCAGAACAGGAACGCCAGGCAAGGGAGCGCCAGACTAACGCAAACCCTGGCAGCGGTGGTTCAGGCAGCACAGGAGGCAGTTCCGGCGGAGGCAGTACGGGTGGCAGTTCCGGCAGCGGTAACGAAGGCAGCACAGGCGGCGGAGGCAATAAGAACCCGGGATATACTACCGGGGTCAGTGGCAGTGCGGTTGTGCAGTACGCCCTGGGCTTTGTAGGAAACCCCTATGTATGGGGTGGGAAAGACCCCAATACCGGCGCTGACTGCAGTGGATTTACCAGCTATGTGTATGCGCATTTTGGTATCAGCATCCCCAGCTATTCATATTCGCAGCGTTCCGTGGGGCAGGAAGTCAGCTATGCCAACGCCAGGGCAGGAGATTTGATTTGTTATTCCGGTCATGTAGCTATCTATATGGGAAATGGGCAGATTGTCCATGCGAAAGGCACGGCATATGGAATTGTGGCTTATGACAGCGCTACCTACCGCGATATCGTCACAGTGCGGCGTGTGCTGTAAGATATGGCGGCGGTGAAAGTAAGAAGATTTATGAAGTTTCCTATAATATTATATAGAAGCAGAAGAGTTTCAGGAGGAATGGAAGATGGATATTAAGACTTTGCAGCGGGATATGGTTGCAGCCATGAAAGCAAAGGATAAAGGTAGGAAAGATGCCATTTCTGCATTGGTGTCAGCGGTAAAGAAAGCAGCTATTGATGAGGGGTGCAGGGAAGATATTCCAGAAGCCTTGGTGGACCGTGTGATTTTAAAGGAGTTGAAGACCGCCAGGGAACAGCTTGATACCTGTCCCAAGGAGCGTACAGATTTGCTGGAGGAATATCAGCTGCGCCATGATGTGATTAAAGAATATGCACCGGCGATGATGTCTGCGGAAGAAGTAGAAGTTTATATTAAAGAGAAATTTGCAGAGGTTGTTGCGACCAAGAATAAAGGGCAGATTATGAAAGCGGTGATGGCTGATCTGAAGGGCAAGGCAGATGGCAAAGTCATCAATCAGGTAGTTGCAGGGCTGTGTCAGTGACAATCAGGCTGCCGGACAAGGTTAAGTTCATAATAGATACCCTGGCTGGGGCTGGATTTGAAGCATATGCGGTCGGCGGCTGTGTGCGGGACTCCCTGTTGGGACGGACGCCGGGAGATTGGGATATCACCACATCAGCCTCCCCCTATCAGGTGAAAGGGCTTTTTCCCAGGACAGTCGATACCGGAATCAAACATGGGACGGTTACGGTCATGGAGGGGAAAGAAGGATTTGAAGTCACGACATACCGTATTGATGGCGAGTATGAAGACAGCAGACATCCCAAAGAGGTTACTTTCACCTCCAGTTTAGAGGAAGATTTAAAGCGCCGTGACTTTACCATCAACGCCATGGCTTACAATGAAGCACAGGGCCTTGTGGATATGTTTGGCGGAATCCGTGACATTGAACGCAAGGTCATTCGTTGTGTGGGCAATTCCCTTCACCGTTTTACCGAAGATGCATTGCGCATGATGCGCGCCGTACGGTTTGCTGCGCAGTTGGGTTTTACCATTGAGGAAAGCACGAAAGCAGCGATTTCGGAACTATCAGCCAACCTGGCAGGCATCAGCGCAGAGCGCATCCAGATGGAGCTGGTCAAACTTCTGCTTTCCTGCCATCCGGAGGAGATGCGTACAGTCTATGAGACAGGGATGAGCCGTGTGTTCCTTCCGGAGTTTGACCGGATGATGGAGACGCCGCAGAATAATCCATTCCACTGTTATAACGTGGGGGAGCATACGATTGCCGCATTGATGAACTGCCGTAGTGATAAAGTGCTGCGACTGACAATGCTTTTGCATGATGTGGCAAAACCGGTCTGCACAAAGGTTGATGAGGATGGAATTTTCCATTTTCATGGACATGCCGGGAGGGGGGCAGAGATGGCCAAGGATATCCTGCGCCGCCTCAAATTTGACAACGATACAATTGCCAAAGTCACTGCGCTCATTGTCTGGCATGATGATTTGCCCCAGTTACAGGAAAAGGCAGTCCGCCGGGCAATCCACCGTGTGGGTCTTGCGCAGTATCCGCTTTTGTTCGAGGTGATGCGGGCAGATACGCTGGCAAAGAGCGAATATAGACGGGAGGAGAAACTTGGCAAAATCCGCGCCTATGAGCAGTTATATGAAGAAATTATGGCAAAGCGGCAATGCCTGTCAATCGCAGGCCTTGCCGTTTCGGGCAGAGATTTGATTGCCCTTGGCATGAAGCCTGGTAAGGAGATAGGGGATATGCTGCAGTATTTGCTTATGCATGTCCTGGAATGCCCGGAAGACAACACACCGGAAATTTTGCGGAAACTAATCAAAACAGAACAAAATCCTGAATAGATTGCGACCTCTTCACATATGATAGAAAGACACAAAAAATGGATTTGTGAATATCATGGTGGAGGGGTT
>CANOFO010000034.1 GCA_947565305.1 uncultured Lachnospiraceae bacterium | reverse complement strand
CTAAACTGGTCATTTCAGCAAGATTCGCGCCTTTTCCTCCAAGAAGCTCACGCATACTTGCATTTCCTTCTTTGAAGAGATAAACCCATTTGTTTGCCATTTGAATTCCTCCTATACAACTTCTCATAATTAATGTTCCCTGTCTGCGTAAGCACACACATTCATTGTAACATACTTTTGCCGCTTGGCAATATATTTTTCTATATTTTTCCAAAACTGCTTATTTTATGGACATTTTCTAAAAATCAAACTTATCGGCAAAATACGCATCCAGGTCCTCAATCTTAATGCGCTCCTGCTGCATACTGTCACGGTCACGCACGGTCACCGCACCGTCATCCTCAGACTCGAAATCATATGTAACGCAGAACGGCGTACCGATTTCATCCTGTCTGCGGTAACGCTTGCCAATATTTCCTCTGTCGTCAAACTCACAGTTATATTTTTTGGACAGCTGTGCATAAATCTTCTCAGCGCCCTCGTTCAGCTTCTTGGAAAGCGGCAAAATGCCAATCTTCACTGGAGCCAACGCCGGATGGAAATGCAACACGGTACGCATATCCGGCTTCTCCTCCGTGCCGATATTCTCCTCATCGTATGCTGCACATAAGAAAGCCAGCACCACGCGGTCAGCGCCCAATGACGGCTCAATGACATAGGGAATATATTTTTCCTTCTTCTCATCATCAAAGTAGCTCATATCCTGCCCGGAAGTATTCTGATGCTGTGTCAGGTCATAATCGGTACGGTCTGCAATGCCCCACAGTTCGCCCCAGCCAAAGGGGAATAAAAATTCAAAGTCTGTGGTCGCCTTGCTGTAAAATGCCAATTCTGCCGGGTCATGGTCACGCAGACGCAGTTCTTCCTCTTTCATGCCAAGGCTCAACAGCCAGTCGCGGCAGAAGCCCCTCCAATACTGGAACCACTCCAAGTCTGTGCCAGGCGCGCAGAAAAATTCCAGCTCCATCTGTTCAAACTCCCTTGTGCGGAACGTAAAATTGCCCGGCGTAATCTCGTTACGGAAAGACTTTCCTATCTGGCAGATTCCGAACGGAACTTTCTTACGGGAAGTCCTCTGCACATTTTTGAAATTGACAAATATACCCTGTGCCGTTTCAGGACGCAGGTATACGGTATTCTTCGCATCCTCCGTCACTCCCTGAAATGTTTTGAACATCAGGTTGAACTGGCGGATATCCGTAAAATCATGTTTGCCACAAGTCGGGCAGGGAACCTGATGCTCCTCAATAAACTTCACCATCTCCTCCTGGCTCCAGCCATCCACAGTAGATTCCAGCGCAATGCCTTTCTCCTCAGCAAAATCCTCGATAATCTTGTCTGCACGGAAACGCTCATGGCATTCCTTACAGTCCATCAGCGGGTCGGAAAAACCGCCCAGATGCCCGGAAGCCACCCATGTCTGCGGATTCATGAGAATCGCACAGTCCACACCCACATTGTAAGGATTTTCCATCACAAATTTCTGCCACCAGGCCTTCTTTACATTATTTTTCAGCTCAACGCCCAGGTTTCCATAATCCCAGGTATTGGCAAGCCCGCCGTAAATCTCGGAACCGGGATACACAAAACCCCTTGCCTTTGCCAGTGCTACAATTTTCTCCATTGTCTTTTCCATAACGCTACCTCTCTCTTTCTGCGGTTTATACTCCAGCAAATTTTACCATTTATTTATACACAATATATACCAAAGACATCTCCGCGCCGTCCTTCTCCTCTTCCGGGACCTCAATGGAAACGGTATCTTTGGCCTTGATAGTGGTATAGTCGGAAGACATATACTGCACTGTGCCGTCCACTTTCACATCTATTTTTTCACTTAAAATAACCACTTTACAGTCACTGTCCATGACCGTGGTATTTGCCACATTTCCGGCAGCTTTACCATCCTTGACCTCGGTAAATTCTGTATTGAAGTTAAATCCTGCCGCCAAAGCCTGCGGTACAGTCCCGGAAAACAGCGTCACCTCATTGAAATCCTGATAAGTGTCGCAGTCCTTGTATTTCATATAGAGCGTTGCCACCTTATCTTCCACTGTAAAATCATCAATCTCCACACTGTTCTTTCCATTCTCTCCCTGATATGCCTGAACTCTTTCCTCTATGTACTTCCTGAGTTCATCCTCATCATAATACTCCTTGTCAAAGTCCGAAATAGCCGCACAAATCACTTTTCCTTTTTTCTGCACGTACACCGTATCGCTGTCTGCCACCAAAGAGTCTCCACATGCGCTGAATAATCCCGCTATCAACAGACAGGCTAAACTGATAGAAATTATTTTTTTCATATGCTAACCTCCTCAAAGTTTTAATGCGAACCTCACATATTATACTCTTTTCCAGCATTTATTGCAACCGTTGATTTCCAATTTTATGGCAGCCTGGCAGACTTTGCGAATGGCATATGCCTTTGTGCAAATCCCTCATTCTCCTCAAGCACCTGCAGCGCATGAAACTCTTTATCTATGTAATACGCCATATATTCATCCATAATCTGTGCCAGGTTATGAAGAACCTCAGAGGAAACCTTAAACGTATAGAGTTTTTCAATCTTGGCCGTGATAATATATTGAAAGGTATAGAGGGTGGAACTGTCCAATTTCCTCGTCTGCACTATCTGCCTGCCGCAGCTTTCGCAAAGCGTACCCCCGCTCCTTACATGAAAATAGCGCAGGTCTTTCTCTTTGCCGCATTTCAGGCAGGTAAAGACATTGGGGTATTCCCCATTCACCACCATTGCTTTCAATTCAAAAATACGCCGCACAAGGCAGTTATCCAGATTTTTGTTCTCCAAAGCCCGCAAGGACTGGTAGAGAAGTTTCAGCATATGTATCTCATCAACATTCTCCCTGGCATAATAGTCCGCTATCTCCATAAAATAAAAGCCATAATAGGCTCCTTCAAAATCCGCAGCCAGTTCATGAAAATAATTGGAGATATCCGCTTTCACTACCGTATAAGAACTGCGTCCCTCATAGGCTTCAAACTGCCCGAAAGAAAAAGGATTGCTGGCTGCAATTAGCTGGCTGTTCGGGCGGCGCGCCCCGCGGGCAAATGCAGAGACTTTTCCTCTCTCTTTCGTCAGAAGCACTATTCTCTTGTCATATTCCCCCACCGGGATCGCTGAAAGCACCATGCCCGTCAGCGTTATGGTCTGCGCCATATCTGTTCACACTCCTGCCTGTGGAATTCTTGCCAGCCAACATGGCGCCTGTGGCATCTCCATAGATTCCTTCCGCCTCCTGATGGCTCTTGTAGTTTAAGTAATCCTCAATACTTCCCGTACTTGCAAATCTCTTCCATTCCTGCTCAATCATGTGGAATCCCCCTGTTCTTCTGTTCATCCCTATTAGGGTGTCCTGTCCACATGTTGTTATACTAACAAAAATCTGGCAGATTTTTTCTCAGGAAACGCTAATTAAATCAAGGTTCCCCTAATTCTCATCTTTCCGGTAACCAAAGTTTTTGAGCAGAAACTCACTGTCGCGCCAATCTTTTTTCACCTTTACCCAAAGTTTTAAATTAACCTTGCTGTCCAAAAAGCGCTCAATCTCAAAACGTGCATTCGTACCGATTTTCTTTAACATGCTGCCGCCCTTGCCAATGATGATTCCCTTATGGGATTCCCGCTCACAGACAATCGTGGCATCGATATCTATGATACCGCCTTTTTTGCGCTCTTTCATACGCTCAATGGTAACGGCGATTCCATGCGGTATCTCTTCCTCCAGGGCATGGAGTGACTTCTCCCGGATAATCTCAGCCACAATCTGACGCTCTGGCTGGTCAGTGACCGTATCCTCATCATAAAACATCGGTCCGTAGGGCAGGTACTTGAAAATCAAATCCGGCAGAATCTCGGTATTCTCCCCGCGCAACGCCGACAGGGGAACAATTTCTGCAAAATCGTACTGCTTACGGTATGTGTCGATATGGGAAAGAATCTCTTCTTTCTTCACGGTATCCGTCTTGTTGATGATAAGGATTACCGGCGTCTTTACCTTCTCCAGCTTTTCTAAAATATGGCGTTCGCCTGCGCCGATAAAATTGCTGGGTTCTACCAGCCAGAGAATGACATCCACCTCCTGCAGCGTATGTTCTGCCACATTTACCATATATTCCCCCAGCTTATTCTTCGCTTTGTGGATTCCCGGCGTATCCAGAAACACAATCTGCCCGCGTTCCTCATCCGTATATACCGTCTGGATGCGGTTTCTGGTCGTCTGGGGCTTCTTAGAGGTAATGGCAATCTTCTGCCCAATCAGACGGTTCATCAGTGTAGATTTGCCTACATTTGGCCTGCCAATCAAGGTCACAAAACCTGATTTTAAATTTGCTTCCATAAACTCTCCTTTAAATAAATTCTCCCTCATGTGTATTATCTCTAAAATTAAAGTTCTCCTTAAACAGAAAATTCCCTAATATAAATTCTTTAATTCCTGAAACAGTTCTTTCTCCTCGGTAAGCTTCTGCTCATTTCCGATAACGCACAAAGCCTCTTCTTTCAGCACAGCCCGCACAATGCCGGCGAGGCTTCTGATATCCTCCTGGGTAGCATTTAACGTCTCCGCGCGCTCTTTTTTCAGCATTTCCTCGGTCACGCCGGTAAGATACGCTGTAGCGCTGCGCCCTGTCTTAGCCGCTGGGGTCAGCGGCGCGTCCACAGTGCTGAATGTTCCGATGATATACTTTGTCATCTCTTTTTCCTCTGCGGTAAACTGCTCCAAATACTCAGGGATTCCCTCATACACCTCATTGGTCCGGGCAAGATGCGGGTCACGGTAGGAGGTAAAATAACCATCCCCAGTTCTCGTAAATCCGCTCATACAGCCATAAGCGCCGCCTTTGACACGGACATTGAGCCACAGATAATCATAACTGAGCAGCACTTTCAATATCCGCAACGCCCCGGTATATTCGTAGCCCTCCTTGCGGAAATTCCCTGCACGGGACACATACTGCACCTGCGAAGCATCGAGGAAACCTTCATTCTTCTTCACAAGCTGCAGCGGTTCTGTCTCTTTGCCCCGACGTTTCTCATGCAGGATATTTTTTAATGCACCCACTTCCTGCTCAAGCAATTCCATGCCCTGCTTCTGTGCGCCGACGCTGAACATCAGATTTTCCTTGCAGAAAATTTCCTCTGCAAGTCCCTTCAGCATCCCGCTCAGTGCATCCTTCTTTTCCTCAAAATGTTCCTCCAAATCCTTGACCAGCTGATAAAATTCTATTCCCTGTGTCATATCCGTATACTTTGCACTGTCTGAAAAATAGGACATGGCGCGCATGGAGGAGATGGAATGCCCTGCTGAACTCAGATTCATCTGCAGCCGTGATTTGAGTTCAGCGATAATCTCATAGAGACGTTCCTGCGCATGGAAGCTGCTCATAGATAAAATCTCACGGATAATCTCCATCGTCCTGGGAATCTCATGGTACAAGGCCTTAACCTTCACCTCATATTTCAGGGAAATATTTGCCCCATCTACATGTGGATAAATCCCAATATTGCTGAAAATCCCGCCAGTATGCAGGTTGATTTCATTGGCAAGTTCTGAGAAAGTAAAATTCTGCGTATCCACATAACCCAAAACTGACTTAAGGATGCCAAGGTAGGGAATTTTCTCCTCTGGGAGGTCTGTCACATCAAACATCAGGCTGAAATAAGCGATGCCATTCGTGTCGATATCATGGCACAAAAGCAGCGTATCATCCACATACTTTTCCCGGATATAAAGCTTCTCGCCTTCTTTCTTAATATCCTGCCTGGTAAGCGCCGGAAGCTTATCCATATCTTCCTGTGAGGACGGCTCTTCCTGGTACTGCCGCAGATGATGTGTAAACGATACAATTTCCTGTCGTGCCTCCACACTCAGCGACTCCCTGTATTCCTGAAGTTTTTTTGCCAGCGCTTCTTCTCTCTTTGCATTGAGCCCATACTCCGGTCTGGCAATGACAATGGCTGCATGGGTATTATCCAGAAGATATTCCTGCACAAGTTTCTCAAAATATCCGGTCTCCACCTGCTGTTTGAGGAATTCGATAATCTCCAGTTCCTCAAGATGCAAAAAGGGCTTGCTGTCGTCATAGAGCCAGCTGTCCAGACACTTAATTCCAAATAAAAGTCCCTTGGGAAACTGTCCATAATCTGCCTCCCGGTAACGGAATTCAAAACTGTTGATTCCTGCCCGCAGTGATTTCTTATTGATTCCTTTCTCGACCTGCTCTTTCAGCACGTTCTGTATAATCTCTATAAATTCTTGTTTGCGCTCGATGTTGCTGTTTTTTGCCACCACGGAAAGCATGGGCTGCAGCGTGTAATTGTCGAAAGACGCCATAATATCCTTGCCAATCTTGGCATCCAAAAGCGCCTGCTTTAATGGCGCTCCCGGCGCGGAAAGCAGCGCATAGTCCAAGATATCGAATGCCACATATAAGGTCTTATCCAGAATGCTTCCCACGCTCACATTATAGGAGAGGTAAGTATTGTCTTCCAAAGACTCCCCACTAGCAATATTGTAGGGAATCTCCACCTCGCGCATCTTCTCAAAAGGCTTCTGTTCCTTCACTTGGGAATCCACCTCAATCGCCTCAAATTTGCTGAGGTATTCCCTGTCCATCCAGTTCAGTTTCTCTTCCATATCCATATTGCCATACAGATAAATATAGGAATTGATGGGGTGGTAATACTTCTGGTGGAAAGCAAGGAACTGCTCATAACTGAGTTCAGGAATCACCTCCGGGTCGCCGCCAGACTCAAAGGAATAGGAAGTATCCGGGTAGAGCGTACTCATAATCGCCCGGCTTAAGACCTCATCCGGCGAAGAAAAGGCGCCTTTCATCTCGTTATAGACCACGCCATTGATGGTAAGCGGGGACTCCAAATCCTCCATCTCATAATGCCACCCTTCCTGCCCGAAAATTTCCCTGTGCTGGTAAATGTTGGGATAGAGCACTGCATCCAGATATACTTCCATCAGATTCTGAAAATCCTTATCGTTGCAGCTTGCCACCGGATAAATCGTCTTATCCGGGTAAGTCATGGCATTTAAAAAGGTATTGAGGGAACTCTTCACCAACTCCACAAATGGGTCTTTTACCGGAAATTTCCGGGAACCGCAGAGCACAGAATGTTCCAGGATATGCGCCGCCCCCGTGCTGTCTAAAGACGGAGTGCGGAATCCGATATAAAACACTTTATTCTCATCATCATTGGAAATCAGGCTGATTCTCGCGCCGCTCTTTTTATGGCGGAGCAGATAGCCCATGGATTGAATATCGTCCAGTTTCTTTTCTTCCAGCACTTCATATGCCGTACAATTGCTTAAATTCATCGTCCTATATCCTTTCTGCTTTCAAATACTTTATTTATTTTTCAGTTCTGCCTGCAAATACTTTATTTATCCTTTTTCAGTTCTGCCTGCAAATACTTTATTTATTCTTTTTTCAGCGATACCGTGAGTTGGTTATAAGGGATTTCGATTTCATTCTCATCAAACCTTACTTTCATCTCTTCGGTCACCCTCCATCTTGCATTCCAATACTCAGAGGTTGGCACCCAGAACCGCAGACCCAGGCGGACATTGCTGTCCTCTAAGGAATCTACAAACACCACCGACTCTTCGCCCTCAATCCTGGCCGATTCTTTGGCGATAATATCTGACAGGAGATTCTTTGCCTGTTTAATATCCGCGTCATAGGAAATCCCTACATAGAGGTCTATCCTACGCTTATCCTGATGCGTCACATCCGTAAGGCTTGAATTGGCAAGCGTACCATTGGGAATTACTACCGTCCGGTTGTCCGTAGTCAAAAGTTTTGTATAGAAAATTTGGATTTCAGTCACGGTTCCCTCGTTCTTATGTGTATCTTCAATAATATAGTCCCCGACTTTAAATGGTTTAAACAATAAAATCAGCACACCGCCGGCAAAATTAGAAAGGCTCCCCTGCAAGGCAAGTCCCAAAGCAAGACCTGCCGAACCCAGCACCGCCACCACAGAAGTCGTTGCCACGCCGAGCTGATTAATTACCGCCATTGCCAACACCACATACAGAAAAATCTTCGCCGCCGAATCAAGAAACTGGCAGACCCCTTCATCTACCGCAGAACGCTGCAAGGCGCGCTTTAAAACTTTGCGGATCCACTTAATAATTTTCTTGCCGATAAGGTAAATCAGCAGTGCAAATACAACCCGCACCACTAAGTCCACAAGCATGGGCACCATATCCTGCAGATACCCTTTGAGCACTCCCGGTTCTGCCATCTTCTGCAGCTCTTCCAATTCCGCTAAATTGTCTGTCACTGCCTCCGTATCTGCCTTTGCCAGCACACAATTATATAGCAAATAATTTGCCAAATTCCACCACATTTTTTCTCCTTTTCATACTCTATCCTGAATTGACACTTCATTTGAACTGTAATATAATTATAGTATAGTTATCGAGACAAAATCAAATAATATTTTACAGAATTTGGAAATGGAGGTAGATGCTATGAATAAACCTCAACCTATCAATGCTGTGGATATTATCCGCTGTTCTTTTCAGCATCTAAATCCACGGCTTACCAGCCACGGCGAACGTGTCGCCTATATCCTCATGAAGATGTTAGAGGAAACCAGACGCTACACTTCGCAGGAAAAAAACGATATTTTTATGTTGGGACTGCTCCATGATATCGGTGCATACAAGGACAGTGAGATTGACTCCATGCTCAGTTTTGATTCGGACGAGTCTATGGAACATGCGGTGTTCGGCTACCTTTTATTTAAGGATTTCTCCCCTCTGCCGCAGTATTCCGATGTTATTTTATACCATCACCACGGCAATGCACAGTATTACTGTGTCCCTATCAGCAGCTATCACCGCGACATCGCCAAGTTGATTTATCTCGCTGACCGGATAGACATATTCTGTGTTCAGAATCCAGATGGGGATTTGTGGTCTTTTCTGGAGCAATACAGCGACCGCAAGTTTTATCCTTCTGACATCCGCTGGTTTTGGAGCTCACAGGAAAAATATCAGATATTGGAGCATCTAAAATCCATGGAATTCCAGAAAGAAGTTACCGATTATATCAAAGAACACACTCACCTCATGGGAGACCAGACACGCAAATACCTCATGACCCTGACTTTTTCCATTGATTTTCGGAGCGAATACACTGCACTGCACACAGATTATGCCGTTCATCTGAGCAAAAATATTGCCCATGCGCTACAGCTTCCCGCGCACTCCGGTGAATTGATTGCTGCCGCTGCGCTGCTGCACAATGCCGGAAAAATTGCGCTGACGGATGCGTTAGCCAGTGAGGAAGATTACAACCGTTACCTGCAGGCATTATATAACGACTCTACTCTGAATATCACAAAGCAGATTCTTTCCGAAAATGTGGATCCTCAAATCCTGGACCTCATTGAGGAATCAGCGCTTCTGCTGAAATGCTGGAAAGACAATCAGACCGTTACTTTCTCACCAACTCCCGCTGCCGAGGCGGTTGCGCTGTCTTATTTGATGAGCAATTCCCTGTCTCTGGACATGAGCGTTTCCTACTGCCACCATCCAAGGCTCAGGGCACTCTTGAGGGAAAAATACCAAAGCAGCGGCATGGATGACAGAATCCTCCGGACAGTGGAGAAATCATTTGACGATATTATCGTAAAAACGCAGAAATCCTGTTCTGCAATCTTCGATACATACCAGCAGATGATGGAGGAATACCGCTCCCTCAACATTATCCTGCAGCACTATAATAATAAATATTAAGAGAAAGATGCAAGCCAATCCCCACATTCATGGGGGATTGGCTTGCACACTTTTTCATTTGAAAAAGTCTGGTTTTCTGCTCTGTTTCTGAAATATTTATTTGATTACTCTCACTTTCAATACGCTCTCAATTCCTTTCAGCTGCTCTACGGCTGTCTCTGTCACCGGAGAGTCGATATCTAACAGAGAATATGCATAGTCCCCACGGCTCTTGTTCGTCATATCGGAAATATTGATATTGTTATTCCCCATAACTGCGGTATATTTTCCAATAAGTCCCTTTTGATTCTTATGGAGGATTGCCACACGCCCTGCTGCAGAGCAGACACCCATATCACAGTTCGGATAATTCACGGAATTGTGGATATTTCCATTTTCCAGATAATCCATGACCTCGCGGACTGCCATCTGTGCACAATTGTCTTCTGACTCCTCTGTGGAGGCTCCCAGATGCGGGATTACGATACAGCCCTCCTGTCCGGCTGTGGTGCTGTTGGCAAAATCGGAGACGTATTTCTTCACTTTTCCTTCTTTGATTGCCTCAATCACTGCTTCTTCATCTACCAGAAGGTCCCTTGCAAAATTCAGTATGACAACACCCTCCTTCATCAGTGACAGCGCATCCTTATTCAACATTTTCTTGGTATCTTCTAACAACGGCACATGGATGGTGATGTAATCACATTCACGGTAAATATCCTCCACATTGCTGATATGCTTTACAAACCTTGACAGGCTCCATGCTGCATTGACGGAGATAAATGGGTCATAGCCATAAACTTCCATGCCCAGCTTGGTCGCTGCATTTGCTACCTTAACGCCGATTGCCCCGAGGCCGATAACGCCTAATTTCTTGCCCGCAATCTCACAGCCTGCAAATGCTTTCTTTGCTTTCTCAGCATCTTTGCCAACCGTCTCACTGTCTTTGTTTTCCAGCACCCAATTAATTCCCCCGATAATGTCCCGGGAAGCTAACAGCATTCCTGCAAACACCAGCTCTTTTACACCGTTGGCGTTGGCGCCCGGCGTATTGAACACGACAATTCCCTGGTCTGCACATTTGTCCAGAGGAATATTGTTGACCCCGGCACCTGCCCTGGCAACCGCCTCAAGACCCTCCGGCAATTCCAGGTCATGCATGGCCGCACTCCTTACAAGCACTGCCTGTGCGTCTTTTATATCGTCAGCCTTCGTATAATTCTCACGAAACAAATCTAACCCTACATTGGCAATAGGATTTAAGCAATGATATTTAAACATTTTAATTCTCCTCTTCAAACTTTTTCATAAATGCAACTAATTTCTCAACGCCCTCTTTCGGCATTGCATTGTAAATGCTGGCACGCATGCCGCCTACCGTCCTGTGTCCTTTGAGGTTCACAAAACCTGCCGCTTCTGCCTCCTTAACAAACTTCGCATCCAGTTCTTTGTCTCCCGTCACAAAAGGCACATTCATCAGAGAACGGTCCTCTTTCCTTACGGTTCCCTTGAACATCTTGCTCTCGTCCAGGAAATCATATAAAATTTTTGCTTTCTCCTCATTGCGCTCTTTCATGGCGCTTAACCCGCCCATCTTCTTGAGCCATTTGAACACTTTGCCGCAGACATAAATGCCATAAGCAGGCGGTGTATTGTAAAGGGAATCTGCGTCTGCATGTGTCTTGTATTTGAGCATGGTCGGAGTTCCCGGCAAAGTATCTTCCGTAATCAGGTCTTCACGGATAATCACGATTACCACGCCTGCCGGCCCGATATTCTTCTGTACGCCGCCATAGATGATGCCATACTTGGATACATCTACCGGCTCAGACAGGAAGCAGGAAGACACGTCTGCTACCAGCGTATGCCCTTTCGTGTTAGGGAGTGTCTTGTATTTAGTGCCATAAATCGTATTATTCTCGCAGATATACACATAATCTGCATCCTCCGGGATATCCAAATCGGAGCAATCCGGAATATAGGAAAACGTCTCATCTTCGGAGGATGCCACCTTTACTGCTTCCCCATAATTCTGCGCTTCCTGGAACGCCTTTTTCGCCCATTGCCCGGTTACGATGTAAGCTGCCTTCTTATTCTTCATCAGGTTCATGGGAATCATGGCAAACTGCTGGGAAGCGCCGCCCTGCAGAAACAGCACCTTATAATTGTCAGGAATGTTCATCAGTTCCCTCAGGTCTGCTTCCGCTTCCTTGATAATCCCATCATACACTTTAGAGCGGTGGCTCATCTCCATGACAGACATGCCGCTGCCCTTATAATCCATCATTTCCTCTGCTGCTTCACGCAAAACTTCCTCCGGCAGAACAGCTGGCCCTGCGGAAAAATTGTAAACTCTGCTCATATGTTTCCTCCTCTTACTGCTTGTTAACATCAGTTTCTATAATTTATATAAAATGAACGACAAAAAGTTTTGTTTTTGGCGTTCGCTGCGCCGAACCGCTTGTCATTCAGAACAGTTACATTTTACTTCTTCATATCTCCCTCGTCAAAGGCTTCATCTATGGCATTGCCCGGCGCCACCATCGGCCACACCTTGTCATCGCTGTCGATGATGCAGTCAATCAGTACCGGCATATCGCTGCCCAATGCCTCTGCAAAGGCTTTGGCAAATTCCTCACGTGTCTTGGCACGGTAGGCGGTCGCCCCCATTGCCTCCGCCAGCTTCACAAAATCAACGCTGTCATTTAACACTGTCGCGGAATAATGCTGTTCATAAAATAAGGTCTGCCACTGACGCACCATACCCAGCACATGGTTATTGACCACCACCTGAATCAATGGCAGTTTCTGGCGCACTGCTGTGGCAATTTCATTCATATTCATACGGAAACATCCATCACCGGCAATGTTGATTACCTGTTTGTCTGGTTTTGCCATCTGTGCCCCGATGGCTGCGCCAAGACCATAGCCCATCGTTCCCAGACCGCCAGATGAAATCAGGGTACGCGGCTGTTTATATTTATAAAACTGCGCCGCCCACATCTGGTGTTGTCCGACCTCTGTCACCATGATGGCATCGCCTTTCGTCTGCTTATAAATTTCTTCTATAATGTAGGGTCCGCTGAGCCCATCATCGGAATATTTCAGAGGATATTTCTCCTTATATTCCATAATCTTATCAATCCATTCCTGATGGTCTAACTGTTCCAGTTCCTGGTTCAGCCGTGCAAGAATTTCCTTGATGTCACCAATAATATGGGCATCTGTAATAATATTTTTGTTGATTTCTGCCGGATCGATATCAAACTGCAGTATTTTGGCATTCTTGGCGAATTTCCTGGCATTTCCTGTAACACGGTCGCTGAACCGAACCCCCACTGCAATCAGAAGGTCGCATTCGCTGACGCCATAATTGGATGTTTTCGTGCCATGCATTCCCAGCATCCCGGTATAAAGTCTGTGGTTGCCATCAAAAGCACCTTTCCCCATCAGGGAATCCGTGACCGGAAGCTGTACCTTCTCCACAAATTCCAAAAGTTCACGGCTTGCGCCTGAGATTACTGCCCCGCCGCCCACAAACAGATACGGTTTTTTGGATTTGCGTATCATCTTCACTGCGCGCGCTACGGCTTCATCAGTGATATCTTTGGCATACCGTTCCTGCTCTTCTATCTGCACTGGCGCAAATTCTGTTTTGTTGGATGTAACATCCTTGGGGATATCTACAAGCACCGGACCTGGCCTACCTTTCCTGGCAATACGGAATGCGCGCCGGATGGTCTCGGCAAGCTTTGTAACATCCTTTACAATAAAGTTATGTTTTGTAATCGGTGTGGTGATTCCTGCAATATCAATTTCCTGAAAACTGTCCTTTCCCAACAGGGAAACTCCTACGTTGCAGGTCAGCGCTACCATGGGAACGGAATCCATATAGGCAGTGGCAATCCCGGTCACCAGATTGGTCGCCCCTGGACCGGAGGTGGCAAAACAGACGCCTACCTTTCCAGTCGCCCTTGCATAACCATCCGCTGCATGGCTCGCCCCCTGCTCATGAGAAGTCAGCACATGCTTAATCTCATGGCTATGCTTATATAATTCATCATATACATTTAAAATGGCTCCTCCTGGATAACCAAAGACAGTATCCACACCTTGCTCTTTCAGACACTCAATAACAATCTGTGCTCCTGTCATCTGCATATCTTATGTTCCTCCTTAGCTTTACTTCTTTCATAGTCCTAAAAGACCTAAGGCATCCTCAGGTCATATTCTCTCCGCAATCAAATCACCCATCTCGGAAGTTCCTACCTGGGTAACGGATTTTTTCTCTGCTTCCTCCTGAGGCATAATATCTATTGTACGGTAATTATCCTTCAATACCTGCCTGACTGCCCCCTCCACTGCATCTGCTTCACGGTCCAGGTCGAAAGAATAACGAAGCATCATGGCTGCACTTAAAATAGTGGCAATGGGATTGGCAATTCCCTTACCTGCAATATCCGGTGCAGAACCGCCGCTTGGCTCATAGAGACCAAACTTGGTATCGTTCAGGCTTGCCGATGACAACATGCCGATGGAGCCAGTGACCATGCTCGCCTCATCTGATAATATATCACCAAACATATTCTCTGTCAAAATCACATCAAACTGCCCTGGGTCTTTCACAAGCTGCATGGCACAGTTGTCTACCAGCATATGTTCTAAGGCAACCTCCGGATAATCCTTTGCCACCTCTTCCACTATCTTACGCCAAAGCCTTGAGGAGTCCAGCACATTTGCCTTATCCACGCTTGTCACTTTCTTTCTGCGTTTCATTGCGATGTCAAAGCCCCGCTTGGCAATTCTCCTAATCTCATGCTCATTATAGGTAAGCGTGTCTACTGCCGTCACCACGCCGTCCCGCTCTTCGGTCACCCGGTCGCCAAAATACAGCCCTCCGGTCAGTTCCCGCATAATCATCATATCAAAACCGTCCCCGATAATATCATCCCGCAGAGGACATGCTGCTCGCAGCTCCCCATAGAGGTACGCCGGTCTTAAATTGGCAAATAAATTCAAGGATTTACGCAATTTTAAAAGCCCCGCCTCCGGGCGCAGGTTTGCCGGGAGTTTATACCAGGGGGACGTGCTTGTATTGCCACCGATGGAACCCATCAATACGGCATCTGCTGCTTTCGCCTGTGCAATCGCTTCGTCAGTCAGCGGCACTCCTGTGGCATCGATGGAAACGCCGCCCATCAATATCTCATCATAGGAAAAAGAATGTCCAAAAACCTCTCCCACTTTATCTAAAACTTTCTTCGCTTCTTTCACAATCTCCGGTCCGATTCCATCGCCAGAAATCACTCCAACATGATAATTCATAACTTTCCTCCTTCTGAAAACTGGGGCGCGCGAGCGGTCTGCTTTGCAGTTATTTGCGCTCCGCGAGCTGCGCATATTCTAAGGCATTTTATCCCATTATTGTAATAATGGGATAAAATGCCCCGCAACAAGTTGCGGAGCACTCTTACTTACTTTCCTTTTCCACCGCATCTTCTGGCTTCTCTACCATGGCAATGGCTGATTTCTGCATAGGGATACGGCAATTCTTATTGCTTCCGAACTCTACAATAATCGTATCTTCTGTGATATCAATGACTGTCCCATAGAATCCACTTGTCGTCAAAATCGTATCACCCACCGCAAGGTCGGAGAGCATGGCATTCTTCCTCTTTGTCTCTTTCTGCTGTGGACGAATCATCATAAAATAAAGAGCTACCAACATTACTACAATCCAGATAAGTGAAAATCCAGACATGCTTCCAGCTTCTGCTGCTAAAATAGACATATTTCTTCCTCCTGCTTCTCTTCGCATTCCTATTCAGAACTCACATATTTTCACGTAAAATTACGCGCTTATTCTATTTTACACAAAATGTCACGAGAGGGCAAGTGTTTTCCTGCATTTTATAAAAAATTCAGGAACAGTTCAGGAACCATTCATACGATACAGCTTCTCCTCCTTATAAGCACGGAATCTCCCTGCATCCAAAGCATCCCTGATTTCCTCCATCATCGTATTATAGAAATACAGGTTATGGAGCACACAAAGGCGCAGCCCCAGCATTTCCTTGGCTTTGAGCAGATGACGGATATAAGCCCTGCTGTAATGCTGGCAAGCCGGACACTGGCAGCCCTCCTCAATCGGCTTATCATCCAGCTCAAACTTCTGGTTGAAGAGGTTCAGCTTCCCATAATTGGTGTACACATGACCGTGCCTTCCGTTACGGCTGGGGTATACGCAGTCAAAAAAGTCCACGCCGCGCTCCACGCCCTCCAAAATATTTGCCGGGGTTCCCACCCCCATCAGGTACGTGGGCTTATCCACCGGCAGATACGGAACTGTCACATCCAAGATATGGTACATCTCCTCGTGGCTCTCCCCCACAGCAAGTCCCCCGATAGCATATCCATCCAGTTCAAGCTCTGAAATCGCCTTGGCATGGTCAATACGGATGTCATCAAAAACAGCTCCCTGGTTGATGCCAAAAAGCAGCTGCTGTTTATTGATAGTTGTCTCCAGCCCATTCAGCCGCTCCATCTCCTGTTGGCAGCGTTTTAGCCATCTGGTCGTACGGGCCACGGAAGCCTCCACATAAGAACGCTCTGCCACGCTGGAAGGGCACTCATCAAATGCCATGGCAATCGTGGAGGCAAGGTTGGACTGAATCTGCATACTCTCCTCAGGTCCCATGAAAATCTTCCTGCCATCAATATGGGAATGGAAATATACGCCTTCCTCTTTAATCTTACGCAATCCGGCAAGGGAAAACACCTGAAAACCGCCGGAATCTGTCAGGATGGGCTTATCCCAGACCATAAATCTGTGAAGCCCTCCCAATTTTTTTACCACTTCATCTCCCGGACGCACATGGAGGTGATAAGTATTGGAAAGCTGTACCTGTGTCTTAATCTCCTGCAGGTCCTGTGTGGACACCGCTCCCTTGATTGCTGCCACGGTTCCCACATTCATGAATACCGGTGTCTGGATTGTGCCATGCACTGTCTGGAATTCCCCTCGTTTCGCCCGGCCTTCCTGCTTTATCAATCTATACATAAAGTTTTCCTTTCTGATACTTTTCTGTTTTGCTAACAAACAAATTTGTCTATCATAACCGATATGATGCCGTTTTGTGAATATACAAATTTGTTTGACTTAACCGAACAAAGTATAACAGATTTATTTTTCTTTCTCAAGTAAAAAGTACTTTTCATTCCTCACAAGATTGACTATAATGGTACAAGGATTTAAAAAACATTGGAAGGAGATTACTATGGCTGGCTCAACATTCGGAAAACATTTTCAGATTACTACCTGGGGGGAATCCCATGGAAAAGGAATCGGCGTTGTCGTGGACGGCTGTCCCGCTGGGCTTCCCCTGTGCGAATCCGATATACAGAAATTCTTAGACAGGAGGAAGCCTGGAAAATCCAGATATTCTACTCCCCGCAAAGAGGCAGACAAAGCAGAAATACTTTCTGGTGTGTTTGAGGGACGGACAACCGGGACACCCATCAGCCTGGTGGTATTTAACCAGGACCAGCGTTCCCGGGATTATGGGGATATCGCCACCTACTACCGTCCCGGACATGCAGACTATACCTTTGACGAAAAATATGGATTTCGTGATTACCGGGGAGGCGGACGCTCCTCAGGACGGGAAACGATTGGCAGGGTTGCCGGCGGCGCCATTGCCATAAAGATTTTAAATCAACTAGGCATCTCTTTCCTGACATACGCGCGCGCTATCGGTCCGGTTACCATTCCGCAGACTGCCGAAGACCTGCTTGCCTGTGTGCAGAATAACGAATATTCTTTGAACGAACTACAAGAGCATATCCTGTCTGACCCTTTATATATGCCGGACAGCATTTCTTCCGAAAAAACACAGGAATACCTGGAGGACTGCATGAGAGAGACGGATTCTGCCGGAGGAATTATCGAGGGAATTATTACCGGTACTCCTGCCGGAATCGGAGAACCTGTATTCGATAAACTTGATGCAAACCTGGCAAAAGCAATCTTTTCCATCGGAGCAGTCAAAGGCTTTGAAATTGGAGCCGGGTTTGCAGCAGCTGCTGCCAAAGGTTCTGACAACAATGATGCCATTCATATGAAAGACAGCAAGCCCTGTTTCGATACAAACCATGCCGGCGGTATCTTAGGCGGCATCAGCAACGGCGCCCCCATTGTCTTTCGGGCAGCGTTCAAACCCACACCCTCGATTGCTGCCACACAGCATACTGTCAACAACGCAAAAGAAGAGATCTCCATTTCCATCCATGGACGGCATGACCCTATTATCGTACCAAGGGCTGTAGTCGTAGTGGAATGCATGGCGGCACTGACGCTGGTAGATTTGATGATAGAAAATCAGGGCGCAACCATGGAACATCTGCAGAAACTGTATTCTTGAATATAAGACACTAGAAAGATATTTTCACGCTATATCGTGCCAGATGTTTCAGGTAATACAAAAAGGGATATCCATCAGCAATCCCCCTGCTGGTGAATATCCCTCTTCCTGTTAAATGAAACGTTTTAATAATCCATCATACCAACTTATGGATGTGTATACAGTTTGGCTCATCAATGGAAATCGGTTTTGCCATCATAAGGAAATATTTCTTATCATAATCTATGCGGAAAGTGGTAATCTCATTGGTATCGTGATTCAGGCTGACGAAATGCCTGCCATCTGGGAAAATTGCCAGAGTCTTCGGGTAATCTCCGCTGATTTTTGATTCACATAGCTCCTTCAGTTCCCCACTCATCTCATCAATCTCATATATCATCACAGAATTGGCACCTGCGTTGGAACAGAACAGATACTTCCCATCGGGACTGATTTCCATTCCAGAAGCCGCACAGCCAGTGCGCCCATCTTCCTTATTTACAGTGGGAACACTCTGAATCGCCTCAAATATAGGTCCCTCCGAGGCACACTCATAACGATACACATTTATCTCATTGCTCTCCTCGCACAACACATAAGCATGGTCGCCTTTCTTACTGAAACGAATCATGCGGGGTGAGGAATCCAGGGGTGACCTGATAATATCAGCCAGTTTCAGCTTGCCCTTCTCATAATCAATCTCATAAATCTTCACATGATCGAGACCGCCATCCACCGCGCACAGGAATTTCTGCCAGGGCGTCAGTTCCACGCAGTTGACATGAGGCCGGTAATTATGCTCCGCAATGCTCCTGCCCATGCCCGTATGGAAAATACCGTCCGCGATACCCTCAATGCTGCCGTCCTCATTGAGCCTCATCATGGAAACACGTCCGTCATGGTAACCGCCGACAAACAGATAACGGTTCTCACTGTCCACCGACACATAGCAGCCGCGCATACCGCCAATCCATTTCTCATTGATGGGCTCCAAATCGCCATCTTCCAAAATACGAAAAGCAGCCACGCCTTCATCTGCTATGGAATAGAGATATTTCCCATTAGCTGAAACAGTCAAATCGGAGGGATTGCTGATAGGAACCACCTTGCGTTCCGTCAATTTCCCTTCTTCTACATCCATGTCAAAAATATGGATGCCAACGCTGCTCCCATGAGTGTACGTGCCCACATATGCTACATATTTGTCCTTACTCATCTGCCTGTTCCTCCTTTTCTGGCCTACGCAAAATATCAAACATTGCCAACTGATGACCTACATCTATATATAACACCTGCTTGGGATGGGGTGCTGATTCCAGTTCATTGCCCTCCTCATCCCGAATTGACTTCACAATCACCGTCAAGTTCTCCCCACCGGGCTTCATAACTTCAATTTGTTCCCCCGCATAAAATTTATTCCTCTGTTCTATACGGTAGCCTTTATCGGTATTATCTCCTACAATTCCAAGATAAGTATATTCTTTCACATACGTGTTATTGTCATAAATCTGTGTATGTTCATCCGGTTTCCCGAAGAAAAAACCAGTAGTGAACTGCCGGTATGTACAGCCCACAATCTGCTCCAAATACCAGGGCATATTCTTCTCATATAATTCCCTGGATTGAAAATAATCATCAATCGCCTTACGGTAAGTTCTCGCCACGGTTGCTACATAGAGCGCTGTTTTCATCCTGCCCTCAATCTTAAAACTGTCAATTCCCGCCTGCACGAGCTCCGGTATATGCTCTATCATGCACAAATCCTTAGAATTGAAAATATAAGTGCCTCTTTCATTCTCATAAACTGGCATATATTCCCCCGGCCTGGTCTCTTCCACAACTGCATATTTCCAGCGGCAAGGATGGGTACAGGCACCCCGGTTGGCGTCCCGCCCGGTAAAATAATTGCTCAGCAGACAGCGGCCTGAATATGAGATACACATTGCACCGTGGATAAAAGTTTCAATCTCCAAATCCTCCGGAATATTCTCACGGATTCCGGCAATCTCCTGTAATGACAGTTCCCGCGCCGACACCACGCGCTTAGCTCCCAGCTTATGCCAAAACCGATACGTGCCATAATTGGTATTATTGGCCTGTGTGGAAATATGCACTTCCAGTTCGGGACAGATTTCCTTTGCAACCATAAAAACTCCGGGGTCAGAAATAATCAGCGCATCCGGCTTTAATTCCTTTAACTGGATAAAATATTCCTTCACGCCCTCTAAGTCTTCATTGTGCGCCAGGATATTGGCTGTCACATAAACCTTCACTCCGCGCTCATGTGCAAAATCAATGCCTTCACGCATATCTGCCATGGAGAAATTTTTAGCCTTTGCCCTTAGCCCAAATGATTCGCCGCCAATGTACACGGCATCTGCGCCAAATATTACGGCAATCTTTAATACCTCAAGGCTGCTTGCCGGTACAAGCAGTTCCGGTTTCTTCATAATTTCCTCCTTAGGGTAATTGCAATCCCATCCCCGATGGGCAGCACGGACGTTGTCAGCTCATCCGTATGGGTCAGTTCATACAGATATTCCCGCATCCGTTTATGGATGGTGCGGTTTCTCCTTGTTACGGCAAAATGGGATTCCAGTATATCCCCATCCTGCAGGACATTATCTGATACCAGGACCCCTCCTTCTGCAAGAAGACGCATTACTTCCGGAAGGAAGTGTATATACTGCCCCTTTGCTGCATCCATAAAGATAAAATCGTAAGGTCCTTCCAGTTCCTGCATAACCTGCATGGCATCCCCTTCCAGTAATTGTATCACATTTTGCTTGCCCGCGCGCATAAAATTTGCCTGGGCAATGGGAATTCTCTTGGAATAATTCTCAATTGTAGTAATCTCACATTCTATGGGATTATAGTATTCCATCAATAATGCAGAAAATCCCACTGCAGTCCCCACCTCCAGAATACGTTCCGGGCGGTTCATAGCAAGCAGGAGTTTTAAAAGATTCTGCGTTTCCCGACGGATAATGGGCACATAATTCCTATGTGCCTCCTCCTCTATCTCCGCTAAGAACCTGGGATTACCGCTATCTAAAGAATTGATATATGTGGTCAAACGTTCTTCTGATATCATTCTGTGACTTCCTCGACCTCTTCTTCCGCCATCACCTGCATCATCTCTTTCGCAGTCTGGGAAGTATTGAGTGTATAAGTTCCTGGCTTCAGCTTATCATTGTAATCCAGCACACGAAGCTGAAGCATGAACAGGACACCGCTGTCAACAAGCTTCTTTCCTTCGAGAAGTTCTCCCAGTTCCATCGGTGACATGTCCTTTTTTACTTCCACGGTCACATCCTGCCCCGGCGCCTCTTCCATGGCGGGCTCCATAAAAATACGGTAACCCATGCCATACGCTGCCTTCCCCACCCTCAAGACCACAATCACCACCAGAACCATAATGGAAATACTCAATATGCTGCTCACAACATTCAATACAATCTTGCCTTTTCCCATAGTCTTATCCTTTATGTCTCAAATCCCAAATCAAATTCAATCTCTCTCATCAACCCATAGTTGATGCGCTGCACCATCCGGCACACTGCAAGTTCTGCTGCCAGATACTCATTGACATAGGGCTGCGCGCGCAAGGGCGCAAATTCTCCCTCCAGCCGATTCATCTCTGCATACAGGTCCACATTACGGCATTTATGCAGTTCAAAATTCCGCCGGCGGAATTCATTGATTGCCTTTTCCTTCTCCGGCTCCTGATGGACCAATTCCCGTATTCTCTGATATTCCTTATACTCTGAACTGTTTTTTACCGCTTCAATTAAATTACTTACACATTCGTCAATCTGATCCATAATAACCTCTTACTTTCGTTATCCAATCCCGACTGGTCTTAGAATGCTAAACTTCCATAATAATCGGCATAATCATTGGTCTGCGTTTTGTCTTCTTCCACACGAACTCGCTGAGTTCCTCCTTCACCTCTGTCTTAATCTTACCCCAGTCTGTAATATTTCGGTCCATGCAGTAATCCATGACATCCTCCAGCACCTGTTTCGCCTCATCCATCAGGCTCTCAGCGCCTCTTACATAGACAAAACCACGGCTGACAATATCAGGTCCTGCAAGCACCTGCCCGCTGCCGGATTCCAGAGTCATCACTACAATGATAATCCCATCCTCTGCCAGATGCTGACGGTCTCGCAGCACGATGTTCCCCACATCCCCTACGCCAAGTCCATCCACCAGGATATCTCCCACGGGAACCTGCCCGGTTACCTTCGCCTCATTCTCGTCCAGTTCCAGCACATTCCCGGAAGAAAGGATGAAAATATTTTCTTTACTATATCCTAACTCACGGGCAATCGAAGCCTGCGCTTTCAGATGCTTGTACTCTCCATGTACTGGAATCGCATACTTAGGCTTCACAAGAGAATATATCAGCTTAATCTCTTCCCGGCAGGCATGGCCGGACACATGGGCATCCTGAAAAATAACTTCCGCGCCTTTCATAAACAATTCATTAATTACATTAGAGACTGCTTTCTCGTTTCCCGGAATGGGATTGGAACTGAATATAATCGTATCTCCCGGCTTAATCGTTACTTTCTTATGCAGATTTGCTGCCATGCGGGACAACGCTGCCATAGATTCTCCCTGGCTTCCGGTCGTAATCAGCACAGTCTGTTCATCTGGATAATCTTTCAGCTGTTCAATGTCAATCAAGGTATTCTCCGGTATATGCAGATACCCCAGCTCTGTGGCTGTAGAAATGATATTGACCATGCTGCGCCCTTCCACGACAACCTTCCTGCCAAACTTATATGCCGAATTGATAATCTGCTGCACACGGTCCACATTGGATGCAAAAGTTGCAATGATAATACGTGTATTTTTATGGTCCGCAAATATATTGTCAAATGTCTTACCCACGGTACGCTCAGAATTAGTAAATCCTGGACGTTCCGCATTGGTACTGTCACACATCAGCGCCAGCACACCCTTCTTGCCAATCTCCCCAAATCGCTGCAAATCAATGGCATCTCCGAACACCGGCGTATAGTCCACTTTAAAGTCTCCCGTATGCACTACGATTCCTGCCGGAGAATAAATGGCAAGCGCCGCCGCGTCCTGGATGCTGTGGTTGGTCTTAATAAATTCTACACGGAAACAGCCCAAATTGATATGCTGTCCATATTTCACTACCTTGCGTTTTACCTTGGTGAGCATATTATGCTCACTCAGCTTATTGTCTTCCATTATTCACAGTATATCCTTTTATCCTATTTTATTCAACCTTTCTTC
>CANOFO010000033.1 GCA_947565305.1 uncultured Lachnospiraceae bacterium | reverse complement strand
GACTATTTTCTTAAAAAAATGTACAAAAAAATCATTCACTAACATTGAATCATATAAAAATTAACTAATAGATGAAATTAGTTTATTGATTTTTCATTATAAAATGGGATAATTAATAATTATCATCGGGGATAGCATAGGCAAAATTATTTTTTTAGAAGGGAGGCAATTGAAATTACCCCTTATGATGATATATGTGTAAGGGTATAATGCCGTCAGGTGTTATGCGCGCCGCAGTGCACATAGGTTAGTTACCATTGAGCGAAGCACATGGTATCATGCAATTTTTTGCAGAAAGGAAAGGATTATGGAAAGAGGAATTAAAAAAGGAAAAGCCGCTCGTAAGCGGCTGTTCGCGCTTGTCCTGGCACTGGCGATGGTACTTACATCGGTTAGTGTCCCATCAGTGACGGCAGAAGCAGCGAAGAATGTCAAGGTCAAGAAAATTCAGATCACAAACCCCAAGAAGAAGACAGTAACACTCGTAAGGGGCAAGACCCTCCAGATTAAGGTGAAGGTCACCCCCAAGAACGCAAAGAACAAGAAAGTAACCTACAAGTCGAGCAAGAAGAAGATTGCCTCTGTTTCCAAAAAGGGAAAGGTGAAGGGCCTCAAGAAAGGCACGGCGAAGATTACCGTGACCGCAAAGGACGGAAGCAAGAAGAAGGCAACCCTGACCGTGAAGGTCGTGAACCCGGTGAAGGTGTCCAAGGTGACGGTCAGCCCATCAGCCACGACGCTTGACGTCGGCAAGACAGTAACACTGAAAGCGGCCTGCGCGCCCAAGAACGCAACGGACAAGGCAGTAAGCTGGAAGACCTCGGACAAGGGCGTTGCCACAGTGACCGCCAGCGGTGTTGTTAAGGGCGTGAAGGCAGGAACGGCAAAGATTACGGCAACGGCGAAGGACGGCAGCAAGAAGAGCGCGGCCTGCACGGTGACGGTCAAAGCTGCTTCCGTAAACCCGAACCCCAACCCGCCTACGCCGGCAGTGAAGGCGCTGGACAGCATAGCAGTCACGAAGGCGCCCACGAAGACCGCGTATTACACTGGCGATAAGTTCGACCCGGCGGGCATGGAAGTGACGGCAAGCTATACGGACAAGAGCACGAAAGTGCTTGCGGCGAATGAGTACACGCTCAGCCCATCCGTGGATACGTCCTTAAGGACCACGAACAGGGCAGTGACGGTCAGCTACACGGAAGGCGGCGTGACCAAGACGGCGACAACACCGATTACAGTGACGCGGGCGCCTACATTACAGAGCATTGCCGTCAAGACTGAGCCAACCAGAAAAGTATACGAGGAGGGTGAGAAATTTAACCCAGATGGAATGACGGTTGAGGCAACATACTCGGATGGTTCAACGAAGACGGTGACAGGCTATACATATCCAGAGGAGACTTTGGAGGTTACGGCAGGAGCCGAGTTCAGTGCAATCACTATTTCGTACACAGAAGGCAGCAAGACGGTGACGGCAGAAGTATTAGTCACAGTTACGGCAAAGAACCCGCTTACTTCCATCAGCGTTGAACTTAAGAAGACAACATTGGAAAGGGAAGGCGGATGTTTCCAGGAAGACGATGTCACTGTGACGGCGACATTCACTGATAATTCCACCAAGACGGTTAAGGTTGCTGACTGTATCGTGGATCCGGCTGAATTCACAAAAGAGACGACATCCGCAACTGTAAGCTACTGGTACGGAGGGGAAAAGAAATCCGATACCGTGAGCGGATTCCGGGTGACGGCATACCGCGAGAAATATACATTTGAGGATGCCGATACAATCGGAACACTTGTCAGGCGTGCGAATGAGAGCAGTAATGATATCCCCACAGAAGAAAATGCGGGAGACATCACGCCGCAGTTCGTGCCGGGCCTGCAGGGGCAGGCGCTGAAGATGGACGGCACTTACGGAGTCAGGCTCGACAAGATTGCTGGCACCGGCTCCCAGAGTTACAGCATTTCCATGTGGGTAAAACCGGAGGCGTTCAAGACGAGCCAGGCGTTGGTAATTTCAACTTCCAGTGAATTTGGCTTTAATGGCAACCCTGATGGGGAGACCTGGTGCGCGGTGGCAGATGCTGATAACAATGGGACGTTAAAATTGTGGTCACGCGATGAAGACATGGTTTACCCAGGCAGCAATGGATGGGTTACGGTGGCTGGAAGCCCAGTGATTGAGAAAGACAAATGGTCCCATATCGTATTGGTGGTAGATGGGACGACCACTGCAGCAGGCACTGCACCGGAGGAGGGTGCGAGCTTCTCTCTGGGAACCCTGTATGTGAACGGCAAGAAAGTGGCATCAGGGGATGTCTTTAACGAGAAATTCAACGGCAGGGGTCCTAAGATGAAGACTTATTTTGGGGCAAATGCCTGGTTTGCAGACGGATACTATAAAGGTCTTGTGGATGAGTTCGTATTTACCAGCGAGGTCCTGACGGAATCCGATGTGGAGACTTATTATATCGAGAACGCAAAAGCAACAGGTCAGATTTCAGAAATCACTGCCGTATCCCCCGATGATGGGGAAGAAATTGAAGTCGAGTACGGAACGAGCCTCGCGGACGTGAAGAGTGAGCTGATGAAGATTGCATATACAGCCAAGGCAGAAGGAGCAGAAGCCGCTATCCCATTGCCGACCACATCCGACATGTGGACGCTGGGCGACTACACAATCACTTCCACAGGTGAGGTGGAAGCCACCCTGAAGCTGCAGGCACCGGATGGTTACCTGTTCAAGCTGGACGAAAAACTGTCGGTAACGTTAGAGCGGAAAGTGACGGTTAAGATTAAAAACCCAGTGACAATCAGCGCAGTGACGCCGTCACAGACAACAATGGAAGTGCCTTACGGCACATCTGAGGATGCCATCAAGGATGCGCTTGCGGCGCTGAACTTTACGGTGGCGACCTCCGACAGCAGCGCATATGAAATTGCCAACGCCAAGTCTCTGTGGACACTGGAAGCAGCTGGCGATAATTATAAGGCGATATTTGACCTCAAGACGCCGAAGCCAGGCTATAAATATGCAGACGGTGTGAAGGTGGAAGTGACAGTCACAGTGAAGCAGCCAATTGACATTACTGCCCTGACAGTAGCCCCGAACACGCTCACGGTGGACTACAACACACCTGAAGCAGACGTGAAGGATGAACTTGCCAATCTGGCAATCTCAGCAACGGTTGCAGCAGGCAGCGAAGCGCCTGGGAGCATCAGCAACACGGCTGACATATGGACAATTGCTGATTACAATGCAGAAGTGGCAGCAGATTACACAGCGAAGGCGACTGTCGCAGCGCCGGTTGGCTATAAGTTTTCAGACGGCGTGGGAGAAGTCACCGTCACAGTGACCGTGAAGCAGCAGGGCGAGCATAAGCTCTCCAGCATCAGGGTCACCAAGAACCCCAGGCTGAAATACATTGTCGGCGATAGCTTCGACAAGATGGGCATGGTAGTGACCGCGAACTATGAGGATGGGGCACATGAGGACGTGACTGCAAAGGCAGTTATCGGCACGGCAGAGAACCTGCAGCTTGGCACGCAGGAGATGGAAATCTCCTACACCGAAGGCGAAGCAGCCGCTGCCATCACAAAGACATGCAAGCTGACTATCACTACGGTCAAGGTAGAGGACGGCGCAGCGGCACACTATACGTTTGACGATACCCTCGTAAATGACGAGTGCAAGGGTACAGTTGCTTCAAACGCTCCGACTGCAACCTGGGTAAAGAACACGAAAGGCACAGAAGCCGGCACAAGCCAGCCGGTATACGGCGGGGGCGTCAAAGGAAATGCAGTCCAGGTCGGCGCAGAAGGCGCTACGGACATCATAAAGCTTGACAAGACTGTCAAGGGCACGGACTTTTCCATCAATATGTGGGTGAAGCCTCTGGCAGTGGCAGGCGGATTCAAGCCAGTCATGTGTTCCACGACAATGGCTTCAGACAATCGGTCCCTAGTCATCTACGCGAAGCCGAATTCTGCTGGGGATATAAGGATATACCGTGCAGGACCGGGCGAGACGGATATCACGGACGTGCTTACGGTAGGAAAATGGACGATGCTTACCTGGGTAAATAAAGGAAATACCATCAAACTATATGCAGATGGCAAGGAAATCAACAGTTCTGCGAGCACGATTGCAGAGCTGCCCAACATCTTCCTGGGCGGTCATGGCGGTGCGTTTGGTGACCCGGTATTCCAAGGCATGTACGATGAGGTAGGCATTTACGACTCTTCCCTGAGCCAGGACCAGGTAACAGCGCTCTACAATTCGGTTACACCGACCATCGCTGGCGTAACTGCAAATAAGACAGAGATAGAAATTCTGCAAGGCGATGTAGGAGAGAATAATGCGGGAATTCAGGCAAAGCTGAAAGAGCTGGAGATTCAGGTTACCATGAACAACGGAACTGCGCCGTCATTTACGAATGATACAGATTGGACACTGACAGGGAGCGACACCGGATATACGGCAACAAAGGAACTGGCAGTTCCTGAAGGCTATGCGGTACAGAGCAATAAGAAACTGGTACTGACTGTAAATGTAATTGTAAAAAATACTGCGCTGAGTTCTATAAACGTCACAAAGAATCCTACAAAAACGATTTACATTATTGGAGAGACGTTTGACAAGGCTGGCATGGAGGTTACGGCAACTTATGATGATAATTCTTCCAAGCCAGTCGAAGGATATACCGTGAAGGACGAAAGCAAAACCTTGGCAGCAGCTGATACGACAATGACGGTCAGCTATGAAGAGGGCGGCGTTACCAAAGAAACAACGGTTGCCATCCAGGTCATGACTGCACAGGAAGCGCTGGCTGCGACCCGGACGGGATACTATACGTTTGATGATACGCTGGAAAATGCCATTGCAAAAGAAGGTGAACAAAAAACATCAGCAAAACTTGTTGTACATGGAACCTTGGCAGATTCTGCAGCAGATGCAGCTGCTTCCTATGAAGCTGGTAAGAAAAATAAAGCTATTTTGCTTGGCAACGACACGGCAAAAAATATTGTCCAGCTTGATAAGAATGTGGCTTCTTCTAAGTTCACCATCAATTTGTGGGTGAATCCTACAAAATTGGAAGCGAGCAGGGACTTTGATGCCATTCTGTTCAGTACTGACAAGACAAGAGACAACCGGGAACTTTCCATCTTGTCATCAGCTCATAAGAAGGATGATACCTATGTTCAGTCATCAGTCAGATTGTCCAATGGGAATTCTTTAGATGATGATAATCATGGGGGCGGAGAAGTGAAATGTGTTGAAAATGTCCTGACAGAAAATACATGGACTATGCTGACGTGGGTGAACAATGGTGATGGCACAATGGCATTATACAAAGATGGAGCTTCTGAACCTGTTTATTCCGGTCCGAGCGGGGTTTCAAAACTAAGCAACATTTATTTAGGCGGCTGTTGGTGGGATGATCCGTTCCGCGGTCTGATAGATGAGGTAAGTATTTTTGACGGCACTGCGCTGACGACAGAGCAGATAGGTTTACTGAAACAAGAAACAGAAGCACAGGCAACTGAATAGCAATGTAATTGCGTGAACAGCTGATATTTATCAATATGCCAGGAGCCGGGGAGAAATCTCTCCGGCTCCTGGTCTATATAACGAATGAAGCATATATTTGCCAATTGTTTTCTTTTCTTCCTTCATCCATATCAAGATGCTCGAAATTGCGTAATTTTTGCTCGGAAATAGATTTGTTTTGCATGGAAAAAGAGATTATAATAAAACATATAGGCATTTGATACGAAAAATTTCAGAAAGGGATGAAAAGGGATGAGAAAGAGGAAAGGCAATTGCATGTATTTGTGCGCATGGATTCTGGCGCTGGCATTGGCAGTCACGTCCTTTGGCGTACCGTCAGTGACGGCAGAGGCAGCGAAGACGGTCAAGGTCAAAAAGGTTCAGATTACCAGCCCGAAAAAGCGCAGCATAACCTTAAATAAGGGCAAGACTTTAAAATTGAAAGTGAAGGTTACGCCCAAGAATGCAAAAAACAAGAAAGTAACTTATAAGAGCAGTAATAAGAAAGTTGTTAAAATCCTGTCTGGGGGCAGGATAAAAGGCATAAAAAACGGAACTGCCCGAATTACTGTGACAGCTAAAGATGGGAGCAAGAAAAAAGCCACACTTAAGGTGAAGGTTGTGACGCCGGTAAGCAAGGTAAAGCTAAATCTGTCATCTGCGACAATCAAGGTTGGAGAAAGCACAGCCTTGAAAGCGACCATTACGCCCACTGGCGCTTCCAATAAAAAAGTCAACTGGGCGTCCTCTAACAACACAGTAGCCACTGTGACGAATCAGGGCGTTGTGCAAGGCATTGCAGCGGGAGAGGCAAAGATTACGGCGACAGCAGCGGACGGAAGCAAGAAAACAGCAAGCTGCAGTGTGACGGTAAAGAGTGTCTCAGATTCAGGTCAGAATCCGGGAACAGACCCGAATAAGCCGGATAATCCAGATAACCCGAATAAGCCGGACAATCCAGACAACCCGGATAAGCCGGATAACCCAGATAACCCAGACAACCCGGATAACCCGGACAACCCGGATAATCCAGACGACCCGGACAATCCAGATAATCCAGACGACCCGGATAAGCCGGATAATCCAGACAACCCGGACAACCCGGATAATCCAGACAATCCAGATAATCCAGACAACCCGGATAACCCGGACAATCCTGATAAGCCAACACCAGTTGTGATTACGTTGAAGAAGATTGAGGTTACAACACTTCCGATGAAGTTAACGTATCAGGAAGGGGAGGAATTTGACCCGGCAGGAATGGCAGTGACGGCAACTTATAGCGATGGGACAACGAAGCTGGTCACAGATTTTATCTGTTATGAGGGAGAATTAGGTCCACGGCATCAGAGCGTGGAGGTGTCCTATACAGAGAAGGGGATAACCAGAAAAACAGAAGTGGACATCACTGTGACGGCAAACGATCAGCTTGTGTCACTCAGCTATGAATTGAAGAAGACGGCCCTGGAACGGGAAGGCTCCTGTTTTACAGATGATGATATCAAGGTAATGGCATCTTTTCAGAGCGGCAAGGAAGAGATTATCCCTATAGCAGACTGTAAGGTGAATCCGCAGGTATTTTCCCTGGCAACGACATCGGCGACAGTTTCCTATACTTATGGCAACATCCGCAAGATGGTCAAAGTAGAAGGATTTACGGTGAAACCGTACCGCGAGAGATATACATTTGAAAATGCAGATACTGTGGGAACAATTGTAAAACGGGAAAATGAAAATGCAGACGGTGTGCCCACGGAGGACAATGCCGGAGAGATAGAGCCGCAGTTTGTGGCAGGTCTCAGCGGGAATGCGCTTAAAATGGATGGCACTTATGGATTGAGGCTTGACAAGATTGCAGGTACATCCTCTAAGAGTTACAGCATATCTATGTGGGTGAAGCCGGATTCCCTAAAAGATAACCAGGCGCTGCTTATTTCTACGGCTAATCAGTTTGGGCTGCAAAGCGGACTGCCGCAGACCTGGTGCGCGGTAGCAGGAAGCAATGCGACAGGAGGTATTAAGCTTTGGTCCTATAATAACGGACACTCAACGGCTGCGCAGTCACAGATTCCATTAGGTACTGCTGCCAAATGGAGCCATATCGTATTGGTAGTCGATGGAAATAATATGCCGGCGGGGACAGCCCTGGGAACGTTATATGTGAACGGAAGGAAAGCTGGCTCGGGAAATGTGCGCAATGAGAAAAATGCAGATATGAAAACGTATCTCGGTGTTACTGGTTGGAAGAATGACGGATATTATGCCGGTCTCGTGGATGAACTCATATTTACTAATGAGGTTCTGACCCAGGATGAGGTGGAAGCATATTATCTGGAATATTTTTCTGCAGAGGCAGAGAAGATTACGGAGGTAACGGCGAACAAGACAGAAATCAGCGTAGATTATGGAACGACCACCGCAGATGTTATCAAAGCATTGAAAGAACAGATAACGTTCTCCGGTCAGTCTGGGGAATCCCAGGTGGCATTGGAGAATACGGAAGGCATTTGGGCATTAACGGACCATACAGAGACAACAGAGGGAACGGTTACGGCAGCGGCAAAGATTCCAGTGCCGGAAGGCTATGTATTTGAAACAGATGGGCAAATGTCCATGTGGAAGACGATAAATATCTCTGTGTCCGTGAAAGCGAAAGGCACGCTTAATTCTATCGAGATTACTACGCCGCCGGATAAGACAAAATATATTGTCAACCATACGTTTGACAAATCAGGGATGATAGTCAAGGCAGTATATTCCAACGGCGGTAAGCTGGACGTGACAGAGCACATCGTTGTGGATGAAGAGACGAAACTGGCAACTCTTGGTGCGCAGAACGTGGAAGTAAGTTATACCGATGGCGAAGGAGAGGATGCGCAGACGTTTCAGACGACGTGCCCAATTACGGTAGTGGATTTGGAAGAGGGCGCAGCTGCTTATTATAAATTTGATAATACTTTGATAAATGAGTCTACCGGCAAATATGCGGTGAAAGCGAAGCTGAATAATGCAGCAAGCGATACGGATACTACCTCTTATATAGAAGGGCTTCAGGGAAATGCCTTAAAGCTTGGTAAGCGGACAGGCGAGGGCATTCAGTTAGACAATGCAATCAATACCGCAAACTACAGTATTTCCATGTGGGTCAAAGCGGATAACCTTGATCAGATAGCGGCTGTATTCTATGCGAAGGATGGAAGCTATGAGGAACCCTGGTTCTCCTGTTATGGAAGCCCGGAACTGTTTAATGTGCGCATGACGACAGGCGATTGGAACACAAGAGCTGAATTTGACGATATGGCGGATGTACTGGAAGTCGGCAAATGGAAAATGCTCACCCTGACAACTGAGGGCGAGGCAGCCAAATTCTATGTGGATGGCAGCCTTGTGGCACAAAAGAAGATGAAGAATCTGTATGAAGGAAAATCACCGTCATTGTATCTGGGAATTACGCCTTTGGATTTGACATTCTTAGGCGCCTACGATGAATTGAGCATCTATGATTTTACATTGTCACAGGAAGAGGTAGAGGATTTATACAACCGCGTTTCACCAACTGTGTCAGAAATATCTCTGAGTAAGACGGAACTGACCTTCCTCAAAGAAGATGCAACGGCAGAGAATATTCAGGAGAAATTAAAGGAGTTAAAGCTGAATGTTTCCATGAAGAACGGCGCAAAGCCAGATTTTACAGAGATAATGGCTGCAGACTGGGAACTTCCACAGACGCTAGAGGGCACATTTACGGTAACAAAGGAATTGACGTTCCCGCAAGGCTATGTGCTGCCTGAGGGGGTAAGCGCCAAATTATCGGTAGATATCACAGTAAAAAATGAGACCTTGGATTCGCTGGAAGTGGCGACAATGCCGGTCAAGACGACCTATATGGTGGGCGAGAAGTTTGATAAGGCAGGGATGGTTGTAAAGGCAAAATATTCTGATAATACGGAGGCGGACGTGACAGAACTTGTCGAGATTGCAGAGGCTGACAAAGCCCTGACAAAAGAAGATACGTCCATCACTGTTAAATATACAGAAGGCAGGAAACAACAGACTGCGGCAATTCCCATTACTGTTGAGACAGCCGAGGAAGCAATGCTTGCGGCAAGGACGGCATATTATAGTTTTGACGGCAGCCTGCAGGATTCTGTCAAAGAGAATACGGTTGGAAAAACAGTAGCGCTCAGGACTTTGACGGAAACCACTGTCACCGATTTATATGAGGATGGCATCAAAGGGCAATGCCTGAAAATCAACCAGGCAAATGCGGTGGAGATTCCAGAGAGTATCAGTGAGAGCCAGAAGGAATTCACCATCAACCTCTGGGTAAAGAAAACAGCTGGAACTACAAATTTTGGCACGATTTTTGCAGGGCTTAACGAGGAAAAGGATTTAAAGGGGCTTGTATTATATGCAAATCCCAGCGGTGCAGCCGATAAAGTAGCGTTGCAGGCCAAGGGCGGTACGCAGAAAGATTTTGCCATGGCGGCCGATCAATGGATGATGATGACCTATGTCAATCAGGGGGAGACCATGAGTTTCTATATTGACGGCGTGGAGCAGGGGCTTACCGATGCGGAGAAGGGTAATCTTTCCGTGGCAAAGGGTATCAGCAGGATGATTCTGGGTGCAGGTCCATGGGTTGATTTTGAGTATCTTGTCGGCAGTATTGATGAGGTAAGTATCTATAATGCTTCACTGAACAGTGAGCAGATTATGTTGCTGAAGCAGGAAGTTCAGCCATAAAAATTTCTCTTGCTATTTAGGGCAGGTTATGGTAAAATAATAACTCGTGAGACAAGAAAATGATGGTCCTCTGTTACCGAGCGTATTAAGAACATCTAATGAATTAGGAGGTCACAGAATGAATGCAACAGAAATTATCAGAAACATTGAGAAAGAACAGTTAAAACCCGAGGTCGACCAGTTCAGCGTAGGCGATACCGTGAAGGTATATGGTAAGATCAAAGAGGGAAACCGCGAGAGAATCCAGGTTTTTGAAGGGATTGTGCTGAAGAGGCAGGGCGGCAGCAACCGGGAGACTTTCACAGTAAGGAAGTTTTCTAACGGCGTTGGCGTAGAGAAGACATGGCCTTTACATTCCCCGAACGTAGAGAAAATCGAGGTGGTTCGTTACGGTAAGGTAAGACGTGCGAAACTGAATTATCTGAGAGGACGCGTAGGTAAGAGAGCTAAGGTTAAAGAGTTAGTAAAGTAAGTTTTTAAGGAAATGAAACATGGGAAGGGACAACTACGATGGTATTTGTTCCTTCTTTTGTATGCGCAGGGGCACATGAGGAAATTAGCTGCTGACGCAGCATGTGCCCCACGCGGCGAGTAGGGGAAGATGAATCTTCCCTACTCGATTGTACATGGGACAGGTTGTCACGCATGGCTGCAGGACAGCGAAAAGGCAGGAGCAGCAGAATATGAGAAGAAGAACATCTGGGCTGAGTTTTTACCATGAAAAAAAGAAAATAAATATAGGGCTGCTGAAAGAGATTGCAGTATGGACGGGAGAGATTCTGCTGACAATTGCAGCGGCAGTTATAATGGTGTCTTTTTTTGGCTTCCGCGTATCGGTAATTGGTCCCTCCATGTCCCCGACACTGGAAGGTGGGGATAAGGTATTGGTGAACCGATTTGTGTACAAGCTGTTTGACCCCAAACAGAATGATTTGATTGTATTCCAGCCGAATGGCAATGAGAAGTCCCATTATTATGTGAAACGTGTGATTGCGGTACCGGGAGATACGGTGCAGATAAAAGATGGGGCAGTCTATGTCAATGGGGAACTTTTTGAGGAAAAAACGCAGGAAGAAGCTATTGAGAATGCCATGATGGCAGAAAGTGAAATCCTTGTCGGTGAAGATGAATATTTTGTGCTGGGCGATAACCGCAACAACAGTGAGGACAGCAGGTATGCCAGCATTGGCAATGTGAAGAAAGAACATATCACAGGCGAGGCATGGATGGTTGTGTTTCCCTGGGATAGGATAGGATTGCTGAAATAGGAGGGAAAATATGAACTTTCAATGGTATCCGGGGCATATGACGAAAGCAAAGCGCCAGATGCAGGAAGATATAAAACTGATAGATTTGGTAATTGAACTGGTGGATGCCCGTATCCCCTTAAGCAGCCGGAATCCAGATATTGATGATTTGGGAAAGCAGAAAGCAAGGCTGATACTGATGAATAAGGCGGACCTTGCCAGCGAGGAGCAGAATAAAGCGTGGGCGGCTTATTTCAGGGAAAAAGGATTTTATGTAATGAAGATGGATGCTAGGACCAGGACGGGAATGAAAACAATCAATGAAGTAATCCTTGACGCTTGTAAAGAGAAGATTGAGCGTGACAGGAGGCGCGGTATTAAGAATCGTCCGGTACGCGCTATGGTGGTGGGGATTCCCAACGTTGGGAAGTCTACATTTATTAACACTTATGCGGGGAAAGCCTGTGCAAAAACCGGCAATAAGCCAGGCGTTACCAAGGGAAAGCAGTGGATTCGCCTGAATAAAAATGTAGAATTGTTAGATACCCCAGGCATCTTATGGCCGAAGTTTGAAGACCAGAAGGTAGGGCTTTATCTGGCGCTGGTCGGTTCCATTAAGGATGAGATTTTGAATATTGAAGATCTGTCTTTAGAACTGATTGATATTCTGCAGGCAAAGTATCCGGGGCTGCTCGCCCATAGATATGGGGTGACGGAGGGGCAGAAACCGGCAGAAATTTTAGCGGAGGTTGCAAGCAGCCGGAAATGTGTGAAGAAGGGCAACGAGCTGGATTATGGCAAGGCGGCGTTTCTAGTGATTGACGAGTTCCGCAGCGGCAGGCTGGGTAAAATAACACTTGAATTTCCACAAGAGTAGAGATAAAATAAGGACAGGGAGTAAAATAGCCGAAGAAAGAAGTAAGGACGCATAAGGTATGGACAAGCAACAAAAAGAACAGATGGAATCAGCAGAAAAAGAGACAAATGTGTTAAAGGAGACAATCAGTTTTATTGTTTATATTGGAATCGTATTTTTACTGACTTATCTGGTAATCCATTACATAGGTCAGCGCACACAGGTCAGCGGCAGTTCTATGGAATCCACGCTGAGCGATGGCGATAATCTGATTGTAGATAAGATTTCTTATCGGTTCCATGACCCGGAACGGTATGATATCATTGTTTTCCCCTATAAATATGAAAAGAACACCTATTATATCAAGCGGATTATTGGCCTTCCGGGTGAGGTCGTGCAGATTGATGAGGATGGCACGATTTATGTTGATGGGGAAGTGCTGGAAGAGTCTTATGGACGAGAAGTTATCTTGGACCCCGGAGAAGCAGAAGAACCGATTGCGCTGGGCGAGGATGAATATTTTGTGTTGGGGGACAATCGGAATGCCAGTTCCGACAGCAGGGACCCCAGTGTGGGTAAGATTCTAGGTGACGACATTGTCGGCAGGGCATGGGTCAGAATATATCCGTTTAATAAGATAGGGTTTATCAAGCACCAATAGAAGTAATATAAATACATTCAGAGGAGGATTTCGGTGAGCGGGTTAAGGACAATCGCGGAAATAAAAGCGGAATTACAGGCAGCAGAGGAAGATATGCTGCCTTCTTTTATTTTAAGGTATGGGACAGATGCGCGGGTAGGTGTGCAGAAGCTGGCAGAACAGGCAAGAAAACGGCTGAATGCCTTGGAGGATGAGCGGGCGCGCATTGAGGGATTGAAAGTTTACGAGAATCAGTACAGCGACAGGGGATATGTCTGCGGTATTGATGAAGTGGGCAGAGGTCCGCTAGCGGGTCCGGTGGTTGCCGGTGCAGTCATTTTGCCCAGGGATTGCAGGATATTGTATATCAATGATTCCAAGAAACTCAGTGAGAAAAAGCGGGAGGAACTTTACGACATCATTATGGAGCAGGCGGTTGCCACAGGCATCGGTATGGTAAGCCCGGCAAGGATTGACGAAATCAACATCTTGCAGGCGACTTATGAGGCGATGCGCGAGGCGATTCAGAATCTGTCCGTAATGCCCGATATATTATTAAACGATGCGGTGACGATTCCGGGGGTGGAGATACCCCAGGTGCCTATTATTAAAGGGGATGCCAAGAGCATTTCCATCGGGGCAGCGAGTATCATCGCCAAAGTCACCAGGGACCGGCTGATGAAGGAATACGACAAGTCACTGCCAGAGTATGGATTTGCCAGAAATAAAGGTTATGGCTCTGCGGAGCATATCGCAGCCATACGTGCGCATGGCGCTTCCCCCATTCACCGGCAATCGTTTATCGGGAACTTGTAAAAGTTCAGGACTATTATAGAAGACAGGTGCATAAAAGGGACTGGAACATAGAACGGAAAGGCAGGAAAACCAATGTCATTAGTGGATAGTGTTTACCAATACCAGAACAGCACGGCAGCCAATGCCCATGCCATGAATCAGGCCAAAGAAACAGGGGCAGTGCAGAAAGCTGCAACGCAGGCACAGCAATTAATGGCCGGTAAAGTGTTTGAGGGGACGATTACGGACATTAAAAACGGTCAGGTGACTATCGGGCTGAATGATGGGAGCACCATCTCAGCCAGGATGGATACCGGGGTCAGCCTGGAAAAAGGGCAGCCCATGCTTTTTGAGGTGAAATCGAACAATGGGGAGCAGATAGCAATCCGCCCGGTAACGTTAGAGAGCGCCCAGAATCCTACGCTGCTGAAAGCTTTGGAGGCGGCAGGGCTTAAGGTCAATGAACGCAACCTGTCCATGGTAAACCAGATGATGGCGGAGAAGATGCCTATCAATAAAGAAAGCCTTCTGCAGATGCTTCGCGCCTCATCTGCTTTTCCCAAGGCTGATATGCAGACGCTGGTACAAATGCAGAAGCTGGGGTTTGTAATCACGGAGGAATCCCTGAACCAGTTTCAGAATTATAAAAACGGACAGCAGGCAATTTTGCCGGATATGAACCGTCTTATGCAAGGGATTATGGATTTGCCCGGACAGATTTTAAGTTCAGGGGGAAATGGAGCAGCGGCACAGAGTCCAGGATTTCTTCTGGGACTGCAGCAGCAGATTTTAGGGATAATTCTCGGCGATGGACAGCAGCCTGTTACCGAGGGACAGCTTGGAAATATGCAAGGGCAGCCAGTCTTAGGGGAACAGGCAGGAGTACTTGGTGAGACCATTTTAAATGGCAATATTTCAGGAGAGGGTATTGCAGGAGCGACCGGGGAAGGACAGCTTACCGGAGGAATCGCCGGGGAGATGCAAATGCCAGGAGCAGCAGCTGGAGGGATAACTGGAGATGGTCAGCTTGCCGGAAGTATTTCCGGGGAGATGCAAATGCCAGGAGGAATCGCCGGAGGGATTTCTGGGGAAGGTCAGCTTGCCGGAGGAATCGCCGGGGATGCTCCATTGCCAGAAGGAGCAGTCGGAGGAAAAGCCGGAGAAGGTCAGCTTGTCGGAGGAATCGCCGGAGACAATCTTTCACAGGGCAATACAGCTGCCGCCAATCAGGCAGGAGAGGCAGCTCAGGGGCAGGCTTTGGCAGATGGAAATGGAACGCCGGTTTCTGTGGCGCAGCTGCTCTCCGGGGAGCAACAAGGGCGTCTAACTGCCTTGTTGCAGGAGTTTTCCGGGGCGAAGGGGAATGAACAGCTTTTGCCGAATGGGCAGTTAAATACCAGCCTGGGGGCTGGGGAGCTCCTGCAGCAGATTATGGATGTTTTGGCGCAGAGCAAGGAGGTAAGCAGTGCGTCCATGCAAAAGTTGTTCCATTCCGAAGAATACAAAGGACTGCTGAAACAGGCGATGACGGAACAGTGGCTGCTGACGCCAGAGAAATTAAAAGAAGAGGGAGCAGTGAAGGAATTTTACCAGCGGCTGTCAAGCCAGATGTCAGAACTGCAGCAGACGCTTGCGCAGGCAGGAAAAGACGGTTCGGTTTTGGCAAAGAGCGCGCAGTCTGTGCAGAGCAATCTGGAATTCATGAATCAGGTAAATCAGCTCTACACTTATGTACAGCTTCCTTTAAAATTGCAGAATCAGGACGCGCACAGCGACCTTTATGTATATACGAATAAGAAGAACCTTCGTCAGAAAGAGGGGGAATTGACGGCATTGCTCCACCTGGACATGGACCATTTGGGAGCAACCGACATATTTGTCAAATTGATGGGCAGTGATGTGCGGACGGAATTTTATTTTGAGGACGAGAACTCCTGCCGCCTGATTTCCCAGTGCTCACAGGAACTTATAGAACGTCTGCAGGAGAAGGGCTACTCCTGTGATGTCAAGGTGGAACACCGCAAAAAGAAACAGGATTTTGTGCAGGATTTCCTGGAAAGGGAGAATCCACCGGGAAAGCTGCAGAGATATTCTTTTGATGTGAAAGCATAGGGGGAGCTGCAGAAGTATTCCTTTTGCGCGAAAGCGCAGAGAGGTTTTATGGCAAACGTATTTGATTTATGCGTTTCTAATAAGCAGGAAAATCATGGAGGAAGGGGGAAGCGTTTGGTGGACGAGGTACGGTATAAAAACACCGGAGAGCCTGTCACGGCAGAGAGTGAAGAAGGGCTGCGGCAGAAGACTGCGGTGGCTGTGGCGTATGAACCGGGAGAGCGGGCGCCCAAAATCATTGCCACCGGAAAAGGCTATACGGCGGAGCGCATCATTGAGAAGGCAAAAGAGGAGAACATTCCGTTCTACCGGGACGATAAGCTGGCAAAAACGTTGTCAAAGCTGGAAATCGGGGAAATGATTCCGCCGGAGCTCTATGAGGTGGTGGCGGAGATTCTTGTGTTTGTGGATGATATGGAGAAATTAAAGTCAAAATTAAGATAAGGAGAGGGAGTTTGGCAAACAGGGGAAACAGCAGCCGAAAGAGGGGCGCAAAATACGAGGAACTGGCGGCAGATTATCTGCAGAAACAGGGATTTCAGATATTGCAGCGCAATTTCAGCAGTAGGTTTGGGGAGATTGATTTAATTGCCAGAGAGGGCAGATACCTGGTATTTGTGGAGGTGAAATACCGTGCGCAAAATAGCGGCGGACACCCTCTGGAGGCAGTCGATGTGCGTAAGCAGCATCGTATTGGCAAAACGGCAGATTTCTATCTTCTGCGTTACGGATATGGAGAAACTACGCCCTGCCGTTTTGACGTGGTAGGCATTTTGGGGGATGAGGTGATTCATTTGCGAAATGCATTTGAACGGTAAGGGCTTTTGAAAAATTAGAAAGAGAAGGTTTTGCATATGGCGGAGTATACATTGATACGAAAAGAGAGGGATGGGAAGCAGCCTGTGCCGGTTGTGCGTTCCCGGCAGTTAGCGAGCGTAGTGTTACCCTATCTCTCCTATCCGATTTTGGAGCGGACAGGACTTGTGGAGCACTGCTTTACCATGCGGCTTGGCGGCGTCAGCAGAGGAATCTATGAGAGCCTGAATCTTAGTTTTACCAGAGGGGATGACAGGCTGGCTGTGGAAGAGAATTTCCGTCGGGTATCGAAAATGCTCGGGTGTAAATATGAGAATTTTGTACTGAGCGACCAGACCCATACTACGAATGTCAGGCGTGTGGGCAAAGAGGATGCCGGAAAGGGGATTACGAGGGAACGTGGCTATACAGATGTGGATGGCCTGATTACCGATGAACCGGGGCTTGTGCTGTCCACATTTTATGCGGATTGCGTTCCTTTATATTTTGTGGATGTAAAGAGACGTGTCATCGGGTTGTCGCATTCTGGCTGGCGTGGGACAGTAGGGCGTATGGGACGTGCAACGCTAGAAGCCATGCAGCGGGAATTTGGCACACAGCCGCAAGACGTTATTTCAGCCATTGGACCGTCCATCTGCCAGGACTGTTACGAAGTCAGCCAGGATGTGGCAGAAGAATTTATGCGAGAATTTTCCGGGCACGAAGCGGAGATTTTAATAGATAAAGGGAAGGGCAAATACCAGCTTGATTTGTGGCGTGCCAATGAGATTGTCCTTTTGGAGGCAGGAATCAAGCAGGAGCATTTATCCGTGACGGATGTGTGCACCTGCTGTAATCCGAAGCTGCTGTTTTCCCACCGTGCAAGCCATGGGAAACGCGGAAATCTGGGAGCGTTTCTGTGCCTTAGGGCGAAGAATGGCAATTGATATTTAGTCATCCTCTTCCTGCGCATTGCTCGTGGAATAGACCTGCCGTTTCCTTGCCATCTCATCGCTTTCCAGGTATTCATCGTATGTGGTGGTCTTGTCAATCATTGCGCCGTTCGGCAGGAATTCAATGATGCGGTTGGCAGTAGTCTGCACAACCTGATGGTCCCTGGAGGCAAAAAGGATTACGCCCGGGAATTTAATCAGGCCATTATTGAGGGCGGTGATGCTTTCCATGTCGAGATGGTCGGTAGGCTCGTCAAGGATTAAAATGTTGGAGCCTTCAATCATCATGCGGGAGAGCAGGACACGAACCTTCTCACCACCAGACAGCACCCGCATCCGTTTGATGCCGTCCTCTCCGGCAAACAGCATCCTGCCCAGGAAGCCGCGGACATAGGTGGCATCTTTAATTTCAGAAAACTGTGTCAGCCAATCTGCAATCTGCAGGTCATTGTCAAAAATCTTGGTGTTGTCCTTGGGGAAATATGACTGGCTGGTCGTAACGCCCCATTTATAGTTGCCCTCATCCGGCTCCATCTCTCCGGCAAGAATCTGAAATAATGTCGTCTTGGCAAGCTCACAGCTGCCCACAAAAGCAATCTTGTCATTATGTCCGGCAATGAAAGAGATATTGTCCAGTACTTTCACGCCGTCAATGGTCTTGCTCAGATTCTCTACGGTCAGGACCTCGTTGCCGATTTCGCGGTTAGGGCGGAAATCAATATAGGGGTATTTGCGGCTGGACGGCTTGATTTCATCAAGCTGGATTTTCTCCAGGGCACGTTTTCTGGAAGTCGCCTGCTTGGATTTGGAGGCATTGGCGGAGAAACGTGAGATGAATTCCTGCAGTTCCTTAATCTTTTCTTCCTTTTTCTTGTTAGCTTCTTTCATCTGCTTAATTAAAAGCTGGCTGGATTCATACCAGAAATCGTAATTTCCAGCGTAGAGCTGAATCTTAGCATAGTCAATATCTGCGGTATGTGTGCATACCTTGTTCAGGAAGTAACGGTCATGGGAGACCACGATTACCGTATTGTCAAAGTTAATCAGAAATTCCTCCAGCCAGGCAATGGCATCCAAATCCAGGTGGTTGGTAGGTTCGTCTAAGAGCAGAATGTCCGGATTGCCAAAAAGCGCCTGTGCGAGAAGCACCTTGACTTTGATGTCGCTGGGGAGGTCTTTCATGATGGAGTAGTGGTGCTCTGTATCGATGCCAAGGCCATTCAAAAGCTGTGCGGCATCTGCCTCCGCATTCCAGCCATCCATCTCTGCAAATTCCGCTTCCAGTTCACTGGCGCGGATACCGTCTTCGTCCGAAAAGTCTTCTTTCATATAAATGGCGTCTTTTTCCTTCATGACGTCATAGAGACGCTGATTCCCCATGATGACAGTGTCCAGCACGGAAAATTCATCATATTTAAAATGGTCCTGCTGCAGGAAGGAAAGGCGCTGTCCGGGGGTGATGGCTATGTCCCCGCTGGTGGGTTCTAACTGACCATTTAAAATCTTTAAGAATGTAGATTTGCCGGCGCCGTTGGCGCCGATAAGGCCATAGCAGTTGCCCTCCGTGAATTTAATATTGACATCTTCAAATAAGGCTTTCTTGCCAATCCTCAGGGATATATTATTTGCACTAATCATGATATAGTTCCTTTCTGTGAATCGAAATATAAAACCATGAATTGCTGCGCAATGACATGGTTGCCTATGCGCACTGCGGCGCGTATAATATCTCTCGATATTATCCCATGAATTGCTGCGCAATGACATGGTTGCCTATGCGCACTGCGGCGCGTATAATATCTCTCGATATTATACCGTATATCCGCTATTTTTCAAGAGTTTTATTGAAAAATAGCGGAAGATTTGATATGATAGTAGATAGAGTGGTTGTCAATTTTTTTAAAATGGGGTTTTGATATGGTTGAACGAAAGAATTGGGAGAAAGATGGCATTGCAGAGGAGAAAAAAGAGGATGTAAACCAGCTGAGCCGGATGATTCAGAAGCTGCCTACTGGCTGTGCCGTGATTCAGGGGGCAGAGCATTGGGAACTGGTAAAAGGCAATGAGCAGTTTTACCGTCTCATCGGCTATACAGCCGAAGAAATCCAGGTTTTGCCTAACGATTTTGAAGATGCGGTTTACCGGGAAGACCGGGACCAACTGCATAAACTGATGGAGGAACTGAAGCATACGGATAAAATTGGTGAGTGTGAGGTCCGTATCTGCGGTAAGAAAGGGGAAATCCGCTGGATTGCCATGAGTATACGCATGTTCTACTATCAGGGCAGGACGCCATATTATCTGGTATCGTGCTGGGATATCCATATGCGTAAGAAGATAGAAGAGGAACTGTATCTGCAGACAGAACGTTATAAGCTGGTGGAGGAGATTAACCAGGAATTTCCATTTGAATATGACGTGGAGAACAAGACAATCTTCATTGCCTCAAGTTCCAATATCATGATTGCGGACCGTAATGGCAAAGACTTTTTTGTGTCCGTCAAAGCATTGGAAGAAATTATCTTCCGTGAGGATTATGATAAATTTTTTGGTATGCTCAGACGCGCTTCCAAGGAAGAAGAAAATGGTATGCTGGAGTACCGTGTGAATGTTGCAGATGTTGGGCAGAAGCCGGAATATGCATGGCACAGAACGATATATAAGAGTATTCCGGGGGAGAATGGTGAAATCCTGCGCATTTTGGGAAGAACAGAGGATATTACGAGGGAGCGGCGTCTTCAGGATGAGATGGAACTCAAGCTGAAACAGGATGATTTGACCGGGCTTTTGAACAAGTCCACGACCAAGTCGGAAATTGAGGCGTTTCTAAAAAAGAATGTTCGCGGGACCCATGCTTTGATGTTGATTGATGTAGATAATTTTAAAGGCATAAATGACACCTTGGGGCATATGTTTGGCGACAGCGTACTTATAACGATTGCCAAAAAGATTCAGGACTTATTCCGCGCAACGGATATTGTGGGCAGAATTGGCGGGGATGAGTTCATGGTGTTTATGAAGCATACTGATTATTATCAGGCCAAGCTCAAAGCCGAGAATATCTGCAGGAATGTCCGTCAGACGTACCATGGCGGAGGGCAGGAGGAGGTTGAAGTCAGCTGCAGCGTGGGCGTGGCAATCGTTGGTACAGTTAAGGAAAGTTACAGTTCCCTGTTTGCCAAAGCGGATATGGCGATGTACCAGGCGAAAGAGTCAGGCAAGAACCAATACCGGATTGCAGAGGCAACGGACCCGCTTTGGAAGATTCGCAAGGCGGCAAGGATTGAGCCGCGGATAGACCAGTATAGGGCAGGAAAGATTCAGGATATGGATTTCCTCTCGGAGGCGTTTACGCTTCTGTCCCATTCCAAGGATGTCAACGATTCGCTGAATGTATTGATGGAGCGTATTGGGCGGCAGTACGATTTGGGCATTGTTTCTGTGCTGGAATGTGACAAGGAGAGGCGCGAACTTATTCAGACCAATTGCTGGACCAGGGAGAAGGGAGTGCTCTATGAGCCGCAGTTTGTAGACAAGTTTGATGACTGGGATGGGTTCATGAGCGGCTTTGACGAGTGGGGGCTGGCATATATCAACGACTGCTGGGGCGATGAGTTTGTGTCAGATAAAGACAAAGCGGTATTTCGTGAGAGGAATATGCGCGCCCTTGTAAATTGCAGCTTTTCCTATTTTGAACTTGGGGAAGGGTATATCAGTTTCTGTGACCTGGAAAAGCCAAGGGTATGGACCAACTTTGAGAAAGAGACATTTTTGGAACTGACAAGGATGCTCTCTGTGTTTGTGGCGCTGCGTGTACAGCGCGAGGAAGACCAGAGGAAAATCCGCCATTTGAAACGGCGCGACATGCTGACGGGGCTTTATATAGAAGAGGCGTTTAAGAGCAGCGTGAAAGAGAAGCTTGCCAGCGGGGAGAAAGGTCTGCAGTATGCCATAGTGTATACCGATATCAATGATTTCTCCTATATCAACGAGAATTTTGGGCATGAGGCCGGCAATGAAATCCTCAGGAAGTTTGCTGAGAGGATAAGGAGCGGCAATAATAAGATTTCCTGCCGGCTTTACTCGGATTTATTTGTTACCCTAATCTGGGGGACAGATAAGGAGGAAATTATCAAAATTGTCAGCAGGGCGAGCGTAGAATTTTCAAAGCAGCAGAGGGAGGTCTATACTTCCTGTAACCTCAGGTTATCTACTGGTATTTATTTTATCGACGATGTGGAAGAGAATCTGGATACTGCCATTGAAAATGCCAATATTGCCAGGAAGAGCATTAAGGGCAGCACGGAATTCTGCCGGGTCTATGAGAGCAGGATGCGCAGCCAGCGCGAGTTGGAGAAGCAGATTTTGTCTGAGTTCCAGAGCGACCTTGCAGAGAGCAGATTCCAGGTATATATCCAGCCCAAGTTCCTGCTGGACCAGATGGAAATTTCCGGTGGGGAGGCATTGGTGCGCCTGAAGAAGAGGGATGGAAAGCTGGAATCGCCAGGCGTGTTCATCCCGATATTGGAGAAATCCGGTTATATTGTGGAGCTTGATTTCTATATGTATGAACAGGTCTTAATCTATATGAGGCGTTGGAAAGATGAAGGGCTGAAGCTTCCCATTATCTCTGTGAATTTTTCCAGGTGCCATTTTGAGAAAGACGGAATTTTCCGCCGGATTATGGAACTGACAGATAAATATAAGGTAGAGCATCCTTTTATTGAAATTGAGATAACAGAGAGCCTGTTTGTGCTGGGCTACGATCTTGTAAAGACCGAGGTGCAGCAGCTTCGTGCAGCAGGGTTCCGTGTGGCTATTGATGATTTTGGGACGGGTTATTCATCCTTGGGAATGCTGCTTGACATTCCCGCTGATATCGTTAAGATTGACCGCAGTTTTCTGAACCGTGAGAACCGCCAGAATGAGGAAGAATTTCTGCGGAATATGGGGTGTTTAATCCGCAGCGTTAAGGAAGAAGTCATCTTTGAGGGTATCGAGACGGAAGAGCAGAGGAAGTTTCTCGTGAAATGCGGTTTCCGCTATGGGCAGGGTTTTCTGTTTGACCGCCCGCTCCCGGTGGAGGTATTTCAGGAAAAATACATGAAATCCATTGAAAACTAATGAAATATTTCAAGAAAAATGTAGGAAATCCATTGAAAACTATTGATTTTTTGGGACATAATCATTATAGTATAAAAGAAGGAAAAATCTGCATATCTTCTTCCTGTAATTGGAAGCAGTATGCTTAATATTAAGTAGGAGGAAAAATGTAATGAAAAGATCTATGAAAACCATGGATGGAAACCATGCAGCAGCTCATGCTTCATATGCATTTACAGATGTTGCAGCCATCTACCCGATCACACCATCATCTGTTATGGCAGAAGCTACAGACGAATGGGCAACCCAGGGAAGGAAGAACATTTTCGGAGAGACTGTACAGGTTACTGAGATGCAGTCTGAAGCAGGTGCGGCAGGTACTGTGCACGGCTCCCTGGCAGCAGGCGCTTTGACGACCACTTATACGGCATCCCAGGGATTGCTGCTGATGATCCCTAACCTTTATAAGATTGCCGGCGAAGGGCTTCCGGGCGTATTCAATGTATCTGCACGTTGCGTGGCAACTCATGCGCTGAACATTTTCGGAGACCATTCTGATGTATATGCATGCCGCCAGACTGGCGCTGCAATGCTCTGCGAATCTTCCGTACAGGAAGTTATGGACCTGACTCCGGTAGCACACTGTGCAGCTTTAGAAGGGCATCTTCCTTT
>CANOFO010000032.1 GCA_947565305.1 uncultured Lachnospiraceae bacterium | reverse complement strand
CTGTTGCATCTGTGAGGAAGACATAAAAAATACCTCCAAGATTATCGACCTTCAGATAATGTCCATAATCTTCAATCCAGCATATGGCGCCGTCTTTGCGTATGGAGCGGTATTCCACGTAATCCAGATCGTACTGGCTTTCAGAAATCTGTTTGCGGATGCTTTCTTCTACGGCATCCAGGTCGTAAGGGTGCACAATGCCCTTAAAAGAATTCCCGGTTAATTCCTTAAATTCCTTAAGTGTGTCGCATCTGAAAATCCGCAGCGTTGCTTGGTTGGCATAGATGATGTCTTCATTGCCCTCTGCGCGGTAGATTAAAAATCCGCCAGGCATTTCATCCATGAATCTGATGATTTCCTGAGCTCTGCGGACGTCTGAGGGATTCAGTGGGAATGAGGTTTCTGTGTTCCCGCTGGTGTTGATAAGATAATCAGTATCCAAGGAGGAGTCCTCAGGGATTTCCGTCAGGGCCAGTAAATATTCAATTAAGTTATGGTCTAATAACGATTCGTTCATAATTATATTCCCTCTGAATTCTTTATAATTATGATAAATTTTATCATAAAATAGCTGCTCTGTCATTATTTGGACGGAGAAATTTTGAAAAAGTTACGACAAGTGGATGGTTCTGTGATATGATTTCCATGTTATTGTACTATCATCAAAGAAAGCAGACAACACTATTGACAGCAGACAACATAAGTGTTATGATAGTGCTATAAAATAGTTGCGGACGGATAGTATATGCAAGTCCTGCAATCATCAAAAAGGAGAGAAGAAAATGAGAAGTGATAATGTTAAAAAAGGAATGCAGCAGGCGCCGCATCGTTCCCTGTTCAATGCTTTGGGTTTTACCAGGGAGGAAATGGATAAGCCATTGGTAGGTATTGTAAGTTCCTACAATGAGATTGTGCCGGGGCACATGAATCTGGATAAGATTGTAAATGCTGTAAAGATGGGCGTTGCAGAAGCAGGGGGCGTTCCGGTAGTATTTCCGGCGATTGCAGTCTGTGATGGAATTGCCATGGGGCATATGGGAATGAAATATTCTCTGGTGACCAGGGACTTGATTGCCGATTCCACAGAGTGCATGGCTTTGGCGCACCAGTTTGATGCCTTGGTGATGGTGCCGAACTGTGACAAAAATGTGCCGGGGCTTTTGATGGCAGCAGCGCGTGTCAACGTACCGACTGTATTTGTCTCCGGCGGTCCCATGCTTGCCGGCCATGTGAAAGGAAGGAAGACCAGCCTGTCCTCCATGTTTGAGGCAGTTGGCTCCTATGCAGCAGGTACGATGACCGAGGAAGACGTCTGTGAATTTGAGGAGAAAGCCTGTCCTACCTGTGGTTCTTGTTCTGGTATGTATACGGCAAATTCCATGAATTGCCTGACGGAGGCATTGGGCATGGGGCTTCAGGGCAATGGCACGATTCCTGCCGTATATTCTGACCGGCTGCGACTTGCCAAACATGCAGGCATGGCAGTGATGGAAATGTACCGTAAGAATATATGTCCGAGGGACATCATGACCAAGGAAGCGGTTTTGAATGCCCTGACTGTGGATATGGCGTTAGGCTGCTCTACCAACAGTATGCTTCATCTGCCGGCAATTGCCCATGAGATTGGCTTTGATTTTGATATTGGATTTGCCAATGAAATCAGTGAGAAAACACCGAACCTCTGCCATCTGGCGCCGGCGGGACCGACTTATATGGAGGATTTGAACGAGGCGGGCGGCGTATATGCGGTTATGAACGAACTGGCAGAACTTGGACTCTTGCATTTGGACTGCATGACCGTGACCGGTAAGAGCGTCGGGGAGAATATCAAAGGATGTGAAAACAAGAATCCTGAGGTCATCCGGCCATTGGATAACCCCTACAGTGCGACAGGCGGACTTGCAGTACTGAAAGGAAATCTGGCTCCTGAGGGCAGTGTCGTAAAACGTTCTGCCGTAGCGCCGGAAATGATGGTGCATGAAGGTCCGGCCCGCGTGTTTGACTGTGAGGAAGATGCAATCGCAGCCATCAAAGGCGGAAAGATTGTGGCTGGCGATGTGGTTGTCATCCGTTATGAGGGACCTAAAGGAGGTCCGGGTATGCGTGAAATGCTGAACCCAACATCTGCCATCGCAGGTATGGGGTTAGGCTCCACAGTGGCTTTGATTACAGACGGACGTTTCTCCGGCGCCAGCCGCGGAGCTTCCATTGGGCATGTTTCCCCGGAGGCAGCGGTAGGAGGGACGATTGCGTTAGTTGAGGAAGGCGATATTATCAAAATCAACATTCCTGAGATGAAACTGGAACTGGATGTGCCGCAGGATGTGCTTGATAAGAGGAAAGCGCAGTGGCAGCCCAGGCAGCCCAAAGTGACGGAGGGCTATCTGGCCCGCTATGCGCAGATGGTGACCTCCGGGGCAAAAGGAGCCGTGATGAAAAAGGAGTTATAGTAAACGCAAAAAATATTGCGTTTACTATAACACCTCCGGCAAGATGCGCACGGATGCACAGCGGAATTATGCCGCTTCGCAGCGTGCATCCGGCGCAGGAAACGAATCAAAACGCAAGCGCTTTGTTCGTTTCCTATATAATATATCTTGACGGAATGTTTTTTCCCATGTTATCCTTGAATTCCAGAATATGCTATTTCAGCATGGAGTTGGAATGAAAGGATGGAAAAGATTTATGAAACTGAAAAGGACAGCAAGTTTACTTATGGCAATGCTTTTGGCGCTGCCGGTAGGCATATGTGGTATGGAAGGGACTGCATATGTTTCCGGTACCGAAAGCATTGCCATTGCTGCGCCTGCTGCACAGGAGGGGATAGGCAGGTATTACTATAAGCAGCTCCCGGATGAGGCGAGAGGTTTGTATTTGGCAATGTATAATATGTACATACAGGGGATATTTATGACAGGGACAGGGGAGTATGACCTTGTTGCAAATGGGCATGTGACCCAGGAGCAGCTTGAAGGGTATGCCTGTGGGAATATAACGCTGCTTTCCTATATGGGGGCGGCAAGAGATGCATTTTATGCAGATTACCCGGAGATTTTTTATGTGGACTTTTCTTTGCTCACGCTGCGTGTAACGCAGAAAGCGGGGAAATATTGCGCTTATTTGGGGCCTGGAAGAGAAGATAACTATTATGTGAGCGGTTTTAACAGTAAAAGTGATGTTGAGGCGGCGCTTGCAGAGTATAATGTCAGGATGGATGAGATTTTAAAAGGAGCAGAAAAACTTACTCCGGAAGATGACAAGAGCATTGAGGAGAAGAAGGTGAAGTACGCCCATGATGAAATAATCTGGCATACGTCCTATCGGTTGGAGAATGACTGTACAAAGGGCAATGGCGGCCATATCAGAACAGCTTACGGCGCACTGGTAAAAGGAGAGAGCCTTTGTGAAGGATATGCAAGAGCTGTAAAATCTGTATTGGATAAAATGAACATACCCTGCCTTCTGGTACAGGGAGGCTTTCAGAGTAAAGACAATGAGGGAAGTCTCGAGCCGCATATGTGGAATTATGTAAAGATAGGCAATGAATGGTATGGTCTGGATGCCACGATGGATGATCCCAAGTCACCCCTTCCTGGTGAAAATGGCGTGGATGGGCAGGAAAGGTCTGATTACCTTATCGTAGGCGGGGATGTCATGGGCAAACGGCATGTGCCGGATGGCGTGATGTCCGAGGCGAATTTTGAATTTTCCTATCCGGAGATTGCAGGTCAGAGCCTTCTGTTTGATGAGGTTTTTGACAATAACGGCTTAAAGGTCCAATATAATGAAGAAGCAACGGAAGGCGGCTTGCAGACGGGCGTTTACAAAGTCAGCTATAACGGCATGGGAGCCGCCAAGACGATTGAAAGCGGCAAATATTTACTCATGAAAGAGATGAAATATTATCCCAATACAAATAAGTGGGAGTATGGAAGATGGGCATATTTGCTTCCAGATGTGTACCCATCCTTGAATGATACGGACGAAGAGGTTATCATCAGCCTGCCGAGTTCCCAGTATGTGGAATTTGCCGTAACCAGCAAGAATCCGGGCAATTACATTACCAATGAGGGCGGAAGCCTGGAAAACCTCAGTTTCCATGGGGATTCCATACTGTTTGATGCATATACGGAAGTGCTGTATAATCCAAGCGGCACGTATACGCCGCCGCCCTATGTGAGAAAAGCAACACCATCTAATACTGCCAGGATGTATATTGGCAAGACGCATCATATTATGCTTCAGTATGATGAAGACTTAAAGATGGCAGAAGGGGCAGAAGGAGTGGGAATCCATGTGTCCGTTCCCAAGGAGAGCACTGGCCTGCAGTTCAGTAAGATTGAAAATGTTAAATGGAACGGCGCGGATACCGTGGAATTTGATTTTACTCCCAGCGAAATGTGGCTGGATGATACTATCAGTTATGCATTTGAACCAATGGGGCTAATCGGCGCGGACAGTGAAAAAGTCCCCAAAAGTATCAGTTATTCAGTTGCTTATAAAAAATCAATATGTGCCTACCGGGCACAGGGCTATTATTTAAATTTATTTGGCAGACCGCAGCTTCTGGAAAGTTCCGACCTTTCCCAGAAGAATCTGGAAGAATGGAAGACAGAGGATGGCAGCAGCGTTACTCCAGATATGGTGACAGGGCTTACGCTTGTGACGACATCGCCTTCCCATGCGCAGACGGATACGATGAATGGTCTGATTGAAAATGAATTTCCACAGGATAAAGTACTGAAAAGCGAGACTTATAATATCCGTTTCCTGACCTGTAACCAGAATATAGTCAGTCTGGGCACCTCTATCAGATTATCAGTCGGATTCCCTCTCGGTTATGGACCTGATGATGAGGGCGTGACGTTTAAAGCATACCATTTTAAGAGAGATAAATATGGGGAAATTGTTAAGGTGGAGGAAGTGCCCTGCGTGATTACGCGTTATGGTCTGGTAATTACCTGTAAATCCTTCAGTCCTTTCGCTATCGCGGCAGTGGAAGACGATGGTAAAAATGTGGATAGTTCTAAATCCATTATCATCTCTAATTCTCAGGGAGGGCAGATTACCGGGGCAGAAGGCATTCTGACGCTGAAACAAGGAGAGAGCAGGACATTGAACGTAAAGGCTGAACAGGGCTATGTCATTGACACCCTTGTGGTAGGCGGAAAATACCAGCAGATTACGGATAGCAAATCCATGGCGGTGAAAGCTGCATATGGAGAATTAACGGATGGCGATATCATTGAGGCACAGTTTGTAGCAGAGAGCGTCCGCCAGAAAGAAGAAAAGAGAGGGGAATCAGTTGTTCTGCCCACTCCGGTTCCTGCCAAGGTCACTCTTGATAAAGCATCGGTGGAGGTTCAGGAAAAAAGCAGCCTTGAGATTACATCTGAGGTCACTGGCGTTTCTGATAATCTGAGTTACCAGTGGTACAAGGATGGTGTATTATTGTCAGGAAAAAGGAAAGCTAGCCTGAAGATTGACTCTGTTTCGGCGGAGGATTCCGGTGATTATACCGTAGTAGCCACGGTTGCTGCAGGAGCGGCCAGTACAGATTCCGAGAGCGCAGCCTGCAGGGTTATTGTAAAAACACAGCAAACGCAGCCGCAGATTCCAGACCTTGCCCAGGTAACCGGGCTGAAAGCAGCCTCTGTGGGCACGGATAAGGTGACGCTCAAATGGAAGAATGTTGCAGGTGCGGAAGGTTATGAGGTGTTTCGGTATGATGTTTCCAAGAAGAAGTTTATAAAGGCCGGAACGTCTGCCGGGGTTTCCTTCACAGATAAGAAGCGTTCTGCCGGAAAACCATACCGATATAAAGTAAAGGCTTATGCGGTTGTAAACGGCAAAACCTGCTATGGCAATCTGTCTTCGGAACTGAAAGTTTTGACAAAACCAAAGGCTCCCGCCAGGGTATCTGCAGAGCGCCTTACAGAGGCAGCGGTGCAGATTTCCTTTCAACCGGTGAAAGGTGCGGTTTCCTATGAAATCTATAAGTACGATAAAGGGAATAAAAAGTATCAGCTTGCTTACAAGGTAAAAGGCAAGAAGCTGTATCAATATAACAGCAAGAAAAAGAATTGGACCTATCTGCGCAGAATTAAGAAAGCGTCCGGCAAAATAACAGCCAGGCTGACGGGAATGAACCAAGAAGAGAGTAACCAGAAATATTACATCAAGGCATTTGTGTCGAAGAGGGGCTATGCCTCCAGATACAGCGCGAAGAGTAAGGTTGTAAAAGTGAAATAGCAGGAGGAAGACTATGTTGAGAATCGGATGTCATCTGTCCTCCTCCAAAGGTTATCTTGCCATGGGCAGGGAGGCGGTCAGGATTGGAGCGAATACGTTTCAGTTTTTCACGAGAAATCCAAGAGGCGGCAAGGCTAAGGAATTAGACCTTGCCGATATCGGGGAGTATCTGGCATTTGCAGGGGAGCATGGGATTGCGCATATTCTTGCCCATGCCCCCTATACCCTGAATGCCTGCTCTAAGGATGAGGGACTTCGGCAGTTCGCTTATGAGACAATGTGTGATGATTTAAGCCGCCTGGCGCATATTCCCGGAGGTATGTATAATTTCCATCCCGGGAGCCATGTGAAGCAGGGGGCAGATGCAGGTATTTCCTATATTGCCGATATGCTGAACCGCATAGGCGAGCAGAAATTTTCTACTACTATCCTCTTAGAGACGATGGCAGGGAAAGGTTCAGAAGTAGGAAGAACTTTTGAGGAGCTTCGTGCAATTATAGATAAGGTGGAAGATACGGAAAAGCTTGGCATCTGTCTGGACACCTGCCATGTATTTGACGGCGGTTATGATATTGTAGGTGACCTGGATGGGGTTTTGGATGAGTTTGACCGTGTCATCGGCTTAGAAAGGCTGAAAGCCGTTCATATCAATGACAGTAAAAATCCTCTCGGCAGCCACAAGGACCGCCATGAAAAGATTGGCGAAGGGCAGATAGGGCTGGAAGCTTTTGCCAGGATAGTGACTCATCCCAGGCTTAAGCATCTCCCATTTTATCTGGAGACGCCGAATGAACTGGACGGCTATCAGAGAGAAATTGAATTGTTGAGAGAGATGGCTTCCCAACAGGAGGCTTAAGGAAGGAATCTGGGGCAGAAGGAGGGATTTGCATGAATGAGACGTATCGGAAGTACTTAGCGTATGTGAAAGAATACCTGACGGAGCATAAGGGAATTGAATCTCCCAATCCGCTGCATCCGTTCCGTTCCAGATTCCAGCACAGCATCCGCGTGCTGCACTGGTGCGAACGTCTGGCGGAAGGTTTGGAAAATGTAGATACAGAAGCGCTGTATACGGCAGCGATTTTCCATGACATCGGTTATGAAAACCGGGACAATGAACATCATGCGCAGCGCAGTGTGCGGGCATTCCACGCATATGCCAGGGAGCAGCGGATGGAGGAGGAATTTTACCGCAAGGTAGAGAGGCTGATTGCCTGCCATTCCGATAAAAACCGTATGCGGGATGAAGATGCCAGCCTGGAGATGGTGCTGCTGATGGAGGCGGATCTTCTGGATGAGGAAGGCGCTATGGGAATCGTCTGGGACTGTATGACGATGGGCAACGCCCACGCTTCCAGCTATGCCAAGGCATATTACCACATCATGGAGAGTTCCAATAAGGAGGAACCCAATCCCATGGTAACGGAGCGGGCCAGGCAGTTCTGGGAGGAAAAGAAGGCGATTGTCGGCAGGTTTGCCAAACTGCTGGAAGATGACCTGATGATTGGCAGCGAATATTTTGAGATATAGCAGATAATGTATAGAGGATGTTACTTCCTGAACACTTGTTTGAAAAATACAATGAAATTAGCAACATTCGCTTTACTTATTCGGACGTATTTGGTATACTTGTTGAGGGAAATTCCCCAATAAGTAAGGATATAAAGGAGGAATTGCAAATGGTAAAGGCGATTGTAGGAGCAAACTGGGGAGATGAAGGCAAAGGCAAGATTACCGATATGATGGCGAAAGAGGCCGATATCATCGTACGCTTTCAGGGCGGTGCCAATGCCGGGCATACCATTATCAACGATTATGGGAAATTTGCATTACATACGCTTCCGAGCGGAGTGTTCTATAGCCACACTACCAGCATTATCGGAAACGGCGTGGCGCTGAATATCCCTGTGTTAATAGAGGAAATCCAGTCTATTGTAAACAGAGGCGTTCCCAAGCCGAAGATTTTGGTGTCGGACCGCGCACAGATGGTAATGTCCTACCATGTGCTGTTTGACCAGTATGAGGAAGAACGGCTGGGCGGCAAGTCTTTTGGCTCTACAAAGTCTGGAATTGCGCCATTTTATTCTGATAAATATGCCAAAATCGGTTTCCAGGTCAGCGAACTGTTTGATGAGGAGACCTTAAAAGAGAAGACAGAGCGAATCTGTGAGATGAAAAATGTCATGCTGGAGCATTTGTATCACAAGCCGCTGCTTAAGCCGGAGGAACTGCTGAAAGAACTGTTGGCATACAAAGATATGATAGCTCCCTATGTCTGCGATACTTCTGCTTATCTGTGGAATGCCATCAAAGAAGGGAAGAATATTTTATTGGAAGGGCAGCTTGGTTCCCTGAAGGACCCAGACCATGGCATCTATCCTATGGTAACGTCCTCCTCCACGCTTGCCGCATACGGTGCGATTGGGGCAGGTATCCCACCATATGAGATAGGCAAAATCATCACTGTCTGCAAAGCATACTCCTCAGCGGTGGGAGCGGGTGCTTTCGTCAGTGAGATTTTTGAGGAAGAGGCAGATGAATTGAGAAGAAGAGGCGGAGACGGCGGAGAGTTTGGTGCGACAACCGGACGTCCCAGGCGTGTGGGATGGTTTGATGCGGTTGCCAGCAAATATGGCTGCCGGCTGCAGGGAACGACAGACGTGGCGTTTACGGTGCTGGATGTCCTCGGCTATCTGGATGAGATTCCGGTGTGCGTAGGGTATGAGATTGACGGAGAGGTGACTACGGAGTTCCCGCCCACGGTGAAGCTTGAGAAAGCCAAACCAGTGCTTGAGACGCTTCCAGGCTGGAAGTGTGATATCCGGGGAATCCGCAAATACGAGGATTTGCCGGAGAACTGCCGGAAATACATTGAGTTTATAGAAGAAAAAATCGGGTTCCCGATTACCATGGTATCCAATGGACCGGGGAGAGATGATATTATCTATCGGTAAATCAAAGGGGGCAGGAAAAGAAAGCTATGATAAAAAATGTGGTTTTTGATGTGGGGAAAGTTCTCTTGGATTTTGACTGGCAGGGGTTCTTTGAGAGCCTTCATTTTACGCCGGAAGTGTATGAGAAAGTAGCAGATGCGACTGTCAGGTCAGCATTATGGAATGAATTTGACCGCAGTAAAATGTCAGATGAGGAGATTCTGCAGGGATTCTTAGAAAGCGCGCCTGATTGTGAGGAAGATATCATGCGTTTCTGGGATAACCTTGGCAATGCCATGAAGCGTTATGATTATACGCCATCCTGGATTGCGAGCCTGCAGGAAAAGGGATATGGAGTGTATCTTTTGTCAAATTATCCCAGACGCCTCTATTCGCAGAGCATCGAGGAACTTTCGTTTGTGGAGGATGTGGACGGCGCGGTCTTTTCTTTTGAGGTGCATGCGACGAAGCCGGAGCCGGAAATATATGAGGCGTTGTTTAAGAAATATCAGCTGGAGCCTACAGAATGTGTATTTGTGGATGACAACCGCGGCAATATTGTTGCTGCCAACCGGCTGGGAATGGCGACGATTCATTTCCATACAAAATCCCAGGCGGAAGAAGAACTGAGAAGCCTGGGAGTGTCGTATTAAATATCTTGTTGCTGTCCTGCATTTTTTTTGACCCACTTGTAGATGAAGCCATAAAGCCAAATCAGAATGGGAAGCGCCATGCTGGCGAACAATGCTGCCATAAACAGCGGGAAGAAATTTTTCCCTAAGACGGCTAATATGAGGGTTGCGAGGTATAGCCCGACCAGCAGGATGACGCCCAGGATGGCGAGAATCTGTTGTGATTTTTTCATAGGGTACTCCTTAGTCTCAGTAGATTTATATGTTGCAGTTATATGCAGAGCCCCAGGGGATTCGTCATCGTAGCTTGACGGTTTCCATGGGGTTTTGAACAATTATTCCCCCGGGGGTCTTTGGTTACTATAATAGACTCTTTGCCGTTGTTTTGCAAGAAGATTTTAAATTGGCAGGGTGAGAAATACCGGCGTATGCTTCACTGCGGGGAGGAATTTGCCTATCAGGTCTTTGGTGGCGATTCGCAGACTTGAGGTGTTGATGCAGGGATGGCAGCCGATGTATTCTTCTTTCAGCAAATCTTCATCAATAAGGAGCTGTACATGATGTTCCTTATCGTTCATCAGCCCAAGAACGGTAACGGAGCCGGGCGTGAGGTCTAACAGCTGCTCTAAGTATTCTTCCGGGGCAAAGGACAGCCGGGCAATCCCTAACTGTCTGGAGACGAGTTTCGTCTGAAATTTCTTTTCTCCGGGCATCATCAGCAGGTAAAAGTTGGTTTTCTGGGTGTTGCAGAGGAACAGATTCTTGCATACGTGGGTGTTCAGGCGTGTATCCACATCCTGACATGCCTCAATGGTTGGCAATGCCTCATGGTCAATCCGCTGGTAATTAATCTTTAAAGAATCCAGCAAATCATAGGTGCGCAGTTCTTTTTCAAGCCTGTTGGCAGTATCTGTGGGTCTGCCCTCATAGACAGGTGCGTGTAAAATATCCATGTATTTATCCTCCGTTTTTCAGTTTTCATAACATCCAATTATCATGGCTGGTAATTGTGGGCGCTCTGCCATTCTACCGCGAATGGATATGTTTTTCAATAGATAGAAGGATATTTCTAAGGAAGCGCTGATTAAAACACCGCTTCCCTTGTGTTTCTTATTTTACTTATGTTAAAATAGAAGTAGAGGCTTATAGTGAACGCAAAGGATTTTGCGTTTGCTATAACTATATGGGAGATAAAACAGAAGTGGACAGGGGAAACAATGATATATTCATATAAATTGGAGGAATGAGGAGGACAGGCATGAAACAGTTTATACAGGGCATAAAGGATGGGGGAGCAATCGGAATCGGCTACCTCTCCGTGTCCTTTACCTTTGGTCTGGCGGCCGTCTCTTCGGGGCTGCAGTGGTGGGAAGCGCTTCTGGTGTCAATGATGAACCTGACTTCTGCCGGGCAGTTTGCGGGGATTACCATTATGGCGGCGGCAGGCACGTACATAGAGATGGCGCTCTCGCAGTTTGTGATAAATCTGCGTTATGCCCTGATGAGCATTTCACTGTCGCAGAAAGTAGATAAGGATTTTCGCGCGGGCAGGAAAATGCTCCTTGGGTTTGCTGTTACCGATGAGATTTTTGCGGTGGCTATGAGCCGGGAAGGCGAGGTCAGCAGCCAGTATTTTGCCGGGCTTGCCGTGCTGCCCTATCTGGGTTGGACAGGCGGTACGCTGGCAGGGGCAGTGTGTGGAAATATTCTGCCAAAGACTGTCACGGATGCGCTGGGGCTGGCGATTTATGGAATGTTTATTGCAATCATTGTTCCCGCCATGAAAAAGGACAGCCGTATCTTAAAAATCACCTTGCTGGCGGTGGCATTTAGCTTCATTGTGTACTACCTGCCGGGGCTTAGAAATATTTCCAGCGGCTTTGCAGTCATTATCTGTGCGGTGGCAGCTTCCGCAATTGGTGCAGTCTGCTTTCCCATGGAAGAAGAACAGGAGGGGGCGTGATGGAGTTATCCGTGTTTTGGATGTACCTGCTAGTCATGTTTGGCGTGACTTACTTAATCCGGGTATTTCCATTTGTAATTTTCCGTAAAAAGATAGAGAATAAATATATCCGTGCTTTTCTCGCATATATTCCCTATACCGTGCTGGGCGCGATGACATTTCCGGCAGTTTTTTATGCGACAGGTTCTTTCGTTTCAGCGGCCGTGGGCGTAATGGCGGCACTTGGGCTGGCATACCGCGGGAAAGGGCTGTTTACCGTAGCTATCTGCGCGAGCCTGGCGGCTTTTTTGATGAGTATAATATGACCTAAAAATCAACCATAAAAAGGAGGACAAACTTATGGCAAACATACCAACACCCCATATCGAAGCAAAGGCAGGCGATTTTGCAAAAACCGTCCTGATGCCCGGAGACCCCTTACGGGCAAAGTTTATTGCAGAGACTTATCTGCAGCAGCCCCGCTGCGTCAACCAGGTGAGGGGAATGCTGGCGTATACCGGAACATACAAGGGCAAGGAACTCTCGGTGATGGGTTCCGGCATGGGAATGCCGTCCATTGGCATCTATTCCTATGAACTGTTCAACTTCTATGATGTGGACAATATTATCCGTGTAGGTTCTGCAGGGGCAATCCAGGATGACGTGAATGTCATGGATGTGGTAATCTCTATGGGTGCATCCGTTGTCTCAGATTATCCAGACCAGTTTGCATGTCCCGGGCATTTGGCGCCGTTAGCGGATTACCGCCTTTTAAGTACCGCGGTAGAAAGTGCCAGGGAATTGGGAACAGAAGTAAGGGTAGGCAATATTCTCTCGGAAGATGCTTTTTATTCAGAACGTTCCAAGGACTGTTATAAGAAAATGGGCGTGCTTGCAGTAGAGATGGAGAGCGGGGCGCTTTACCTGAATGCGGCAAGGGTAGGCAAACACGCGCTCTGTATCCTGACGATTTCAGACCACCTTTACCGTGCGGAGGAACTGACCTCTGAGCAGCGGCAGGTCGGCTTTGGCAAGATGATTGAGATTGCGCTGGAGACAGCGGTGAGGGTTTCTGCATAAGTATAGGAAACGAACAAAACGTTTGCGTTTTGATTCGTTTCCTGCGCCGGATGCACGCCGCAAAGCGGCATAATTCCTCTATGCATCCGTGCGCATCCTGCCGGAGGCTTATAGTAAACGCAATGATTTTTTGCGTTTACTATAAGTGATATGCTCCCTTCCGGGCAGACAGTAAGATGTTAAAACTTGTCTGCCTGGAAGGGAAAGGATTTGTATAGAGAATGTACTGAGGGAGCAGATTACTCGATATCAAACCGAATAACGCCTTTTGCCCCTCGGCCAGAGCACTCAATTCTGTAATGCCCATCTTCTTGTATTTCTACAGTAAAATCACCGAACCCATCGAAGCTGTTTCCGAAGAAAATAGGAGGCTTATGTTCTTCTTCTATACGGATGGATAACTCGCCGCCATCGTATTCATGGATGACAGAAATGCAGTTTCCTTTCTTGAGATTGTATTCCATCACCACAGGTTTGTTTAACTGTTCGGCTTCTATCGTAAATCCGTCAGCTCTTTCTGAGACAGAATAAACGGACCGTCTGGATAAATAGAAAAATATTCCAATACTAATAATAATCAACAAAATAAGCAAGGATATTCCGAGGTATTTCAATTTTATGCCTGCATTTTCTGGCAATAACCTTTTCTCATATTGATAGAATTGATGTGCCATTGTGCTGAATAGAAATAAATATAAGATTGCCAGTATTAGGAATGTGATTGATAAGAAGTCCTGAAAGCCGCCTCCTGTGCCATGCCCCGATATATTCATAAATAGCTGCGGCAAAATCATGCATAGAAACAGTATGATAAGCGGAATCATCCTGCCCCTGAAAACTCGTTTCATCATATCAAGCCTTGAGGCATCATCACAGAATATTTCTTCTCTCTCCTGGCTGCTTCCGTTTTCTTTGCAAAAATAACTGTATCCCACGAAGTCAAACAGGTAATCCCAGCCGCAATCTGAAAACATCTGCACATAATCTGTTTTATGATTGATACCTTCCTGATTATAGTCTAAACGGTATGTAACATGCTGTGGCTCACAACTGACAAAATGATAGAAACCGGGAAATGTTATTCTTGCCAGCTTCCATCCTTTCCCATGCATAGAACTCAAGAATTCTTCTTCCTGCTGGTATTGAACTATTGTAAAAAATTTGAAAACAGTTTTCTTATCGCCCATTATCTCGTCTCCTCCATATTCTTGTACAAGCGCTCGATTCTGTTCATCTCGATATTTAACACTTCACTGCCTAAATCTGTAATGGTATATATCTTTCGTTTTTCTTCCTCTTTAAGGAAACGGATTAATCCGTCTTTTTCCATTTTTGACAGGCTTCCATACATAGTCCCAGGCGCCAGCACAATATCACCGTTTGTCATTTCCTTCACTTTCTGCACGATGCCATAGCCATGATTCGGCGTCTGCAGGCATAAGAGAATATAAAATCCTGTTTCTGTCATAGGGACGTAAACCCTCTTAATATGTGCATCCATAATTATCACCTCCGTGCATTTCACTGCGATATATCGCGGTTCGATAGTAAAATTATATCGCAGTGCGATATAATTGTCAATAAAAAATATCTCACAAAAGAATAATTTCCTTGCAGTTGCAGACAATAGCTTTAAATATGTGTACTTTATGATACCTGGAGGAAATGATATGAGTGGGAAAAGCGACAAAAGACCCTTTGGCATGAGAGACAAGCTGGGGTATATGTTTGGAGATTTCGGAAATGATTTTACATTTATTTTTGCGAGCTCTTTTTTAATGGTATTTTATACAAATGTTTTAGGGATAGACCCCAAAATGGTAGGTATTCTTTTTGTAGTTGCAAGAGTGGTGGATGCCTTTACTGACATCGGCATGGGGCGGATTGTGGACAGGCTGCCGGCAGCAAAGGACGGTAAATTCCGTCCATGGATTAAGCGCATCTGCATACCGGTAGCGTTTGTCAGTTTCCTGATGTACCAGTCGGTGTTGGCTCCGGCTTCCATGACGGTGAAAATTATCTATATGTTTATCACCTATATTTTGTGGGGCTCTTTGCTTTATACAGCAATCAATATCCCTTACGGTTCCATGGCATCGGCAATTACAGACAATCCCAGGCAGCGGGCGGAGCTGTCTACGTTCCGTTCCATGGGCGCAACCTTTGCCAGCGTTGTGATTATGGTTGTCGCGCCGATGGTGGTCTATTATACCGATGCGGATGGCAACCAGATAGTCAGCGGCAGGAACTTTACCATTATTGCCGGGGTGTTTGCCGTGCTGGCAGTGGTATGTTATATCCTGTGTTACCAGATGACAACGGAACGTGTGGAAATTGAAAAGAAAGATAATGGGAAAATGCCGGGAATGGGTGAGACGGTGAAAGCGCTCGTTTCCAACCGGGCATTGCTTGCCATCATTGGGGCGGCTATCTTTCTGCTGCTTAGTTCATTGTTAGGGCAATCCATGAATAATTATCTTTTCGCGGAATGGTTTAAAGACACCAATGCCCTTTCCGTTATGGGATTTGTGGGCGTGCCCACATCATTGCTTTTGGCAGCGTTTACAGGAAAGATTTCCGAGCGTTTCGGCAAGAAAGAAGCCGGGGCGGCAGGTATGCTTTTTACGGGCGTCATATTTGTGCTGCTGTTCTTTTTTAAAGTGAAAAATCCCTGGGTGTTCGTTGCCGTCACATTTATTGCTAATTTTGGCATGTACTATTTCAATATGGTTGTATGGGCATATATCACGGATGTCATTGACTATCAGGAGGTGAAGACCGGCAGCCGCGAGGATGGCACGGTGTACGGAGTGTATTCGTTTGCCAGGAAAATAGGGCAGGCCCTGGCAGGAGGCCTCAGCGGTTTTGCGTTATCGGCGATTGGCTATGTGTCCGAGCCGGGTGCAGTACAAACCGATACAGTGCGCGCAGGGATTTATAATATTGCCACAATATTCCCGGGCGTCTGTTATATCATCGTGGCTCTGATATTGACATTTGCATATCCCCTGAGCAAGAGCGTGGTAGAGAAAAATGGGGAAATCCTGGCAGAGCGCAGGAAGGAGGAAGGTTTATGAAGAGAATGAAATTATCATTCCGCTGGTATGGGGAGGACGATAAAGTGACACTTGAAAATATCCGTCAAATCCCCAAGATGCATTCCATAGTGACGGCAGTGTACGATGTACCGCCCGGAGAGGTGTGGCCGATGTCTTCCATTGAATCGCTGAAAAATCAGATTGAAGAGGTAGGATTGCATTTTGAAGTGGTGGAGAGCATTCCGGTGCATGAATCTATCAAGCTGGGAAAGTCGGAACGTGATAAATATATTGAAAACTATTGTGAAAATATCAGGCGCGTGGCGGCGGCAGGTGTAAAATGCATCTGCTACAACTTTATGCCAGTGTTTGACTGGACGAGGACGCAGCTGGACCATAAGCTTGCGGATGGCTCCACATCCTTAGTGTATTACCAGGAACAGGTAGATGCGGTAAATCCTTTGCAGAGTGACAGCGATTTGACGCTGCCGGGCTGGGATAGCAGCTACAGCAGGGAACAATTGAAGGATGTTGTGGCAGAGTACCAGAGAATGACGGAGGAAGATTTGTGGGATAACCTTAAATACTTCCTGGAGCGGGTGATTCCGGTTGCCGCTTCCTGTAATGTGAATATGGCAATTCACGAGGACGACCCCTGCTGGAGTATCTTTGGTTTGCCGAGGATTATTACCTGTGAGGAAAATCTGGACCGTTTTCTCAAATTAGTGGACGACCCGCACAATGGGATTACACTGTGTACTGGCTCATTGGGGTGCTCCTGCCGCAATGATGTGGCGCATATGGCAGAGAAATATGCTTCTCAGGGCAGAATCCATTTTGTGCATATGCGCAATGTCAAAGTGCTTGATAACGGCTTCGAGGAGCGGGCGCATCCTTCAGAATGCGGCTCTTTGGATATGTATGAGATTATGAAGGCCTTGTATGACCATGGATTCTGCGGCTATATCCGCCCGGACCACGGAAGGATGATTTGGGGGGAAACTGGGCGTCCCGGTTACGGTCTGTATGACAGGGCATTGGGCGCCGCTTATCTCAACGGTTTGTGGGAAGCGATTGAAAAAGGAGCAGAAAGAACAAATCATCAAGGTTAGAAATCATTAAGCCTGCAAAGTTAAAATAAAGTGAGAAGGGAGAAGAAGAAATGAGCGTACCATTTAAGATTGATTTGAACGGAAAAGTAGCAGTTGTCACCGGGGCAGGCGGCGTCCTGTGCTCTACGATGGCAGAGGCGCTTGCCGAGTGTGGGGCGAAAGTTGCCCTCTTAGACCTCAATGGGGATGCAGCTAAGCAGAGTGCAGATAAAATTACCGCAGCGGGCGGCATAGCCAAAGGCTATCAGGCAAATGCACTGGAGAAGGACAGCCTGGAGACAGCCCATATGAAGATTTTGGATGATTTCGGTCCCTGTGATATCCTGATTAATGGAGCCGGGGGCAACCATCCGCTTGCGACTACGGATAAGGAATATTTTTCTGCAGGAGATTTAGAAGAAGACGTCAAGACCTTTTTTGATTTGGGGCAGAGCGGCGTGGAGTTTGTATTTAACCTTAACTTTATCGGAACCCTCCTGCCTACGCAGGTGTTTGCATGGGATATGGTAGGAAGAAAGGGCTGTAATATCTTAAATATTTCTTCCATGAATGCTTATGCGCCGCTGACGAAGATTCCGGCGTACAGCGGAGCGAAAGCGGCAGTCAGTAATTTTACGCAGTGGCTTGCCGTGCATTTCGCAGAGGAGGGAATCCGTGTCAATGCCCTTGCGCCGGGTTTTTTTGTTACCAACCAGAATGAGAAATTATTATACCGTGAGGATGGAACCCCCACGGAACGCACAGGCAAAATTCTGGCAGCAACGCCGATGAAACGTTTTGGCAAGACGGAAGAGCTGATTGGCAGCGTGCTCTTTTTCCTCAGTGAGGAGGCGGCAGGGTTTATCACCGGGGTGGTATTGCCGATTGATGGCGGTTTCCTCGCCTACTCTGGGGTGTAATCTATGGGAAGAAGGAAATATCTGCACGAGAATTTTATGCTGTCCACAGAGACAGCGCAACAATTGTACCACACCTACGCGGAAAAGCTGCCCATTATTGATTATCATTGCCATATCAGCCCCAAGGCGATTGCTGAGGACTGGCAGTTTGACAATATGACGCAGGTATGGCTTTATGAGGACCATTATAAATGGCGGCAGATGCGCAGCAATGGCGTGGAGGAAAAATATGTCACAGGGGATGCCACGGACTATGAGAAATTTCAGAAGTGGGCCGGGACTTTGGAAAAAGCAATCGGAAACCCTTTGTACCACTGGAGCCATATGGAACTGTGGCGTTATATCGGCTATGATGGCATCCTCAATGAAGATACGGCGCAGGAAGTATGGCAGCTGTGTGAAGAGCGTCTTGCGCAGGAGGATATGAGTGTACGCGGCATTATACGTGCCTCCTGCGTGAAGCTGATGTGCACCACGGATGACCCGGTGGATAATCTGTGCTGGCATCGGGCAATCGCCAGGGATGATACGGTAGGATTTCAGGTACTTCCTACCTGGCGTCCTGACCGTGCCCTGTCTATTGAGAAAGAGGACTTTACAGATTATATGAGAAAGCTTTCCGCTGTCTGTGGCATTGCCATCCGTAATTTTGATGACTGGAAAGCAGCGTTGAGTAAACGCATGGACTATTTTGCGGATATGGGCTGTGTGATTAGCGACCATGGGCTTTTGTATGTGCCGTGGTCACCGGCAAAGGAAGCGGAGGCTGAAAAGATTTTCCGCATGGGCCTGCAGGGGAAAAAGATTTCCAGGAAAGAAGAAATGAAATTTAAGACAGAAGCGTTACTCTGGCTGGGCAGTGAATATGAAAAGCGCGGCTGGGCGATGCAGCTTCACTTTGGTGTAACCAGGAACAATAACACGAAAATGTATCAGGAACTTGGCGCAGATACTGGGTTTGACGGTATTTACAACCGCGTTCCGATTACGAAATTATCCTCCTATCTGAATGCCCTGTGCCAGAAACAGGAATTGCCCAAGACGGTTCTCTACAGCCTGAATCCCGGAGATAACGCGGCTTTGGGCGCGTTGATTGGCTGTTTTCAGGAATCAGGTGCGGCGGGCAAAATACAGCAGGGCAGTGCATGGTGGTTCAACGACCATAAGAATGGCATGAGAGAGCAGATGGAGTCCCTTGCCAGTCTGGGGCTATTAGGTAATTTCATCGGTATGCTGACAGATTCCAGGAGTTTTCTGTCTTACACGCGCCATGAATATTTCCGGCGCATTCTCTGTGATATCATCGGCGGCTGGGTTGAGCGCGGCGAATATCCCGATGACAGGGACTGGCTGGGCAGGTTGGTTACGGATATCTGTTATAACAATGCAGTGCGTTTTTTTGGATTTTCAAATGTTTAAACTTTGAAAATAATATTGACATTCCCTTTTGGTTAGTCTATACTAACTATAGAAGCAAGAATTTTGAAATTGTATCAGTGACCAGAAAAGGGAGGCTCATTATGGGAACATTTGTTGTCGGCGCAGCCGTAGCTGTCCTCGCAGGATTGGCATGTTTTAGCCTGTATAAAGATAAAAAGAACGGAAAACACTGCAGCGGGTGCAGTGGGTGCAGCGGTGGCTGCCCTTCTTGCGGCAGAGATAAAAATTTATAAATCTTTAAGGAAAAAATAACATACATCTTCTGGGATTATGATAAAATGAAACTATTCAGAATGCCATAGTGTTCTGAGCTGTACTGATAGCGAATTATATAGATTATCATAGTTTCAGGAGGTGTTTTTGTTTTGAAAAAAAGAAAAAAGCATGTTGCACTGCTGGCAGTAACTGGTATATTGGTGGCAGGGGCGGTTGTGCTTTTTGCCGGGCGTGATACGATAGGGAAACAGATTAAGGCAAAGGCTACCGTGGAGATTGGCAAAAAGATATTTGAGGAGCAGCTTTCTAAGACTGTAAATGTGGGAGGGCGGCAGGTAGATGTATCTGACGTTGTGGACAGCATGGAGCAGGAGGATGTAGAGCAGCTCACAGGAATTGCCGAGAAGTATATATCGCCGGAGAATTTGAGGCAGGCAGCGGACATGGCAGCCAGCGGGGATGTGGAAGGTCTCGCAGGGCTGGCGAAAGAGCAGGTGTCGGATGCTGACAGGGCGCAGCTTGAGGCATTGTGTGAGAAATACAAAAATCGGCTGCAGTGAGGGTAGTACACCCTTGACATAGACATAGCCATATTTTATAATTTTTTTAGAAGTGGAAATGTCTTGTTGGGGGATGGTGACAAATGAGTATAATCAATGTAGATGAACAGAAGTGTGTCGGCTGTAACGCCTGTGTGCGTGCATGTCCGGCAGAAGAAGCAAATGTGGCACGTCTGGATGACGGAGGCCAGCTGAGGATTTTAATCAACGATGACAAGTGTATCAAGTGCGGGGCTTGTATCAAGGCATGTACCCATGGAGCACGGAGTTTTCAGGATGATACCCCGGCGTTCCTGGAAGATTTGCATAATGGTAAGGAGCTTGCTTTAATTGTGGCGCCTTCCATCAAGATAGCTTTTGATGGGCAGTGGCGCCATGTGCTGTATTGGCTGCGGGGGCATGGCAATGTCAAGATTTATGATGTGGGATTTGGCGCGGATATCTGTACGTGGGCACATCTGCGGTATCTGGAGAAGAATCCGCAGGCAAAGCTGATTTCCCAGCCCTGTGCGGCAGTGGTCAATTATATGCTCTATCATAAGCCGGAGCTGCTGCCCTTTTTATCTCCGGTACAGAGCCCGATGGCATGTGTGGCAATTTATATGCGCAAAGTTTTGGGCTTTAAGGGCAAGATAGCAGCAATATCCCCATGTATTGCCAAGATTGATGAGTTCCGTGACATCAAGGTCATTGATTATAACGTTACAATGCAACACCTGAAGGATTATTTTAAAGAGAATAAGATTGACTTCCCGCGGGAAGGTACATATAGTGAATTTGAATTTGACGGCTATCAGGGGTGGGAGGGCAATATCTATCCTACGCCGGGCGGATTGAAAAAGAATCTTCTGGTACATTCGCCGGAACTGCAGGTGATAACTTCTGAAGGTACGGAGCGGTTGTATGAAGAGCTGGATGCATATCTGGAGCAGGATTCAGAGACAAGGCCTGCGGTGTTTGACGTGTTAAACTGTGAGTTCGGGTGCAATGGGGGACCTGCCACCGGTAAGGACTGCCACCGTTTTCTGATGTCTGATATCATGCATCATGTGGAACGTTACAGCAGGAAAAAGCGTAAGGAACACACTACGAAAAAGGGCGTAGACGAGCAGTTTGCAGAATTTGACAAGAAGCTTAGGTTAGAAGACTTTTTGCGTACTTATGAGGCGCGTAAGACATATACCGCAACGATTTCAGAAGCAGAAATTGAGAACGCATATAAGATGATGGGCAAGGAGACGCACACGGAGCGCAACTTTGACTGCCGTGCCTGTGGTTATAAAACCTGCCGTGAGATGGCAATTGCCGTTGCCAGAGGTATCAATGCCAAGGAAAACTGCCATCAGTATGTGATGAAGGTAATTCGCCAGGAGCGTCAGAAAGTTGCCGAGGTAAATCAGGAAGTCTTAAATATGAATCATGAACTGATGGAAATATTCGGCGAGCTTGCCCAGAATATTGCCAATGTCAAGGAAGAAGCAGATGCTATACGCAATGTTGGGGTTAAGAGTTCCGACGATATGATGAATGTCGCTGAGCATATGGCAGATTTGAAGCAGCTGAACCGCAACATTACAGATTCCATGAAGAATATCAATGAGAGCGTGGCAAAATATAACGTCATGACCCAGGATGTGGAGAAAATTGCCGGCAAAATCAACCTTCTCTCTCTCAATGCGGCGATAGAGGCGGCAAGGGCAGGGGAAGCTGGCAGAGGATTCGCAGTGGTTGCCACCAATATCCGGGAATTGTCCGCCAGTTCCAAGGCTTCCGTTGGCAATGCCAAGGAGAATGATGAAGAAATCCATACGGCGATGGAAGATATCAATGTAGTGATTGACAGGTTTGACACGACAATCGGCGACTTGCTGGTTGCAGTGGATGAGGCGATAACAGGGGCTAAACAGACCTCTGAAAATAGTGAGCACATTAAGCAGTCAATGGATAAGGTTTCCATGATTGCAGACAAAGTGCAGCAGGTTATCCAGGAGACGAACAGCATATTGAATTAGAGCAATTCTTCGAGGTAAAGCGCCCGGTAGTAGTCCAGCTCATCGGCAATGATTTCATCCAGAACCCTCATGCCCAGGACTTCTACCGGCGCTTTGTCGTCTGTGAGGATTAAATTGCCGGATTCCCGCAGGGAGAGGCTGTCAGAAACAGTCTCCATCATGGCTGCAAGGTCAGGGTCCGCAAGGTCCTCGCAGTTATCCTTAAATGCTGTCATGGTACCAGGGTTCTGGAAAGCAAACACTTCGCAGTTGGTGCCGCCTTCCACTGGGGCGGTGTATACAAAGTCAAAGACGGAGCCGATGGTGTCACAGAGATAATCGTTGATGGAATTTTCGGATTTTGATTTCATATTCATGTTGACGACCATCACGCCGTTGTCCGTCAGGTGATTCTTCACTTCCGTAAAAAATTCCACGGAGGACATCTGGAAAGGAATTGTAATGTCCTGATAGGCATCCACCATAATCACGTCATATTTCTTATCGGAAGCTGTGAGATAGGAGCGTCCGTCATAGACCGATACATCTACCGTATCGGGCATATCAAAATATTCTCCTGCCAATTTGGCAATTTTCTCGTCAATTTCTACGCCTTCGATGGAGACGCCGGGAAAGTATTCGCTGCAATACTTGGCGAAAGTTCCGGTGCCAAGACCCAGAACAAGGATATTTCCGGGGGAATCCATCTGAGGGATACCTGCCATGACAGGAGCGGCCAATGCGTAATCGTAGTACATGCCGGTGAGCGTTTCGTTTTTCATTAAGATGGATTGTACGCCAAACAAAACGTTGGTGGAGAGAATGACGGAACGGTCGCTTTCCTTTACCTGCAGGTAATTGTAGATGGATTCATCTTCCAGGGTAATGCCATCTTCCCAGAAAGCAAAGCTATAGCTCTTGGAAGTCATGCCCAGGACAAGGATTAATACGACTGTGAGGGCGCATTTTACCATCTTTTTGCGCATGGAAAGGAAATACACGATACTGATTGCTGCCAGAACGCCGGAGAAAATTAAAAAGGTGATGGCGGTGCCCACTGCAGGAATCGTGACAAAAGTGGGCAGGAATGTGCCGATGATGCTGCCAATCGTATTTAAAGCTCCGAGTTCACCTACAGTCTTGCCGTTGTCGTCCAGGCTGCTGACAGAATATTTCACGAGTGAGGGCGTCACAGTGCCCAGCAGCACACAGGGAAAAGCGAATATGGCAAGGCAGGCAAAGAGGGCTGCCCATACCAGGAAATTCTTGGTGATGAACACGGCGAGCAGCAGTGAAATCCCGGCAATCATGTAGCGTCCGGCAAAGGGGATTAAAGCTATCCACACGGCAGCCAGCAAGAGCCTGCCATAGAGTTTGTCCGGGGAAGGCTTCTTGTCAGCGGTGCGGCCGCCCCATACATTTCCCAGAGCCATGGCAATCATGATGACGCCGATAATCACTGTCCAGACAATCTGCGAGGAACTGAAATAGGGAGCCATCAGCCGGCTCGCCCCCAATTCTACTGCCATCACGGACATGCCGGCAAAAAATTCTGTAACATAGAGGAAATATTTGTTGTGCAAAATATTTTTTTGATTCATAATCTGTTGGACCTTTCTTTGAAAGCTGCTTTGAGTGATAGCGTTTTTCTCGTTGAGCTGCCAAATTGGAGAATGGAACGCATATTAGTATTCTATCATAGAAGAAACAGAAAAAATATAAAAAATTTATAAAAGTATGTATAAAGGGAAAAAAACGGTCAATA
>CANOFO010000031.1 GCA_947565305.1 uncultured Lachnospiraceae bacterium | reverse complement strand
GCCGCCAGCCCGATATACGCCGTATCATGCCTCTTCTCCTTCATCCACTGTTCCTGGCAACGTACTGTTCACGTTTAAACGTACAGATATCGATTGCCAGTTTCACTTCCTGCGTTGGCTGCATATCTTCTGTGCCATAGAAACCAGAACATAACAAGCTGCCTGCCTTCAGAGCCTCTAAAACCACATAAAAAATCCCTTCCTCCTGCAAGGTACCGAATTCCTCTGTAATTTCTATCAGCTCTTCTGTATGGATTTCCCGCTCAGACAGCAGCGTTTCCACTACTTCGCCGTCCTGCAGTTTAGCGTGCATCAGCTGAAGCCTGAAATCCCCCTTCAGTTCCAGGGTAATAAACACATTCTCTATAATCGTATATTTCTTCCATTTGCCACAGGAAAAGCTGTTCTGGAAAGTGTCAAGTCCTGCCCTGCCGCCCATTCGGAAATAAATTCCTTCAATTCCATATGAGAGAAACGAAGCTTCCTCCATGCGCACATACAGCTCCTCGGTTACCATCCTCTTTCTCCGGATATTTTCTTCCGTAATGTATAATGGCAGCAGAATATTCTCCCGGGTAACATCGCGCAGAATCAACTGTTGTAATTTCATCTTCCTTCTCCTTTAATCTTCCATAGTCAGTCCCTGTGCTTCCATGTATTTTTCACATACCTCTTCCACCTTTCCCTTCATGACGGCATGTCCTTTGTCAATCCATATTGCATGGGTGCAGAGCTTTAACACAGATTTAATATTATGCGAAACATAGAGCAGCGTAGTATCATTGGCCAGCAGTTCCTCCATCCTCTGGTTGCATTTTTTCTTAAATTTCGCATCGCCTACCGACAGCACTTCATCTACAATCAGAATATCCGGGTTTACAACCGTTGCCACAGAAAATCCCAGCCTTGCCTTCATACCGGAAGAATAATTCTTGATGGGCGAATCCAAAAAATTACGGATATCTGCAAATTCCACAATTTCATTAAAATGTTCCTCCATGAACTGCCTAGAATACCCAAGGACCGCGCCATTCAGGTATATATTCTCGCGCGCCGTGAGGTTGGAATCAAATCCTGCCCCCAGCTCAATAAGAGGGGCAATGGTACCGTAGGTGGTAATTGTACCTTTATACGGCTTCATAATTCCGGCAATTGCCTTGAGCATAGTGCTTTTCCCTGAACCATTCGTGCCAATTAGCCCCCAGCCTTCTCCTTTATGCACCTGGAAAGAAACATCCTGCAGTGCCAGAAATTCCTGGAACATCAATTCCCTGTGGATAAACTTAATGGCATAATCTTTGAGGTTGTCTATCTTCTGCGTCGCCTTGTTAAAACGTATTGTCACATGGTCGACATCAATCATAATTCTTTCTTCCATATTTATCACCCTATATATATAAAATAAATTTATCCTGCGATTTTTTAAAGAACAGCAGACCGATTACAAAGGAAACCACGGATATGATACAGCCGCCGACAAATATACGCGCATCCGGCAGACAGCCCTCGTATACGAAACACCGGAACTGTTTCACATAGTAATAGGCTGGATTTAAGTATTCTATGACAAACCGTATCCAGCCATCCATCTGCTCTATTGAATAAAACAGGGGCGTGATATACATCCATGCAGTGGTAAAAGCCTTATAAATATATTGGATGTCCCGAAAAAAAACATTGGCCTGGGCAAGAAAGAATCCTAACCCGCAGCAGAAGAGATAAAGCTGCACGAGTACCACCGGGAACAGAAGGAAATGCCAGGTAAACTGTGAGCGGGTAAACACCATCACAATCAGCAATGCGCCCATGGAAAATACCATGTTCACAAGCCCGCTGGTTACTTTAGACAATGTAAATACATATTTGGGAACATACACTTTCTTAAGCAAAGAGGCATTGCCGATAATGGACCGCATAGCATCATTGGTGGAAGTTGTGATAAATTCAAACACAGTCCGCCCTGCTATGAGATACACGGCATAATTCTTGATAGAACCGCTGCGGTCAAAAAGATTGGAAAAAACAGCTACCATGACCAGCATAATCAAAAGCGGGTTTAAGATGCTCCACAGATACCCCAGAAAACTCCTGCGGTACTTGAGTTTCAAATCCCTGACTACCAGTTGTTTCATCAATTCCGTATATTTAATGAAGGTTTCTATCCTGACTTTAGTCTTATCTCTCTTCATACTAACTCAGCCTTTCTTTCCAGTAATACACAGCCCTGGCTGCCATATACAGCCTGTAATGGCTGCGCCGCAGCAGCAAAACAGCCTTATTTTCCACGGCAGCATAGACCATTGGATAATGCTCCCTTATGGATTCCTCAAACGCTTCGATAGCTTTCCGGTTCTCCCTGCTATAGGGCTGGCTCAGATAAATTTTAATCCTGCTAGATACCATACGTCCCAGCACATGCTCCATATGGCTTAACTTTGCAGTCTGCAGCCTGGGGCGCCATTGTTCATAAAATGCCAATAAACGTTCCAGCACCCGGTCATAATTATCGGCGTTCCTCTTCATTCTCTGGATATTCATGCTCTGCCCTGGCAGTCCTACCCTGTAGTGGTACACAAACAAATCCAGAAATGTTATCGTCTCAATCTGCGGAACCGGAAAAAGCACATATTCCATATCCACATAGAAACAATTCTCATCTATCGCGGGAATATGTTTCAAAAGTTCCGTCTTTATCGTATATCCATGCATTTTCAGAAAAAGATTGCCTTTTATCTCGGAAAAATGATATTCCCTCCCATATTCCACTCCGGGAAAGGGGCTGGCAAATTCAATGGACTTGTTACCTGTCCTGTCATCCACATGGTAAAAATTTGTATAGACAACATCTGAATTACTGTCCTCCAAATGCGCAAGCAGCTTGCGGAATTCTTCCTTATCCACCCAGTCATCGCTGTCTACCACCTTAAAATATTTGCCCTTTGCTTCCTGAATTCCACGGTTTATCGTGGAACCATGACCGCCATTTTCTTTATTGATAAGTCGGAAAATCTGCGGGTATTTTCTTACATATTCTCCGGCAATATCTGCAGAATTGTCGGTAGACCCATCGTTTACGACCAGTACTTCCATCCTGCCCCGCATCTCTTCCATACAAAAAGAATCCAGGCACTTGCGCAGATACTTCTCTACATTATAGGTCGGAACTACAATGCTCAACAGCTTTCCCATGCCTTAGCTTCCTCCCAGCTTCCGGTAAACCCAACGCGGGACACTGGTCACGCCATGCCCAAACCGGTATGAAAAAGAATCATAAACCGCACGGTTATCGTCCTCTAAATATTTTCTGTCATTATCAAGATAGCGCATGGCAATGGTCAGGTTGGCAATCTCACTCCTAAGCCCAATCTTCTCCCGCTCCTTTTGGTCGCACTTTTCCTGTAATTTCCTGTAAGCTTCCTCATTCCTGACCACATCCTCGCGGATTCTGGCAATAATCGGGCTCAGTATATGCGAAATGCTGATATCCGTGCCAGTTAACATACTCTTGTCAACATGGAGCAACGTCTCCATCATAGCTTCATATATGGGGACTGCATAATCTTCATAAAAAATACTGTCCCCCAGCAGCTGCCGATATTCCTCATTCAGACGCACTACACAAAGCTGGTGAAGCTTTGTAAGCCCATGCTTTCTGGAAATATCGAGAATATCCTGAATTCCTTTTAATAAGTCACAAACCTTCCTCTCGTTCCAGGACACGCTCTCATGACCGTAACGGTAACAGTAGGAAGGTTTATCTATGCCATAAAATTTGCCTGCGGCAATCATGGCTTCCACCATAAACGGCGGGTCCTGGTACCTCACATATTCCTGAAAGAAAATATTGTTATCTACCAGCAATTTGCGCAGGAAAATAAAGCGCTGATAGCCAAAATCAAATTGATAGTCCTTATATTCTATCACGCCCTCCTGCTCAAAATGGTATCCATAATACCGCTCCTCAAATTCCTCATTATAAATTCCGTCATGGTAATCCATGAAACTTCCGCCAGCGACAGCGACCTGATTTTGTTCCGCTCCCGCATAAAGCATCTCCAGGATGCCTTCGGATGGGTACCAGTCATCCGGGTCCATAAATATCACATATTTGCCCTTAGCCTGACGGATGCCGTTGTTCCTCGCTTTCGCCACGCCCTGATTCTGCTGGTCGATAATCGTCACACGTTTATCTCTCTCCTGGTACTGCTTAAGAATATCAAGCGAAGCATCCACCGAACCGTCATTGATACACAAAGCCTCTATCTCCCCAAGCGTCTGCCCAAGCACGCTGTCCAGACATTGCCCGAGATATTTCTCCATATTATAAACTGGGATAATTACTGAAACTTTTACCATATTCCCTTCCTCTGCACACAGCAACCCACATTATTTTCCATGTTTTTTCTTCTTGCCTGATTCCGTCTGCGCTTTAGGCAGATTGCCGCTTTCATTTTCTTTCCTATTGTTCTCCGCATCCTTATCAAAATCCAGTTTCCGCACATGATACTGCACATCTTCCAATATCTTGCGGTTGGCAGAGATGATATCTGCCTCCAATCCGACAATAAATGTCTGGAACCCTAAGAGCATCAGCGTACTTGCCAGAATCAGGGACTGCATGTGCCCGGCTCCGCTTCCGTTAAAGTAAAACACGAGGAAACGAATTCCTATTGCAAATCCCACCAGGAAAAAGATGCTCCCGATAATGGAAAAGACCATCAGCGGCCGGTACATCATAAATGCCCGCAGGATTGTGAGCATGGATTTCTTCACATAACCGAACATGCTGTTAAACAGGCGGGACGGCCGAAGTTCCGCATTCGTGCGGATGGGCACGGATTCCATGGCAATTTTGCTTCTTCCTGCCTGTACAATCGTCTCCAGGGTATAGGTATATTCATTCACCACATTGAGGCGCATAGCAGCTTCCCGGCTATAGGCACGGAATCCGCTCGGCGCATCGGGAATATCGCTGCGGGAGGCTTTGCGTACCACCCAGCTTCCCAGATGCTGCAGCCGCTTCTTCAACGGCGACCAGTGCTCCGTATCATCCACCGGCCTCTCCCCAATGACAATATCTGTTTTGCCTTCGATAATCGGGCGCACAAGTTTTTCAATGTCATCGGCGCAATACTGGTTGTCCGCATCCGTATTGACAATAATGTCCGCGCCGTTGCGCAGACAAGCATCGAGACCTGCCATAAAACCTTTCGCCAGGCCCTTGTTCCTCTTTAAGTCCACAACATAGTGGACACCCCATTTTCTTGCCACCTCTACGGTATTGTCCTTGCTTCCGTCATTGATAATCAGATATTCAATCTCATCTATGCCATCTATCTTCTTCGGCAAATCGTTCAGTGCAATCTCTAATGTCTCCGCCTCATTATAGCAAGGTATCTGTATGATTAATTTCACTTTTTTCCTCCGTATCCTCTCGAATGTATTTCTATAGTATAGATTGCCACATTTTTATAAATATATCACACTTATCTTATAAATGCAACAAAATTGCCCAGCCCTTTATGCGCTATAGTAACAGTTCAGCCTTAAAATGTTTTTCACAGTTTCTACTGCGGCTATCTTCGCTAACACATGAAAATATTTATGGGATATCTTATAAGTTCAACGAATTTCCCCTCCTCTGCCAACGGCAGACTAAACCGGGATTTCTAGTATCCCTAACTCCGGGGATGGGCTGATGACATTAATTTCCCCAATTCAAAACTCGCGTTTTCCCACTGGCTTGTAAGATATCGCCAACGGATATGGTTTTTCTGGGGTAGGAAGCCTTTCGACAGTTTTCCTTGCCAGCGGGATAAAAGGATAAGTAGGTGCGCCGGGTGAACTGTCTGAGGGACAGCCACGTATGAAAGCCATATGTTTCCCACGGCTTATACTGGCTGTCCCGAGTTTCAGAGGCGCACCTTTATCGCCAATCCTTGTTCCCGCTGCTAGGAAAACAAGAAAGGCTGTCCGTGAGGAAAAACCATATCTGTTATGGCGATGTGACGCAAGCAGTAGGGAAAACGCTCAGACAGTTGATATTGGTGAAATACATCCCGCCCCTCTCCCGGAGGCAAGGGATACACGAAATCCCTCAAATGTCTGCCTTTTAGCATAGGAGGGGAAATCCACTGAATCCAGAAATTTTCCCATAAATATTTTTATGCTATTTGTGTAGATAGCCGCAATGAAAACTGAGATTAAAATTTTTAAGGCTGAACTGTTACGCGCTATACTTCCTGACGCCGTTTATGGCATACATCAGGAAATAATAGCAGGAGGCAATCACGCCAAATCCCATATAGCGGTACACGCCAAACTGCATCTTCGCGGACTTTAATTTGTTTCTGGACTTGCCGCCCTGGCTCATGCGGCTCAAAAGCAGGGGTTCATTTATGCCGATTGCCGCACCATACTTCTGCAGCACCCGCAGCCACAGGATATAATCCTCATGCAGTTCGTCATGGCACATATAGAACTCTTTCGCCACCCGCGTCTCCATCAATACAGAAGAACAGGGGATGCTGTTGGTCCGAAGCAGCATGGAATATGTAATCTGCCCGGATACTCCTATAAACTTATGCTGGGACGTCCCATCTGGATTCACCAGTTCCCGTCCGGTACAGCAAATCACAGACTCCGACTCTTCGAGTTTCTGGCACTGTGCCTTTAACTTTCCCGCGCGCCACCAGTCATCCGCATCGAGAAATGCCACATACTTCCCCACGGCACGGCGTATCCCGATGTTACGGCTTTCTGCCACTCCCTGGTTCCTGTCATTGCAGATGAGCACCACCTTTTTTCCATCTGCATACTGTTTAGCTACTTCCACCGTGCAATCCGAAGAGCAGTCGTCAATCACCAGAAGTTCCAGCGGCACATCCTGGCATAATACGGACTCAATCGCCTGTGCAATATATTTTTCAGCATTGTATGCTGGCATAATTACGGACACGGTTGTCTGGTTATTCATGTGATTCTCCTTTTTACTTCTTTGGTGACGCTAGGTGACCTAAGGCATCCTCCCACTTCGTGGTTCCCTCCTTAGGTCATCTTTTATAGCAGTAACCTGCTCCTTATTTATCCCTTCGGTGTTCTCTTTCTGGAATATAATCTTAAACGTCATCAGCATCAGTTTGATGTCCAGCCAAAAAGAATACGATTCAATATAAGTCAGGTCCAGTTTCAGTTTATCGTAGGGCGTGGTATTGTATTTTCCATAGACCTGGGCATATCCGGTCAGCCCCGCTTTTACTTTCAGGCGGAAGCTGAATTCCGGGATGACCTGTTCATATTCGTGGGCAATCTCCTCGCGTTCCGGGCGCGGTCCGACAAAGGACATTTCCCCTTTCAGTATATTAAAAATCTGGGGCAGCTCGTCAAAATGCGTACGTCGGATAATCCTGCCAACCGGGGTGATGCGGTCATCATCCTTCCTGGCAAGCTGCGCCCCATCTTTTTCTGAATCCATGCGCATACTGCGGAATTTGATAATACGGAAAATCTCGCCATCCCTGGTGAGACGTTCCTGGGTATAGAACACGGGTCCTTTGTCATACAATTTGATGCTCGCTGCAATCAACAGCAAGATAGGGGAAGAGATGATGATGGCAACCGATGACAGCACAATGTCCATTGTCCGCTTGACAAACCGCTGCTCAATCGTCAGCCCTCTGTTCCTTGAGAGCATCAAGGGAGAATCGAAGAGATGAATCCGCTCCGTCCCAGTGAGTATAATATCTGAAATTTTCGGCGTGATATACGTCCTCTTCCCCTGGTCAAAACAGAATTTGAGAATGGGATTGCGCATTTTCGTGGGCAAATCACAAAGCACCACCGCCTCATAATCCAAAATCTTCTTATAAAGCTCCTTGTAACCCATATACACGCTGGCCGTGGCACAGACATTGTATTTGTCCTTGCGTGAATTAATTTTATCAATCAAATCATCCGGGGAATGCTGCCCATAAATGACAATCATCCTCCTGGGAGGGTAAAGCCTGGTATAAATGAAACGTACCAGATAAACGCCTGGCAGGATTACCAGAAGCTCCGCCCCCATCAGTGCTGCCATCGGATGGACCGGCATGTAATCATTGGCAATCATACAGACCTGAACATAACCGACTACATTAGCAGAAAGTATCGCCAGAATCTGGGACAGGCAGATATCCGTGATGCGCAGATAGCCGATACGGTAACCGCCATAGGTCCTGGTAAAAAAGTACATAATCAATGCATACATGCCAATGACCGCCCAGTTTCCCCTGTTCCAGAAACGGCTTGCCTTATGCAGCATCGGCGTATATACCTGATACCATATATAGGCAAACATGGCGGCCTCTATCATCAGCATGATGGTGTTTGCAAACAGATTCAACAAATGTTTGTATTGCTCTCTTCTTCCCATATACTTACCCTTTTATCAACCTGCGCACTTTCTTCCTGTCGCGCCCTTTCGTATCCATTTTGCCCAGTAAGAGCTCCACCGTCTCCTCCTCCAGAATATTGATGCGGTAGGAAACCTCTATCCTGCGGCTCGTCTCCATTATTTCTTTTATTATAATCTTTGGGTCAGAATTGTCAAACACATATCCATCTTTCCCAGCCCTGTAGCCAGTAGTCTCGTAACGGACCGGCGCAAGCCTTTCCCCTTCTTCTCCAATCCAGGTTAAGCTTACCTCTTTCAGAAAACATGCGCTGAATGCCGGGTCTATGGTCACGCCCACTGCCTGTTCAGGAATTGTGACGATATAATGCAGCTCCTTACCGCTTCTGTTCTCCACAAAATAAGAATTCTCCTCGCAAAAGCCCTGTCCGTAATCAAGATACACCTGAACTTTCCTGCGCTCCGTTTCCGCCAGCAGCTCCCCCAAGGGAAGCGCCTGTTTGCCCATCATGTGGTAAAGGCTTCCGGCAGAAATATCGGAACCGGCAACATATTTCTGAAACTGACGTTCCATCTGCCGGTAAATTTCCTGCTGCCCTGACGTGATGCCAAACTCCTCGTAAAAATCAAACAATCTGCCAAACTCTGCACGGATGGGGGCGCTTTCCAGATAATAGTGCAGCGCGCGGAATAGAATGTATTTTACCGGAACTGCAAAGAAAAACGTCCATTCATAATCCAGCACATTCCACCTGCCATCTGCTGTCTTGCGGAGATTGGAAAATATCAAATCCACATCCGCCACTGCAAAGGAGGGTTCTCCTGCGGGAATCTGCACATCCCCGAAAACCTGCCGAAATCCTGGCGTCATCTCGAATTTCTCTGCCCTGGCGCTCCCACAAATCTTCCCTACCGCTTCACGAAGAAGTTTTGCCGCCTCCTGTGTATTTCCCTGAGAGAGTAAACCGTCCAGCTCTTCTTCCACAGTAAGCCCTTGTAAATATTCAAATTCAATGCTTCCATCCCTGGGTACGCAACGGTTTACCGAGAACTGCCCGCGCTCTTCCCAAAATCCACTAAGCTGCTTTGCCGCCTCGGCGATATGCGCAAGAAACGTCTGCCCTTCTGGATATTCTGCTTTCTTATATACGGTATTCTTTCCATCCCTGTCACGGACAATGCGGGTCTGCATGGAAAATTGCTTGCTGCGTCCGCTGGAATATTTTGTATAGAGCAGCTGCTCCGGCTGCTGCTTTACATCCCCCGGTTTGGTAATCTCCACAAAAAATGAATTGGCATACAGAGGAAACAAATTATCCTGCAGAATCTGGTCGTAGACTTTCCCTTCATCCATCAGCACCAGACGGTCCCTGTCGAAATTGCAGATATTGCGGTTCAGTTCCCCTGGCTGCGGCAGATAGTTGTCCGAGTACACGGCTGCCGGAAATTTATAATCAGGGTACGGATAATAGAACTTGTAATCCGTATAGCCGCACTCCTCCATAATCCGTATCAGTTCCGGCCGGGAAAAAGTACGGACATGTTCTGTGTGCTGATAGCCCTCCAGACCTTCAAAATAAGTGCCTACGTGGTCTTCCCGGCAGCCTGCCCAGTATTTGAGCCCAAATTTATTTTCAATGGCAAGCAAAAGCTTCCCGCCGGGACGTATATGTTCCATCACCGTAGTGAGGAAGCCATGGTACGGCTTTTCCCCGCCAATATAGCCCCTGCCGTATTCAAACACGCCAATCAGCGTTGCATAGTCAAAATCATTCTCCAGGTCTTTCTCCACATCCTGGAAGTTGCCCAGACGGATTGTGATATTGCTGCTCTCCTTATGGCGGACGGCATTGACCATGCTTCGTTTCTTTGAGAGGTCAATACAGGTTACAGACCGGGCAGATGCCGCCACCGCCCCGGTGACGGCGCCGCAGCCGGAACCAACCTCCAGCACCTTCGCTCCAGGTACAAACGGATACCAGCTCAAAATATTCTCACGCTCGTGGGCGAGATGGTACATCACTGCCCAGTCCTTTTCCCGGGCAATCACCTGCGGGTACTCCGCCTCAGGATAAGTCCTCACCAGTTCCAGGATATGGTCTTCCACTGCTCCGTCACTGTAGAGGTCTTCTCCCGGATAGTGGGTATCATCCAAAATGACATTTCCGATTCGCTCCATAACTTCCTCCGTTCTCTGCAGCCTATGCCACACGCCCGCCCTTTCTGTAATAATCCGATAGCTTCTACACCTGTTTCAGGGAGAAATCTGCTTTTGACAGTGTAAGGTTGGGATTATAATAAGGGTCTCCATTGTCCAGACATTCTTTCCATTTGGTCACAAAATATTTCATTTCTTTATAATAACGTTCCTGCTTTTGGGGAGAATCCTCAAGACCGCGGGACTTGGATTCATAATGATAAAGCTGCGCATAAGGGTTATAAACCACCAATTTCCCCAGCTTGCGCACTTTCATGCAGTAGTCAATGTCATTGAACGCCACCACAAGTTCTTCCGTAAGCCCGCCGACAGAATCATACACAGATTTTTTCGTCATCATACATGCAGCTGTGACCGCACTGTAATCCTGGGCACAGATAATTCTCGAGAAATAACCGTTGGCGTTGTGGTCAAATCCGATAAACGTGTGGCCGGCAATCCCTCCAAACCCGAGAACTACCCCGGCATGCTGAATCGTACCGTCTTCATAATAGAGCCTTGCTCCTACCGCTCCCACGTCTTCCCGCATACAGTAACCTAACAGCTGCCACAGGCAGTCGGGATGAATGATTTCTGTGTCGTTATTCAGCAGCAGAAGGTATTCCCCCTTGGCATATTGGGCGCCAAAATTGTTGATTGCTGAAAAATTGAATTCCCCTTCCCAGTACACAACATGCGCTTTCTCATTTTCCGCTTCCAGTTTCTTATAATAAGCAAACGTCTCCTCCGATTCGCTGTTATTTTCAATAATGATGTATTCATAATTCCGGTAGGCAGATTTCTGCTCAATAGAACTTATGCATTTATCAAGGTCTTCGATATGGTCTTTGTTGGGAATCAGGATGGAAACCAGCGGCTGCTCCTTCCACAGCCAGGTAGTCCGGTAAAGACCGGGATATTCCCCCATCTCCACTTTCGCCGGGAGATTCATCCTGTCATAATGTGCCTGAATTGCCCGCATCCCCGCCTCAAAGGCATACCGCTTGCTCTCGGGATTCTCCGAAGTCGAATTCTCATGGGCACGCCAATGGTACAGTACCTTGGGAATATGGACAATCTTGTCGGTATGTTCCGTACAGCGCAACACAAAATCATAATCCTGCGCTCCGTCAAACGCTTCATCTAACAATCCTGACTGTTCGGCAAGCGAACGACTGACTGCCACCAGATGGCAGAAATAATTCATGCTGCACAGAAGGTCCGGGTTGTAGTCTGATTTGAAATGCGGCTCAAAATACCGTTTCCCATTCATGGAGACCTTGTCCTCATCCGAATAAATGAGTTCCGTATCCGGCTGCTCCTGCAGTACCCTGGCGCATTCATACAATGCATGCTCTGCCAACAGGTCGTCATGGTCCGCAAAGACGATATAATCCCCAACCGCCTCGCGGATAGCCGCATTTGTATTATCAGATATCTGCAATGGTCTCTCATGGCATACCACTTTCACCCGCCCCTCCCGCTGCTTGAGCTTGTTCAGATAGCCGTCTAAAGGGGAAGAGGCTCCGCTTCCGTCCGAAAGGCACAGTTCCCAGTTGCCATAGGTCTGCGACTGGACGGATTTTACCAGCTGTTCCAGATATTTGATGGGCGTACGGTATAAGGGCACGACAATGGAAAACAGCGGTTCATTGTCCCATCTGTGCTTACGCTGCCGCTCCAATTCCTCCTCCGTTGGATTCACGGCGCAGCGGTATTTCTCATAATCCCCCTGTGGGGCGGATTTCTGCATCAGTACCTGCATGGTGCGGGTACAGAACTCTTTCAGACCGTGACGCTGCAGGAAACGCATCCCCTTGCCGAGATAACTGCTTCCCAACATATTTTCAAACAGGAACGTGGTTACAATGGGAATCTTCACCCTGCTTCTGCGGCAACGGCCCGCAAATTCCAACCTTACCTGAGACAAGCCTTGATGGGGCAATCTCACTTCAAAGCCCGCATCGGGCATATGCTTCACCTCACGGTAGACCTGTGCCACATCCCTGCGCTCATGCCAGGAGACTTCACATGGCAATTCCTTACCCCCGGGACCAAATGCCCGCACAGCAATGGGCTCTTTGCAGGCTGCCCATCCTTTCACATAACACTGTCCCTTGGTAAGTACTGTCTGCTCCACGAACAAATCCAGTTCCCGCTGCTGCCTGCGCAGCTCTGAGACCTTAAAACTACGGACAAGCTGCTTTCCTGCCCACAGCAGAAGTTCTTTCTTCCAGTCAAAATCCCGGGGCAGCTTCACATACAGAAAATATTCTTCCTCAATGCCCAGGTCATAAACCATATAACGCTGGCGCACTTCCATGCCGTCATACTTCTCCGTTTCCAGGGGAAGCTGCTCCCCATCCAGGGTCACTGCCAGCTTTTCCTTGTCTGGCATTCCATATTTCCAGCCCTGGATAACCAGCACATCATCTTCTTCTATGTGAAATCTGACTCTCACTACATTAAACTTCTCCAGCATACGTCCTGTCCCTCTACTCTATCTCCACAATGGATTCCATATCGAAATATCCCACTGTATTTTTCTCGGAAACAACTCCCAGGCTGCATACATCATAGAGCCTGTGATGCACTTTGAACTCTTCTTTCTCATATCCCGTACAGCCGAATGACAACAGGTACTCCCCGCCCTGCAGCGTCATTTTCTGGGAAAAGCTGACGGTTTTCGTGTCTCCCTTTTTCACTGGCTCAAACATCTTTTTCTCAATCATGGTATTGGTGCCCGTAAGCTCAATTCCCATCAGATTTTTTAAGGTAAATGCAAAAATCGGCTCTGCCACATCTTCATGGAACAGCACCTTCATCTTAATCGTGAACGGCGCGCCTTTCTCAATCACATTTGACAGCTTGCCCATTTCATCCACTATGGCGAAATCTATGATTTCCGCCCGCTTATCACCATACTCTAACGTCTCGGGATTAATACTGATATTGTCCCTCCATTTGCCAGCAGAATCATCGGGCTTCCACAATGCTGTATTTTCCAGGCGTTCTGCTTCCTTCTGCTCCACCAGCGCCATTTTATAACGGTCTACCGCCTCCTTGGGCGTTCCCTCCATCACCTTTATGCCCTTGTTCAGAAGGACTGCCCTGTCACAGTATTTGGTGATGCTGCTTAAGTCGTGGCTGACAAAGAGAATCGTCCTGCCCATCTCCTTAAACTCTTCAAATTTACGGTAGCATTTTGCCTGAAAAAACACATCTCCCACGGACAATGCCTCATCCACAATGAGGATTTCCGGCTCTATGTTGATTGCCACTGCAAAGGCAAGGCGTACAAACATGCCGCTGGAGTAAGTCTTGACCGGTTGGTTGACAAACTCCCCGATGTCTGCAAATTCCAAAATATCATCCATCTTCCGGGCAATCTCTTCCCTGGTAAAGCCCATCATCGTGCCCTGCAGGTAGACATTTTCGATTCCCGTATATTCCTGGTTAAAGCCTGCCCCTAATTCCAGCAGTGCGGAGATGCGCCCTTTTACCTCCACTGTGCCGTCTGTTGGCGCAAGCACCCCTGTGATAATTTTGAGCAGCGTAGATTTACCGGAACCGTTTGTCCCGATGATACCAATGGTCTCTCCCTTCCTGATTTCCAGGTCCACGCCCCGCAATGCCTGATGCTCCCGATAGTTTCTATTCCTCGAAAGTCCCAGCGCATCTTTGAGCCGTGCGGAGGGCGTATCATAGAGTTTATATATTTTACTGACCTGCGTCACCTTGATTGCCGTCTGTTCCATATTGTTCCCTCCTTAGGTTATTTCACTTCTTTGGCTGTTGTTAGAGACCTAAGGCATCCTCCCAGCTTCGCTGGGTCCCTCCTTAGGTCAAAGAACATCAGCAAAATGTACTTTCAGCCGCCGGAATACCGTCACGCCCAGAAAGCAGATTGCTGCCGTGAAACACCAAAAATACAAGGTCATCCACGGATGCTCAAAAAACCATACTTTGTCAATCAAAGCCTCCCGATAACCCTGTACAATATAAAAAAACGGATTCAGTTCTATCACTACCAGCACTGCATGCGGTATCTTTTCCTGCATATCTGACAGCTTCCACATAATCGGCGTTGCCCAGATACCCACCTGCAAAGCAATATTTACAATCTGCCTTACGTCCGGGAAAAATACGGACACCGCGCTGGTGAGATAACTGAGGCCCAACGCCAGCAGCAACACGCCAAAGCTGTAATAGATGACCTGCAGCACATAGAAGTCAGGAAAATAACCATAACATATAAACAGCACTACCATAAACGCCACAAAGAACACATGCACGAAAATGGAAGAAAATATCTTTATCACTGGCAGGATGTCAATGTTGAACATCACTTTCTTAACCAGGTAATTGTATTCCATCAGCACTGCAGTCCCGGCGCTGACACAGTCTGAAAAGAAAAACCAGGGCACAATCCCCGCCACCAGCCACAATACATAGGGCAAAGGCAATTCCCCGCGGATGGACGCAGTGGCCCCTATCGCCATATCAAAAACAAACCAGTAAATCAGCACCGTGATTACCGGCTGCACAAACGCCCATACCGTGCCCAGATAGGAGCCAGCAAATTTTGTCCTGAAATCATTCTTTGCCAGACTCCTTATCAGCGTTCGGTTCTCAATCAGTTCTAACACAATACTTTTCGATTTTGGTTTCATATTTCGTCTTACTTTCCTATGGTGACTTTCTTGCTTTTGCTCCATTTCCCATAAACTTTCTTCTTCGTGGAATCCAGCTTATAGGCGCGTACCTGCACATAATACTTGCTTCCTGCCTTAAGCCCGGAAATTGTCTTCTTCGTTGATTCTGTCTGTACCTTTTTGGCAGACTTCATGCTAGACTTCGTAGAATAACGGATTTGGTAACCCCTGGCATCGCTGACTTTGCGGATGGTAACCTCAAGTTTCCTGCCCGAGCGCTTTTTCAGCTTTTTGATAGAGGTACTGTTTACCTTAACTTTGGTCCATTTGGCATAAAGTGTTGTGTTTCCGGTTACCTCATTGCTGAAATTCCATTTGGCAGTGCAGCCAGGGTTGCTGTACCAGCCCGCAAACTGATAATCTTTCCTCTTAGGGTTGGCAGGTTTTTTTACCGTCTCCTGCGGCCAAACTTTCAGCGCGGAAATTTTGCTGCCTCCCTTAGTATCGAACTTAACGGTATACTGTCTGCCTTTAACTGCCGCAGCGGCAACCTCGCTATCCTTCTTGCCATCGCACACGGCAACTGCTTTCACTGTCACATCTGAATTCACCAAAAAAGGTTCTGTATAATGATAACTCCTGCTAAAGGAAGCGGAAGGTTCATTGCCATCTGTCGTATAATAGATATCTGCTCCCGGCGTTGCTGAGCTAAGCGTCACGCTCATGCCTTTGGACGTCCTTTTCTGCGTTATTTTAGGCGCTGCCGCAGCCTGTGCCGGCATATACACGGTTCCCACCTGGTCCTGTGTAGAACCCATATCCCTGGTGCACTTGGGTATCAGACCAGAATACAGAGATTCCGCTGTATGGAAGCCTTGCTTATCCATGGGACCGGTAAACGTTGCCTCACCGAGCCCAAACCATGTATATTGCAGTTCAAGCCCATATTCGCCATCCAAATCATCCCAGGTACAGTCCACATAATACCAGGTATCGTTCAGGCAGACAGCGTTCCAGGCATGTCCTTCCACAATTGGATTTCCATAGAAATCATAGCCTGTTACCTTGCGGCTGGTGATCCCTACAACGTCAATTCCCACACTGTTCATGAGGATTTCAAACGCTTTCGTGTAGCCTGCGCAGACTGTGTAGGAATCGCAAAATACGCTGTATGCGCTCTGATGGTACAAGGTATTGGGACGCTGTGACGCATATTCATGGTCATACTGTACCTTCTTGATTATCAGGTCATGGGCAATCTTTGCTTTCTCTAAATCCGTATCCCCTTTCTCGACCTGCGTTTTCATATCATTGATTTTTGTTTTCAGCTTCTGCGTCTCTGATTTTCTGGCTGTGCCGCTGGCAAACTTATCATAAAAGACCGGCGTCAATGATTTGCTGCTGCGCAGATAGGAACTGTCCAGAAAATAATACTGGGGATTGGCATAGAGAAACATCAGGTACACATTGCTCGCTTTCATGGAAGTCAGTCCCAGGGTCAGAAAATCTATCCCCAGCGCTGCATAGCAAGAACTTTTAGCCCCTCTCTCATCACTGACTGTCACCAGCTTGGCATTATTGGTTGTAGCAAGATATTTCCTGCACTCCGCATCCAGAAGATCCCAGAACTGGCGTGCTCTCTCGTCCAAACGGTTATAAATATAGTTGGAAGAATATACATCCCAAGAAGAATTATACTGCAATGAGCCATAGACGTTGGAATACCTCCATAACTGCCCGCCCGCCGATAAATCCTCCGCATTCAGGATACCAATTTCCTCCGCTGTTTCATCTGAAATTTCAATCGCCTCCAGCTGCATGCTGCCGACATAATCTGATCCCGCTTCGGTAGCTTCATCTGGAGAAACTGTCGCAGACGCTTCTGCTGGCAATGCCGTAAAAAGCATGATCCCTACCAACAAAATTGATAAAATGCGTGTTCTCATATGATTTCCCTCCTTCATATTTTACTGTTCTATACTCCCTCACTGATAAAATCGTTCGTTATTTCCTGTTACGGCTGTTTACATACGCCTCCAGGCTTCCCCAGACCTTATCCTTATCAGACATAATCAAATCTTTCTCGGTTATCCCTTCCGGCAGCGGCCAGTCAATGCCAATCTTCTCATCTTTCCACAGTATCCCTCCCTCATCATTGGGATGATAAAAATCTGTCACCTTATAACAGAATTCTGCGTAATCAGACAGCACGACAAACCCATGCGCAAATCCTTTGGGGATAAAAAACTGCTTCTTATTTTCTGCCGACAGAATCACGCCAAACCATTTGCCGAACGTATCGGAACCCTCGCGCAAATCCACAGCCACGTCAAACACCTCTCCGCTCACTGCACGTACCAGCTTGTCCTGCGGATAATTAATCTGGAAATGAAGTCCGCGCAGCACACCTTTCTTGGATGCCGACTGGTTGTCCTGCACAAAATCACAGTCAATCCCCGCTTCCTTGAAATCATTGTAATTATAGGTCTCCATAAAGTACCCGCGTTCATCTCCAAACACCGCTGGCTCAATCACTTTCAGCCCCGCAATCCCATTGCAGTTGTCCGTCACTTTAATTTTTCCCATTTTAACCTCCTCCTTCTGGATATATGTGTATTTTCTACAGGCCCTGGGCAATTTCCATCAGGTACTGCCCATACTCCGTCTTCATCAAAGGCTCCGCCAGTTTCTTTAACTGCTCTTCATTGATAAACCCACGCTTATAGGCAATCTCCTCGATGCAAGAGATATAGAGCCCCTGGCGTTTCTGGAATGCAGACACAAAATCAGCAGCCGCCAGAAGCATATCGTGGTTGCCCGTATCCAGCCATGCAAATCCACGTCCCAAAGTCTCCACTTTCAAATTTCCGCGCCTTAAATACTCGTTGTTGACACTGGTAATCTCAATCTCCCCGCGCGCGGATGGCTTGACATTTTTGGCAATCTCCACCACATCATTGTCATAGAAATATAATCCCGGCACTGCATAATTGGACTTCGGCTTCTCTGGCTTCTCCTCAATGGAGATAGCCGTTCCCTCCTCATCAAACTCGACAACGCCATACTCTCTGGGGTCCCGGACATAATATCCGAAAATCGTAGCCCCTGCCTGGCTGTCCGTCCTCTCTGCGACACGCATAAGCACTCTGGAAAAACTCTGCCCATAGAAGATATTGTCTCCCAGCACCAGAGCCACTGCATCCTCGCCGATAAACTCCTCCCCGATGATAAAGGCATCGGCAAGCCCTCTTGGTTCCTCCTGCACGGCATAGGCGAACTTCATGCCAAGCTGGCTTCCATCCCCCAGCAAATCCTCAAACACCGGAAGGTCCCTGGGCGTGGAAATGATAAGCACCTCACGGATTCCTGCCAGCATCAGGGTGGACAGGGGATAATAAATCATCGGCTTGTCATACACGGGCATAATCTGCTTAGAGATTGCCTTCGTCAATGGATACAGTCTCGTCCCGGAACCTCCGGCTAAAATAATTCCTTTCATTGGTTAACCTCCAAATCATTTTTTTCTCGGGCATATACGCTTCTTGCCCCTGTGGATTCCACCAGCCCATAACCAAGCTGTGCAAAATAACCGTCCATTTCAAAAGAACTGTAGGTCACAATATAATCTATCCCTCTCTTTTGCAAGGCGTTGGACAGACGTTGTTCTTCATCTTTCCTCCCAAAATTCACAGCATGGATAATCGTCTTCTCTGCCTTATACCTGTTCTTAACATTCTTGTATCCATCTGTATTGTTATAATCCAGATAGGCCTTGCGCCTGATTCCCCACACGAGCGAAGGGTCATACAGCCTTGCCGCCACCTGGCATTCGATATCAAACGCCACGACAGGATTCTCTATATCCCCATCATTGTGCCGCTCAATGATATCACAGACCTTTATCACATCGCCGGGCAGATTGTAGATGTTTTCCGGCATACGCAGGCTTCCTTCTGTGAGGAAAGTGCTCGTCCCACCCTGAAACAAAGCAATCAGCAGCACAAGCACTGCCGCCTTCTCCCAGAATTTCCTGCGCTCCATGACAGACTTCGTCCCCGCCCAGGCAATCAGCAGCAAAACCGGCACTGCCCAGATAAACCGGTAGAAAGTCAGGTCAGATGTCAGTTTCCCTACCAGCCGCAGCGACACGTTATTAAATACCAGCACAATACTCAGCAAAATGACAAACAGCAGACGCTTGCGCCCATTTTCATCTACCTTACAGAAACAATAAATCAGGCAGACCAAAAACAATGTCAGGAACACGGTCGGTCCCATATAGGTCTCAAACACCTGTTCCACACTCTCCACAACATACATATGATATCCTCGTCATCTATCATGTTCTATGGCTGCAGCCCACGCCAGACATCACCCAACCGCAATCCGCAGCCCCCTGGTATACATAAAATATAAAACCATATAGACCACATTGGGCAGTACACAGACAAAGGCACGCCAGAGGATTGCCCACCTGGGCTTCGTCAGCCACTCCGCCAGCACGGCGATGCCTACCATTGCCGGAACAATCACCAATGCGGACATTGACAACGGCACACTGGAAAAACAGACCGCAAATGTCATAAACCAATGTTCACGCTTCTGCCTGTCTTTCCACAGGCAGAGCATGGCATAAAACACTGCCGGAATTACTACATTGGCGCAGAATCCTTTTGCCTCATAGCCCCGCATCAGCAGAAAGTCCGATACTGTATAATTGGTATGAAACCCCAAATGCAGGACGAACACCAGACCAGTCAGGAAAAGCGCTTTCTTCTCCTCCTCTGGAAAAAGCTGTCTGCCTATGGCAAACAATATCCCTCCATGCATGAAAATACAGAGTATGCCAATCACATATTTGTGCAGTACCATCCCGCTGATACCAGTCAGTTTGCACAACAGCGCGGAATGCATATAGAACGTGGAAATTGCATAGCGTAAATTCAGCGATTTGACCGGAGCGCCGGAAGCTCCATCGTATGCATACATGGAATCCGTGCGCACCGTGATATCAACTGTTCCCACATAGTAACTGGTATCCCATCCCAAATACTGCTGCAGTGCTGCAAAGCAGCAGCAAAACAGTACCAGCAGAATCACTGCAGCCAGCAGAATCCCCCTGTTTCTCCAAAGACCGGCAAAACTTTTGTGCAGCAGGCTGCCCAAATCTTTCCTGCCCCGCCAAAGCGCATAAATATTGACCGCCGCTGCGATGATAAGCCACAAAACTACCAGTTCATGAAACGGTCTCTGCAGAAAGATTAACGGCAATGCAATAACCTGGAACATCCCGAAATACACAAAGAATCCCAAAATGCCTATCTCATATCCTCTCGGATTTAAGCGGAATAATCTGGAGGCTGCAACGCCGAATACTACAAATTCTATTCCTAACAGTAAAAGCACAAGTACGCATACTGCAAGCTGCATAGTTGATTTTCTCCTAAATAAATGTAAATTTAATGATTGGCTGTTCCGGGGGACCCAAGGCATCCTCCCAACTCCGTTTTACTTCTTTGGCTCCGGCAGGGGACCTAAGGCATCCTCCCAACTCCGTTGGGTCCCTCCTTAGGTCAGATGGTCCCTCCTTAGGTCAGATGGTCCCCCTCAGGTCATGATACTTCTTTGGCTCCACCAGGGGACCTAAGGCATCCTCCCAACTCCGTTGGGTCCCTCCTTAGGTCATTAATTATACCATCTTCCCCCAGCAAATGCAAATTTATCCATTTGCGCTTACCTCCGGTACATGATATGGAGCCTTGCCGGTACGAATCTCGGCACCAGCTGCTCCCAGGAGGAGATGCCGATAAGCCCCAGGTAGCGGTTCGTATATTGGAACGTGGTGACCGTGTCCATATATTTGTAGACCTCAAAGGCCTCTTTTCCCGCAATTCCCATAGGCAGGCCCTGTGCAACCTCCACCGGATGGTCATAATAGCTGCGGATGATAAACGCATCCACCATTGGATTGCATGCCGCAATGTAATAGCTGGCTGCAATTGCCGCTGCCTGGTTCGCCTGCCCCCAGTTGGAAGCATACCCCTGCTCAGACAGAATTACCCGCACCTTGGAACCATAATTCCTCTTGACATAATCGGTCAGGACATCCAAATTTTTCATTGTAATATAAGGACTATTTTCATCGTAAGTAATGCCATATCCATCCCAGAAATTGGTGTAGGTCAGCGGAGCTGAATACGCATGGTAAGCAAGATTCCATTGAATCCCGCTCTGAATTTTTCTCAGCTGCGCCACAAAAGAGGCAATGGAATACTTTACGCTATACCCTCCTGGCACAGACGTATTCCAGAGATTATCCATGCAGATAAACACGCGGGCATTGGCATATTGGCTGCGCACAGCAACATACAAAGCACGGAACGCATGGGCGTAAATCTTAAAATAAGTGTTCGCCGACATGGAACCCGCATAATTCCAGCCTCTGGGATTGTTGATTTCATTTCCCAAAATCCAGTTGGATACATAGCATTTCTTACTGCCAAACACACTGCCCAGATAACAGAACATCGCTTCCATCTTCTCCCGTCCGCCATCTCGGCGTACGTTCCATAGATAATAGGGCGCTGCTCCTGCTGCCCTTGCACTCGGGTCAATCAGGTTAAGCTGGTCGCCTACCCAGTCCAAAAGAATCTGCATGGTAACATTAATTCCCTTTTTATTGCATTCTGATACAATCTGCTTCAAAGAATCCATACTATTGAAATAATATGTCTTTCCATTATATTTATAGGGCACGGTCGGATTCGCACATACAGAGGAAACCGTCAGGTTAAGAAAATTATTCTTTGCCCCACATGCATCAATCTCCTGCATGTTATTGTAAAACTGCATTCCCTTCTTCGTCTTGCCCAGCTTATATTTGGACTTGTTCTTCGCCGCCTTCTGCGGGCTGCTGACAAAAGAGGGCTTACTGATCAGATAATATTTCCCTTTCTTTTTCACGGCAATGGCAAACTTCGCCATCACATAGCCTTGATTCTCCGATGTCTTCAAGGTAAAACTGAGATTCCTTTTCTTGTATACTTTCTTTGCCGCTTTGTAAGGCTTGCCAGTGTATGGGTTGACATACACCAGATAATAGCGGTCATCTGAACTCGCCACACGGCTCGTCACGACGGCCTTGACTTTAACTTTGCCAGTTCCCGCCGCTTTGCACATTTTAATCTTTGTGTATTTTGTGCTCGGCTTGCGTGTGCATTTGACCCATTTCGCATAATACTTTTTATTGCCGGTAGTACCTGTCTTTATCTCCCCGACACGCTTCTTTAATTTTGAATCCCGATACCAGCCGTCAAAATCGTAACCCTTCCTTGTCGGAATTGGCAGGGAAAATGTCTTGGTCTGGATATTGTACTTTTTCTTTGCCCCTTTTGCCAGCTTGCCATTCCTGGTCTGGTATTTGATGGTATAATTTATTGCCGTCCACTTGGCATAGAGCGTCACCGTGCCGTTCGCTTCCGCAGTAAGCGTCTGTACACTGGCATTATTTGCATATGTCTTGCCCTTGCCGTCCTTCCTTGTATTCCAGCCTGCAAATTTATAGCCGGTACGCTTAAAACGATTCGTGCCCAGCTTGCTTGCCGTGCCATACACATGTCTGGTGTTAGGAACAGAACCGCTCTTAGCTCCGTTGCCATTGTACGTGACCTGGTAAGAATTTCCTTTCCACATGGCATAGAGGACAACGGTGCTCCCATCCGCCTGGTTGGCAAAGGATACGCTTTCCTGCTGCTTGTAGCTTTGCCCTTTCCCATCCTTCCTGGTATTCCATCCCGCAAAAGTGTATCCCGTCTTCGTAAATTTATTCTTCGTCAGTTTCTTGCTCTCGCCACAGGAAAATGCCTCAGCGGCCATCGTGCCGGTCCCGCCGTTCGCCTGGAAGCTTACCTTGTACTCCCCACGCCTCCAGACTGCTTTCAGCACTACCACAGCGCCATCCTGGTCTGTCAGGTTCTTGGCGACAGCCCCCTCCTGATAGACCCCAACGCCTTCCTGCTCCCAACCGATATGCACATAATTTTTCTTGTACAGCCCGCTCACCGGAAGCTTTAATTCCTCGTCATAAGCCATCAGACGTTCCGCAGGAACTTCACCGCTCCCTCCATTCAGGTTAAACTGTACACGGTATGTAATCGGCGTCCAGGAAGCAGACAATGTCATATCTTCCATTACCGGCGCAGAAAAACTATAATAATTGCCCTGGCTGTCCAGCCAGCCCTGAAAGAGATATCCCTTTTTGCTTACGTCTGCTACATCTTCGGCAGCGATTGCCTCTCCCTCTTTTACCCACAGCGAAAAACTATTTGTTCCCGCTGCTGTAATGCCCCCATTTAAGTCAAAAGTAACGTTGTATCTTGTCTCTTCCTCCGGCGGGTTCTCCCCTTCTTCTGGCGGGTTCTCCCCTTCTTCTGGCGGAGTCCCCCCCTCTTCTGGCGAATTCTCCCCTTCTTCCGGCGCTGTACGCGCATCTTGCTTATCCTCTTCATACTGCCGCGGCTCCTGCGTGATCCCCATCGCATAGAGACTGCCTCCGTCCATAGTAAACAAAAGAACGGCGACCAACAGTATACATAATGTCCTCTTTATTTTCATCTTAATCCCTTTTTATCCCTTTCTTATGAAACTGTCTGAATCCCTTTTATCCCTTTCTTTTTGAAACTGTCCTGATTCTTTCTTATCCCTTTCTTTTTGAAACTATTTTAATCCCCTTTCTTCCTAAACATCCTGTCTGAATCACCTCCTTTTAATTTATATCGGAGAGCTTGACTATGACATAATCATCCTGGACAGAAATATATCCGGGATTCGGATAATGTTCCATCTCCTTTGCCAGTTCCACCGCTTCCTCCTGATGGTCCAGCGTCCCATTTATTTCAATGCCCAAAGTATGCATGAAGTCTATGACACGGGCTGTTGAACCAATAGGGTTGGCTGGTGTATAATCCCATCCCAACATAGATACGCCGTACATGTCATTGCCCTCTGCAGCACTGTTGAGGCGCGCACCATATCCTCCCACGAAAATTACGCGCAGGTCTTTTGTACCTTCTGTCCGC
>CANOFO010000030.1 GCA_947565305.1 uncultured Lachnospiraceae bacterium | reverse complement strand
CCAATTTTAACACCATAAATTTCTGAAAGTTCGGGATTGACATAAACATATCCTGCAGTTGGTGTTGTTAATAATTCGTCGTTTTTGTTTTTCAATTGATACAATGCATTTATGTCATAAAGCCCTGATACAGTACGTTCTAATTCATAATTATTTATCGTGATAGTTGATGTACTGTCAATGTACATCATTACATCGCTGAAAATATCGGTAGTTTTATATTCTTGATATTGTATTTGATACTCGTAATTATGACCTGTGGTTTGCGCATTAAATATCTTGGCACTACTGATATTCAGTGATTGACCTAAAATCATGCACACATTAAATGACATGACAGATACAGACAAAAGCAATACAGACAACGGCTTGCGCAGAGCAATTCTCAAAGAAAGTCTTTTATGTATGGGTACAATATGACTTATTTTATCCGCAATTTTCAATGTGACTGGAAAGCGATTTTGTATATTATTTCCTGCTAACAATGAAGCATCTTCTTTATTTCTTACAAAACCATAACACAATAAAGCTACAATGCAAAAAATTATTGTAGAAACAACAAGACCTATTACTAAACTAAATCCACTTATACTTTTTGTTAAACCTGTCACATCATACGTTTTTGAATTAGCCCTAATCAGAATATCAGATAAGACGTATCCCCCAAGTAATCCTAATATTGCGCCCAAAACAGACAATGCTCCTGTAAACGTAATAAAGAAGAACTGCAAACTGCTATTTTTGAAGCCAAGGGCTTTTATGCAACCTATTTGCTTTTTATTCGCTCTGAAAAATCTATAAAAAAACATAACAAATACGACTATGGAAAGACTTACAAGGGATAGCCAGAATGTAAAAGCAAGTATCATATTTGAATTTAGTGCGCTTTTATATAGTTGTTGGTTGGCTGTAAGATTTTGCAATCTATTCAGTATCTTTATGTTTCCGTCGACAGAACCCATTACAAAGAAAAACGAAAGTGAGGTCAACATTGTAAGAAGTAATTGCAATGACAGGAAGATTTTATCTTTGAGAATTTGTTTGGAAAGCTGTTTATATATAAGTCCCATATTCCTCACCTCCAAATCATGTCGTTAGCTGATATTGGACTTTCATTTTCTTCATCACTAATAATCATTCCGTCTTTCATTGTTATAATGCGATTTGCTGTATGTGCAATCTGTTCATTATGTGTTGTAAAAAGTATGGTAACGCCAAAAGTGTTTTTCAGACTGTGTAAAAGTTCTACTACCTTTTTGCTGTTTTCTTCGTCCAATGCCCCAGTAGCTTCATCACAAAATATTAAATGTGTCCCTTTGATAACTGCTCTCGCTATAGCAACCCTTTGTTGCTGTCCGCCGGATAGCTGTGCAGGAAACTTATCTAACAATCCATCTATTTCAAGAATATGGGTCAATCTGTCAAATGCAAGTGGGGTCATTTTGGAGGAAATACCGACTTTAATATTTTCTTCTGCCGTAAGGTTACTTAAAAGCATATAATTTTGAAATACATAGCCTATATTATTTCGTTTCCAATCGGCAAGCTCTGTCTGTGATAAAGCAGTAATTATTTTATCTTCATATTTAACTGTGCCTGTGGTAGGCTTTACCATGCCGGAAAGAATATTCAAAAGCGTGGATTTCCCTGAGCCGCTTGGTCCAAGAATTACCGTAAATGTTTCTTGATAAATAGCAAGCGTAATTCCTTTGATTACTTTTTCTTTTCCGTAGTCTTTTGTTATTTTTTCTGCGCTAAGAATAGGAATCATCTTTCTTTCTCCTTTGATGTAATGTTAGTTTCGTTTTTTCAGCAATTCATTTATTTCTTCAACCTCCTGCCGCATTTGAACCATGTTTAGTAAAACTCCGACAATATAAATAATTGTCGTCATGATAACAAGTACCCATATCGGGGTGCTGCCATACCAGTTAAAAATTGCTCCAAAGATAATTACTACGGCTTCCATATAACCAATATCTAACATAAATTCCAATATGGCATAACTGCTTTCAAATCTATGCGTAAAAAGTAATCCTATATGAATGACAATATTAACAATGAAAGATTGAAAAACACTATTGATAAGAAGAAGCCGCGCACCGGAAATTGCGCCTAAAATGGCTAATATTAGTAAAGTAATTGCTGTGCTGCATAAACTGTTTACCAATATTTTTTTCAAATCCCTGTTCCTCCTTGTAAAGCCTGTTTGATATTATCTAAATATTTACGGGTAATATGAAGCCTCTCCCCATTCTGCAAGGTTGCTTCCATACGGCTGTTGATAAGCGGTTTTATGCTCTCTAAAGCGTTAATGTTCAAAATACATGATTTACTGATTTGAACAAATCCCAAATCCGCTAAATTTTCAGCTAATTGATATAACCTGTAATCTGTACGGAAAACATTTTTTTCAAGATAAATAAACGTCCGCTTATCAACACTTTCTATGTAAAAAATATCAGACACATTTACATAGCGTTCCTTATTTTCTTCATTACACTTAATTCGTGTATCAAATGACCGTATTAAAGTAATCAGTCGTTTCACACGCCTATTTATTTTTGCATAGCGAATTAGAACTTCAATATCATTGCAACTTAAATCTTGTTCAGTTTTTATTAGCATTTCGTCACCTGCTTTTTACTAAGTATATCCTGTAATTTCTACATTTCAATAAGTTCAATACCAAGATACAATTATCAGCTACCAACATGCAAAAAATCCGACAGACACACCATAACCGTATGTCTGCCGGACTCCCTCACTGATGATAGCTGTATAAATTCAATTTATTCTGATTTTTTATTTCTCTGGCGGAACAATCTTCTCCTGACCGCCCATATAAGGACGCAAAGCTTCCGGTATCTTCACACTTCCATCCGCGCACAGATTATTTTCCAAAAATGCAATCAGCATACGCGGCGGCGCAACGACTGTATTGTTCAATGTATGTGCAAAATACTTGCCCTCTTTACCGGTCACACGGATTTTCAGGCGACGTGCCTGGGCATCTCCCAGATTAGAACAGCTTCCCACCTCAAAATACTTCTGCTGCCTGGGGGACCATGCCTCCACATCTACAGATTTCACTTTCAAGTCGGCAAGGTCGCCGGAACAGCATTCCAAGGTCCGTACTGGGACATCCAGGGAACGGAACAAATCTACCGTATTCTGCCACAGTTTGTCAAACCACATCTTTGATTCATCCGGCTTGCAGACTACAATCATCTCCTGCTTTTCAAACTGATGGATTCGGTACACGCCACGCTCCTCTATGCCATGCGCGCCTTTCTCCTTGCGGAAACAGGGAGAATAGCTGGTCAGGGTCTGTGGCAGCTGCTCTTCTGTGAGAATGGTGTCAATAAATTTGCCAATCATTGAATGCTCGCTGGTCCCAATTAAGTAGAGGTCCTCTCCCTCAATCTTATACATCATGGCATCCATTTCTGCAAAACTCATAACTCCGGTCACGACATTGCTGCGAATCATAAAAGGAGGCACACAGTACGTGAATCCCCTGTTAATCATAAAATCCCTTGCATAAGAAATCACTGCCGAATGCAGCCTGGCAATGTCTCCCATCAGATAATAGAATCCATTGCCTGCCACTTTCCTGGCACTGTCCAAATCCAATCCCTCAAAACGCTCCATAATCTCAGCATGGTAAGGAATCTCAAAGTCCGGTGTCACAGGCTCACCGTATTTCTGCACTTCCACATTCTCACTGTCATCTTTGCCGATGGGCACAGATGGGTCAATGATATTGGGAATCGTCATCATTATCTTAGTAACCTGTTCCTGCAGTTCCCCTTCCATCTTCTCAAGTTCTGCCAGACGCTCGGCCCCGGCATTGACCTGGGCTTTTATCCCTTCCGCCTCTTCCTTCTTGCCCTGTCCCATCAAGGCGCCAATCTGTTTCGACAGCTTCTTCCTGTCAGCCCGCAGCGCATCCGCCTCCTGCTGGGTCTTTCTCGCCTTTGCATCCAGTTCAATTACCTCATCTACCAGAGGCAGTTTGCTGTCCTGAAACTTGTTGCGGATATTCTGTTTCACAACATCGGGATTTTCTCTTAAAAATTTTAAATCAATCATGATTTCCTCCTAAGAACATTAACATTATTTTTATGCCTTATACTCCAATTTACTTCTTCAACTCCACCACACAACCTAAGGCATCCTCCCAGCTTCTTTTTTCTTTGGCTGTTCCAATTGACCTAAGGCATCCTCCCAGCTTTGCTGGGTCCCTCCTTAGGTCATATGGTCCCTCCTTAGGTTCACTCATGTCGTAACGCTTCTATCGGATTTAAATTCGCCGCCTTATAGGAAGGTAAAAGCCCGAACAGAATGCCAATAAACATGGAAAATACCACTGCGAGAACTGCTGCTGGAACACTGATTGCCATTAAGGTGCCTGTCACCCTGGAAATCACTTCCGCAAGCACAATTCCCACAATCACGCCTACCAGCCCTCCAAGGCTGGTCAGAACTGCTGCTTCTGTAAGGAACTGCCCAAGAACCTTGCCTTTTCTTGCGCCGATGGCTTTCTTCAGACCAATCTCCTGTGTACGCTCCGTGACGGACACCAGCATGATATTCATAACGCCGATACCACCTACCAGCAAAGAAATTCCGGCAATCCAAATCAGCATCATATTCGTGGACTGTCCCAATTTCTGAATATCCTCCGCTTTCTTTAGCAAATCATCCGCCTTATATTTCATGGTGTCATCCTGCACGTTGATTTTGGAATTTAAAATTTCTGCTGCGCTCCTGCCTGCCACTGTCATATTATCCACGCTATCAAGTTTCAATACCGCCGACTGAGGCTCATCGTAACTGTACAAAATCGGCCAGGTCGTGTCCGGCACATACAGCGCTCCATTATTGTTCTGCGAATAATCGTAATACTCTTCAATAGTATTGATAACCGGCTCAAACTGGGAAGACTTTGCAATAACTCCAATTACTATAAACGGCTCTCTCTGAATCTCCAGAGTCTTCCCGATAGGTTCCTCTCCCTGAAATAAAGTCTCAGCGCTGCTCTCATCCAACAGCGCCACTTTGCGGAATTTCTTATAGTCAGACTCCGTAAACCCACGACCCTTTTTGATAATATAATTGCAGGTATCAAGATAATTACGGTCAACTCCATAAATCCTTCCGCCTGACAGTCCGGTATTTTTATAGTATACCACATTATACGCTTCTCTTGAAGTATAAAGTGATGCTCCCTCTACATGCTTTAAATCAAGCAGCTGCTGCCTGGTCTCCTCCGATATAACCGGAACACCATCGGGGATGCCATTATAATCTATCTCATATGGATAATCCCCCTGATAAAACTGGATGTTTACGGTATTATCCCCGGCGCCAATCAGGTTCTCTTTAATCTGCTCATTGGTTCCTTTAATCGTTGAGACAATTGCTATAATTGCCGCTATACCAATGATAATACCCAGCATGGTAAGAAAGGAACGCATCTTATGTGACCACAATCCCTGTAAGGACAATCTGATATTCTCTAACATTTTTCCTCCATTCTGTGCCAGCCCTGAATTACTCAGTGCTCTCCACTTTTACGCCTTCCTTCGCGTTCTTCCCATATGGAAATGCAATCTTGTCTTCCATAGTAAGCCCCGACAGAATCTCCACAGAGCCGTATGCGGTCTTGCCCGTCTTGACATACTGCTTCACCAGGCAATGGTTCTTATCTTCTTTCATCACATACTTACGGTTATCCTCCTGCCGGACATACGCCTTCTCAATGTAAATACTGTCAGACTGCTGTCCTGCATTATTAGGCGTCATCGTCAAATCCACATATTCTCCATTATGAAGTCCTTCTGTGTTCTCAATATACGCCGTATACGGATAATAAGACACATTGGGATTCCCCTCCCCCCAGCTCTCATAGCTTGTGGAAGGATAGGCGGAAATCTCTGTTATGGAAGCCTCAAAATTATTGCCGCTCTCCCAGGAATAAGCATATACCGTCTGCCCAACCTCAATATCCTCCAACTGCAGCTCGCTCAGATAGCCTTTCACGTAGAGCCCTTCCGAGCCCGCCACTGTAAGGATAGGAGAACCGTCCACCGGAAGATTGTCTAATTCACTCAAATCTTTCACGATACCATTTATCTCCGCCTTGATTATGCCGTCGCTGGACATTTTTTTCATCTGCTCTAATTCCAGTTCTCCTTGCCGCTTCTCAAGGTCCAAATCCCGGATTTCATTTTCTTTTTCCTTGATTTTATCTGCAAGCTCCTGCGCGGTATAGCCCTCTTCCTCTTCCGGTTCTGGCACTTCGGGTACATCGGGCTCCTCGGGCTCTTCTGGTATCTCCGGCTCCTCTATCTCTTCCTCCACAATCTGGGACTTCGAACTGACAGACCAGCGGGAATCATCCGCCATCATTGGAAATCCGCTCTTTCCATTGATTTCCCAACGACTGAGCAATTTTCCTTTTAATGTATTTTTTTTATGGATTTCCAGACTTACATACACTGGCTTTTTTTCATTTCTGGAAAGGTTATTGATGAATTCCCCCAATACATAGCAATCCGGCATACAGAGATATACATATGGGTCTTCCTCCGTCCCCTTTCCCTTATTGGGCTTTGAATCCAGAGTAATAAAGTTAAATGCCTCACCGTTTTTCTCCGGTTTCGGCGGTTCCTCGGGCTCTTCTGGAACATCCGGGACAACTGGCTCACTGGGAGTTTCCGGTTGTTCCGGCTTGGGCTGTATGGGTTTTATCTTCTTCAGATTCTCAAGTTCCTGCCTTGCCGCCTGTATCTTTCCCGCCGTAGTCGCTACATCCAGCTCTTTCATTTCCAATTCCAAATTTGCCAGCGTCATATCATAAGAAATCAAGGGATCTCCAGCTTCCACTGTCTGCCCTTCCTCCACAAACACTTCCAGGATATTTTTATCCTCCAGGGGATACACCTCCTGGGAATAATCATTTGTCAGCATACCGGAACTGCTCATCTCCGACCCTCCGTAATACATGTTGAGGTTAGACACACTTTGCACTTCCGCTGTCAGGCTATTAAACTGATAATCCTGATATAACTTAATTCCTCCATATATGGCCCCACTCACAGCACACACAGAGATTAATGAAATAATAACCGCTTTTTTACCCATTCTCCGCCTCCTTGCCTACTTCTCCCACAGCCATACTATTTGCCTGAAGTTCTTCTTCCTCCACAGCCATACCATTTGCCTGAGGCTCTTCTTCCTCCACAGCCATACTATTTGCCTGAGATTTCCCTTCTTCCGTAATCATACCATCAATGATATGTATGACACGTTTTGCCCTCGAGGCAATATTCCTGTCATGGGTAATCATCACAACGGTTACCCCTTCATCATTCAGCTGGCGGAACAAATCCATAATCTGTTCTCCCGACTTGGAGTCCAACGCCCCGGTGGGCTCATCTGCCAGGAGAATCTTCGGATTATTCACCATAGCACGTGCAATCGCCACACGCTGTTTCTGACCACCTGATAACTGGGTGGGCTTAAATGTCATGCGGTCCCCAAGCCCTACGCGCTCCAAGGCCTGCGCTGCCCTTTCCTTGCGCTCTTTTTTCTTGACTCCTGCATAGCTCAGCGGCAAAGCAACATTGTCCAGCGCTGTCTGTCTGGCAAGCAGATGAAAACTTTGGAATACAAACCCGATACTCCTCAGCCGCAAATCGGACATCTCTTTATCCCTGCACTTTAACACGTCTTCTCCGGCAAGCAGGTAATTTCCTGAGGTAGGGCGGTCCAGACAGCCAATAATATTCATCAATGTCGTCTTGCCAGAACCGGAAGGACCCATAATTGCCACATATTCCCCTTCCTCTACCTGAAAGGAAACATCCTTCAATACCGGAACCACCAACTTATCCTGCTGGTAATCTTTATATATATTCTGCAAATCTAATATCATCCTAATTCATCCCTCCGGTTCTATTGCAGCGTTCCAAATTCACCAAGGTCCGTACTGTTTCCTTCTCCACCCAGAGAATCATTCAGGTCAGACAATCGGTTACCTCCGGTGCTTTCGTCCCCCGAAGCGTCATCATTTACGGTATCATCTCCGGTTGATCCGTCCTCAGATTCATCCTCCAAAGACATGTCATCTTCGGTTGAGCCATCCTCCAAAGACATGTCATCTTCGGTTGAGCCATCCTCCAAAGACATGTCATTTTCGTCCAAAACATCCTTCATCATTTGTCCATCATCAGAAGACTCCCCATCTTCGGACGCCTCTCCTTCTTCGCCCTGGTTATATAATGGTGATGTGTAATCTACCTCATCTACACTTGTGACTGCTGTCACTCCCTCATACAGCCCTTCCATGGGGAACGCGATGTAATCATCCTCTGTAAGGCCAGATAAAATCTCATATGCCCCGATAGCCTCATCGTACTCACCCAATTCCACCTGGCGTTTTTCTAACCTGTTCCTGTCATTCACTGCCCAGACATAAGGGCTTTGGTCTTCTGTTCCCATTCCATTTTCTGCTTCTGTCTCATTATTTGGGACTGATTTCTCTCCTGTATCCTCTGTGGAGGAATCCTCTTCATCCACATCACCTGACTCCGAATCCTCTGAACTTGCATCATCGGAGCCCAAATCCTCTGAACCTGCATCATCCGCAGAAGAATCCTCTGAACCTGCATCATCTGCAGAAGAATCCTCCATGCTCGCATCATCGGATGCAAAGTCATCCCCTTCCATCTCTAAATCTAACTCTTCTTCTATATCCAGCCCCTGCGCATCGCCTGAAGCTGAACCACTCCCCATTTCTGCCTCAGCATTTCCCCTGACAATATAACCTTCAAACAGCCAGATTCCCTCTTTTTTCTCTGTCTGCCCTTCATCTAACTCAATAAACAGATGCTGTCCCATCATCAGCCCATCGGTGGAATCCATCGTGATATAAAATGGATATTTGGTAGCCTTCTCAGCGCCGCTGCCGGAATCATACATCATCATATCATTACTGCTGTCACTCTCTTCATTCTGAGTGTCAATCTTGCTGATAGTTCCTGTCCAGGTCTGGTTCTCATCAATGCGGGAACGCAGAATTACCTGCTGCTGTTCCGAAAGCATCTGCACATTGCTCTCACTGACAGTTCCTTTCACGCGGAAATCCCCTACCGCAAGTATTGTCATGTAAGCAGAATCTTCCTCTGAGGCATAATCTCCGCCGCCGGATGATTGATTGATTGATTTCACCACTCCTGCAATCTTACTGGTTACCACAGCATTGTCAATGCTCTCCTGCTTCTTCTTCATCTCAGCTTTTTTGCTCTCAATATTATACTCTGTCTGCTTGATGCTGTTCTCTTTCTCCTGAATCTCCGCCGTATACTGGAACTTCTCTTCTGACGGTGCAGTATTTCTCTCCTTGGTCAGCTGGGCAATCTGGGAATTCAAATCCGTAATCTCATTCTGCAGCCCCTCCAATTCCAACTCTGCCTGGGACAATTCTGACTTAAGGTCGTCCATATTATATTCAAACAGCGAATCTCCTTCTTCCACCATATCGCCCTGCTCTACGAAAACTTCCTTGACCTCACGGTCCGGTTCTTTATTTACTTTCCAGCTCTCCTGTGCTTCCACTACGCCGGAATACCGGTTCTGTACCCCCGCATTGGCAACATTCAGCGTGGACACCTTTTCTACATATACTTTATCCGCACTGTTACCGATACCCATGTTTCCATTCAGGAAATACCATGCTCCTCCGCCGACTGCCGCTGCGATGATTACAACTGCGGCAATGATAATACCTGTCTTCTTCTTACTCATTCTTACCTCCATTCTGCGCGCACTTCCCGGCACAAACAGGCAATTATGTCAAATACCTCAGCTTTTGCCTGCTTCATTCAGACGGTTTTCCCCATCATTAGTAACCATCTTATCATAAAACCATTACGATTGCTAACAAAAATTATTAATAATTTATTAATAGAAGAACAAAGTGCGCATATTATTTTTATTCTATAGGAAGACACTTTCACGCTTTAGTGTGACAAGCGTCTTCCTATAAGATAAAAAAGCCTGGCAGCAATGCCAGGCCAAAGATAAGCAGAAAAATACTCCGACAATATATAGCTTTCTGTCCTCAGGTTTTCCACTCCATATTCAAAGCTGCTGTCAGGCAGCCCTGTGCCAGATAATAAACCACCCAGTTCCATACCTGCACTTCTTTTGCAGCGTCTATGCCAAAGAGCCAGAAAAGCAATATCACATCCGATAACAGAAACAGCACTCCGCCAAACATTATCAGCATTACGCCATATTGTCCCTTCTGGCGACAGCGCCAAAGCGACAATGCCTTTACCACCATAAATGATATGACTGCCGCATACCCAATTAACACTGGCAGAAGTCCCTGAAAATCAAAATTCCCAAGGCACAGCACCAGCACAAGGCAAACAAATACTGCAATGGCCATGGCAATATCTGCCTTTGTGGCAGCACATATATTGCAAAAAGCTGCCAGAAACAGCACATGGGCAGCAGCAAAACTTGCTACGCCGATTACAAATATCATCCCCTTGCTGTCAAGGGCAAGAAACACGTCCCCTGCCATACAGCAAATAAAGCCCATAAGCATGAACCGGGAAAATCTCTGGTTCTCCTTATTCCTGATATAACCGCAAACGCCCGCCAACACAAAAAACAGGCTGGCAGCAGATTTAAACAAAACCGCCCCTGCAAAAGAATCATTGAGGAATGCGATATTCAGACCCAGGAGGAACACAATCATCCATCCCTCAAATACCAGATACATTCTGGCTTTCATTGTTTTCATTAGCTTCCTCCTCTTTCTCTATCTGGCTTAGTTTGTACAGCTCTTCTGCAATCTGCTTGACATTAGAAAAAGTATCTCCCGTCATATCCGTAATTTTTCCCTGGCTATCCGCCTCACACACAATGGAATCCGCACAGTTCAGTGAGTTCTGTACTAAATCTGCCATCTCTTCCGCCATCTGCAGAACCTGCATGCTGTGCTGTTTCGTCTCCTCGCTGTTCACCACAATCTGTTCTGTTTTCTCACGTGAATCTTTCTGTAGGTTGCCCAGGAACTGCGCTTCTTCCCTTGCACTGGAAATCTGCGTAATTCCCGCATCTACCATCATCATATTCTGTGTATTGGACTGTTTCACTCCATTGAGCATCGTGCGTACATTTTCAATCACCGAAGCAATGGAATTGCTGGCCCTCTTGGAATTTTCTGCCAACAGACGGATATTCTCTGCCACAACAGAAAAACCTTTGCCCCTCTCTCCTGCATGTGCCGCCTCAATGGAAGCATTGAGCGCAAGTAAGTTTGTCTGTTCTGTGACCTCAGAAATCTCACCGGCAAATGCTGAAATTTCCGAAATTATGCCTTCCAGATTCTGGATGGATTCCCCTGTGAGACCGGCAGTCTTCTCAATCTCCCGCATACTCTCGACTGCATGGTCCATAAGCCCCACATAGCTTTCCATTCTTTTCCAGATATCGTCAGAGATTTCCAACATTTCTTTTGTCCTCTCATCAATCATGCCAATCACCTGAACCATCTCTCCCACTGAGTCCTGCATGGAATTTACATGGCGTAGGCTTCGGTTACAGTCTTCTGCCGTATCTTGGGCAGAACTTACAATAGCTTCGTTCACCCTTCGGGATTCCTGCATATTTTCCGCAAGCTGTTCTGTCATGGATACCAACTCCGAAGATACTTTCCCACAAGTCTCCACCACCGCTGCCACCTGGTTCGCACTATGCAGGTTTTCCAACAATGCCCTGGATGCCCCGGCAATGCTTACAAATACCACCCCCATTACAATCTGCTCAATGGTGAATCCCACCGAACGGGTAAAAAACCATTCCATATTGGTCGGGTATTCAATCTGTTTGACATTGAGGGAACGGAGATACAAGGAGATAATCAGAAAAAAATAACTGGCAATGGCGATTCTCAGCGTAAATTTCTTATCAAAGAACATACAGCTGAAAAGCATTGCCAAACCATATGTCATATAGATGCCAATGGCAGAATTACCTCCCAAAAGCATAATGACAAAGCCCACTGCCAACACACTGATATATTTCATCTTCCTGGCAGGCGTTCCTAATCTCTGCAGTACGCTGGGACCAATGGTACAGACACAACCGATTGCCGAAAGAACTGCCAAATCGCCATACTGGATTTGAAACACGCCAAGAACCGTCGCAAGAAATAATACTGGAAATACTAATGTCATCCAGAGCAGTACTTTTGATAGCCGTTTGCACACTTTTTGGTCATTAAGTTCAAAAAAATCCATCTGTCCTTCCATAACTCATTATCCTCCTACACAATGTAGCTTTATGTTAACACGACACTCCCTTTTCGTATTGCAATTGGGATAATTTGCCTTTTTTCTGGTACAAATTACTGTATGCACTGCTTCTGCCATAAGCTACAGCCGTCAAATAACTAATACCTATTACGCCTTAAAGTTTTCAATCCTCATTGCCAATCACACAAATTTCCCTTATAATGATGTTCAGAAAGGGCATAACCACGGAGGTAAAGATTATGAATTTTGAAGACGAAAAAGACTATATCATGAGAATCATCAAAGAAGCTGTCCGCGTATTATTTTCCTTCCTATTAGGGAAAACATACGTCTCTGTGGAGGAGGAACGGAAAAACCACTACGAGGTGTCAGGAGAAAATTTAAACGGACTGTTGGAAATGATTGACAATGGCAATATCAACGAAGCGGAAAACATTCTGCTGAGCCGTATTGATTACCACAACAAGAATGAAGTAGCTGCCGCCGCCCTGTTTTATCAATATCTGGCAGAGAAAGAAGAGCGTTTTCTGGTACAGAATAATTACACCAAAGAGGAAGTTCTTGACGGTTTCAAACAACTTATGAAAAACGCCGGCCATGATGACTTGATTGATGTAATAGCCTGAAAGGAATTCTCAGGAAATCCCCAGGAAGCGCAAGGAAACCCTGGGTTTCTGGAATACCCAAAAAGCACAGGAGCCGGAAAACATTCTCCGGCTCCTAATTAAAACATTTCTTATAATAACGGATACTTTGCTGTCAGTTCTTTGACCATTCCGCGCACTTCTTCCGAAGCTGCTTCCCCTTCTTTAATCATCTTGGCAATACATTCTGCAACCTTATCCATATCCTCTTCTGTAAATCCTCTGGACGTGATTGCCGGTGTTCCAAGACGGATACCGCTCGTCACGAATGGGGATTTGGGGTCATTGGGGATTGTATTCTTATTGCAGGTAATATTTACAGAATCAAGCAATTTCTCCACTGCCTTACCAGTTAAATCATACGGCGTCAGATCCACGAGCATCAGATGGTTGTCCGTCCCGCCGGAAACAATCTTAATCTCCCTGTCCATCAGCCCTTTCGCCAATGCCTGGGCATTCTTTGCCACATTCTGCTGGTATGTCTTAAAGCTGTCATCCAACGCTTCCTTGAAGCAGACTGCCTTTGCCGCAATCACATGCATCAGGGGGCCTCCCTGGATTCCCGGGAACACGGCCTTGTTGAAATTAAACTTGTCCGCCATCTCCTGGCTTGCAAGAATCATGCCGCCCCTCGGTCCACGCAGCGTCTTATGTGTCGTAGTAGTAACCACATGGGCATAAGGAATGGGGCTCGGATGCAGCCCAGCTGCCACAAGTCCGGCAATGTGCGCCATATCCACCATCAGATACGCGCCAGCTTCATCTGCAATCTCGCGAAAACGTTTGAAATCAATAGTTCTCGCATAAGCGCTTGCGCCCGCAATAATCATCTTCGGCTTGCAGTCCAGCGCAATCTCCCTCACCTTGTCATAATCAATAAATCCTTCATCATTTACACCGTAAGGCACAATCTTAAAGTACGTGCCGGAAAAATTCACGGGGCTTCCATGCGTCAGGTGTCCGCCGTGGTCAAGGTTCATGCCCATTACAGTATCACCGGGCTCTAACATACAAAACTGCACTGCCATATTCGCCTGGGCGCCGGAGTGGGGCTGTACATTGGCATATTCACAGCCAAACAGTTCTTTTGCCCGCTCAATAGCAAGGTTCTCCACAATATCTACGCACTCGCAGCCGCCATAATATCTCTTTGCCGGATAGCCCTCGGCATATTTATTGGTCATGGGGCTTCCCATAGCCGCCATCACTGCCTTGCTCACCCAGTTTTCTGATGCGATTAGCTCAATATGGCTGTTCTGCCGCTCCATTTCCGCTGTGATGGCATCTGCCACCTGCGAATCAGTCTTTTTTACTTCATCAAATGAATACATGTTTCTTTTCCTCTCTTCACTGAACGTTTTTTAACCAGTTACAGATAATAATATCTTGTTATTTTTTGAATGTCAAGAACAATATGAGGCACACCTGCGCTGCCAGAATCAAAGGCATTCCCAATACAAACTGCCAATGCTTCGTCTTATGGCGGAACGTATACATCCCCAGCCAGCAGCCAATGCTCCCTCCCACAACGCCTATGCCAAACAATGTTTTCTCCGCAACCCGCCATCTCTTGTTCTTTGCTTTCCATTTATCCAGCCCCATCAGGAAAAAACCAATAACATTGACCAGGCAAAGATAACAAATAATGCCCATTTCCCATGTCGCCATAGTTACTCTTCTCCTAATTTCAGGGATACGAGAACCCCCACCAGCAACGCCACGACGCCAGTCAGGACAGCAACGACATTGATGGTCCCCATGCTGCCCATCAGAAAGATTGCCACCGGCGATGCCACAATCAGACCGATAATGGCCCAATAAGCATGTTCCGGGAACTTCTGGAATATAACCTCAATCAGCTTGGCAATGCCAACGATACCCACTACTACACCGATTCCAAATGGTACAAGCACCTTGCAGCCATCCAAAATTCCCGGCATGTTAAACTGAATCAGGTTGTCAATAAAATCATTGATGGTGTTCAGTACAGGATTATAGTAACCCATCAGCATCAGCATCATGGAACCGCTGACTCCCGGTATGACCATGGTAGCAGATGCCACAATTCCCACGCCGAACAATTTCAGGACATTGACCAGATTAAAACTCAAATCTGCCGAAGCTCCCTCCTGTTCTCCCAGCATCGCCAAACCTGCCACGACCGCAAAAAACAGCAGACATACCAGGATATGACCAAGACGGATTGTCTTACCTTTGACTTTCTTGGTAATCGCGGGAAGCCCGCCAATAATCAGACCGATAAACAGCAGATTGGTCTGCAAAGGTACACGAACAAACATATACTCGAGGATTCTCGCCAGCGCCACAATGCCAATTCCCATGCCCAGGACAATGGGCAGCAGCAGTTTCATGCTCTCTTTAAATTCCGAAATAAAATGTGTCGCCGCATGGATAATCTTATCGTAAATGCCCATGGACACCGCCATCGTTCCTCCGCTGACCCCGGGAATAATATTTGCCACCCCCATCATCACGCCTTTTAAAATCAATTTAATCATAGATTCTCTCCTACATACTCTTCTAAAAATGCAATCAACGTTTTCATTTCCCCATCCGTACCGATGGAAATCCGCAGGTAATTGTCAATCCGCGGTTTGGCAAAATACCTCACATAAATTCCCTGACGCTTTAACTCCTCAAACAATTCCTTTGCCGGGTAGTTTGGATGACTGGCAAAAATAAAGTTGCTCTGGGAATCCTGGAATGTAAAACCAAGCCTCAGAAGTTCTTTCTTCGTCCATTCCCTGGTGGCAACCACTTTGCTAACTGTCTCCCGAAAATACGCTTCATCCCTGACCGCTTCCGCACCCATGGCAATGGTCACCGCATTCATCGTATAGGAGTTGAAAGAATATTTCGCATCATTTAAATATTTTATCAGCTTCTCATTGCCAAAAGCATAGCCAATCCGCATCCCTGCAAGGCTGCGGGATTTTGAAAAAGTCTGCACAACCAGCAGGTTATCATATTTGGGTACCAAACGGACCGCAGATTCCCCTCCAAAATCAATATATGCCTCATCAATGATTACAATTACCTCGGGATTACCGGCAATAATACGCTCTAATTCTGCCAGGTCCTTCGCCGTACCAGTCGGCGCGTTAGGATTGGCAATCACAATTCCGCCGCAAGGCTTTAAGTAATCTTCCGTGCGAATCTGAAATTCTTCATCCAGCGGCTGGCACTCGTAGGGAATCCGAAAGAGCTCTGCCCACACGTCATAAAAAGAATAGGTGATGTCTGGAAACAGAATCGGCTTCTTGCCATTAAAAAATGTCAGAAAGCTCATTGCCAGTACATCATCGGAGCCTACCCCCACAAAAATCTGTTCCCCAGGCATATGGTAACACTCTGAAAGTGCCGTAACAAGCGCGCCTGCCGTGGGGTCAGGATACTTGCGCAGAATTTCCGCCGGCATTTCCCGCAATATGCGTTCCACTCCCGGCGATGGCGGATAAGGATTCTCATTGGTATTTAATTTGATGATATCTGCACGGTCAGGCTGTTCCCCCGGTGTATAGGGGATGACTTTCCGCACATTTGTTTCCCATGCAGCCATATTTGTCTCCAATCTATTTCCACATTCAGCAATCTCTCATGCCAAGCCATACTCCCCTGCCAGTTTCTCAAACGCCGGCAGGGAACGCTCTATCATCTCATAAGAGACACAATAAGCAAGGCGCACATACCCAGGACAGGAGAAAGTCGTTCCGCCCACCAGCAGGATATGATATTTCTTAGCCGTCTCCACAAATTTCTTCTCGTCTGCATCCGGTGATTTGATAAAGAGATAAAATGCACCCTGCGGCTTGGCACAGGTAAACCCAAGTTCTGTCAATTTACCATAAATCAGCTTACGGTTTCTGTCATAGTATGCCACATCCGTAGTCGCATCAATCGCTTTCGTCACTGCTTTCTGCATCAGGGACGGCGCATTGACAAATCCCAGAATCCGGGTTGCCACGGACAATGCGCTGCAGGTTTGCTCACAGTCCGCCAGGCTGGGGTTTACTGCCACATAGCCAATACGTTCACCCGGAATGGACAGGGACTTACTGAATGAGTAGGTCACAAAGGTATTGTCATAATATTTTGTCAGAAACGGCACTTGATTCCCATCGTAAACGAGTTCACGGTAAGGTTCATCCGACACCATATAGATTTCATGCCCATATGCTTTCTGTTTCTCACCCATAATCGCGGCTATTGTCTGAATCGTTTCCTCCGAATAGACTACCCCGGTAGGATTTACCGGATTGTTAATGATGACAGCCTTTGTCTTCTCTGTAATCTTGTTCTTTAAATCCTCAAAATCCGGCTGGAATGTCTCTGTATCCGGTGCAACCTCTCTCAAAATGCCCTGATGGTTCGCCACATAACCGCGGTACTCCCCAAAATAGGGCGCCAGCGCCAGCACCTCATCCCCAGGGTCTAAAATTGCCTTAAACACAATATTCAAGGCTCCCGCTGCCCCCACTGTCATTGTGATGTGCTTTCCCTCGAAATCTGTGCCAAAACGTTTATTGAGGTTATCTGCCACTGCCTGGCGTGTCTCAGGATAACCGGCATTGTCCATATATCCGTGGAGTTCCAGCGAACTTTCCGTCTGTACGGCATCGATAATCGCCTGGTTGTACTCTGCCGGAACCGGCGTCATCGGATTTCCCAGACTGAAATCATATACGTTCTCTGCTCCAATCTTTGCTGCCATCTCCTTACCTTCCAGAAACATGGCACGGATGGCAGAGCTTCCTGCCACTGCCTGCTGCATACTCTTTGAAATCATCTTATCGTCCTCTTTCTGTTATTTTTTCAAAACTTCTCTCTATTCTATCACGAATGATGGGAAAAAAAAAGAGGTACATTTTCTGTACGCTCTTTTTCTTTTAACCCATAGCTTATTTTACTTTAAACTTTTTAATTACATCCAATGCCGGTAAAGGTCTTCCGTCATAGTCAAACAATGCCTGATTTGCCCACTCATTGCCGCAGGGACCCGGGTCATTCATGTATTTCAGCGAAACCTCTGTCGCCCAGCCGCTGCCGGGAACAGGAATCCACGCAGGCTCCCAATAGAAAAACCCTCTACCCAGACCATTGGGAATATTGGAAATTCTCGTCATCAAATCTTCCATAAAGTCCGCCTGCCCCTGTTTGGTCATCGGGTACTCAATCTTCTCCACCAGAGACGGTTTTGTCGCCATGCCTTTTCGTTTGCCAGGCTCAAGCTTCTCATAATCGGCATAGTCCTCCATCGTATATCCCATGGAAACTTCCGCAACAATCAGTTCCTTGCGGTAACGTTTTGCCAAGTCCCTCATATTGTTTTCCAAATCGGCAAGGGAACCGTGCCAGAACGGATAATAGGATAAGCCAATCACGTCAAAGTCCATACCATCATTGTCAAAATAATTGTCAAACCATTCCCGATACAAATCGTTATTGCCGCCATTATCCAGATGAATCATCACAGGTATCTCCCTGTCCACGGAACGTACGCCGCGAATTCCGGCATTTACAAACCAGGCTATATTTTCATAATTGGGCCGCTTCCCATCGGGCCACAACAGACCATTGGAAAGTTCATTCCCCACCTGCACCATATCTGGCAATACGCCCTCTGCCCTCATGTTGCGCAGCATGGCAGTTGTATAATCCTGGACGGCATACTCCAGACGTTTTCCGGTAAAATCTGCCCACGCCTTGGGTTTTATCTGCTTGCCGGGATCTGTCCAGAAATCGCTGTAATGCAAGTCCAAAAGAATGTACATCCCACGGTCACGCGCCCGCCTTGCCAGTTCAATTGCCGTTTCCATGTCATTGGTCCCGCCCCCATAGGGTTCCCCTTCCTGGGAATAAGGATGATTCCACATCCTGATTCTGATGGCATTGGTCCCATATTCCTGCAGGATAGACAGCAAATCCCTCTCATCGCCGTCCGCATCTTTGAACTTGGCCCCCAGCTTCTCCAATTCTACCAGGGATGAGACATCCATCCCCTTGATGAACTTTATCTTATCTGAAATCTTTCCCATATCCTCTTATCTCCTTCCCGACGTGACGTTAACAAATTTTTTGCTCAGCACAGCCATTCGCAAAAACAACAGAACTGTTAGTCAAAGTCAAATTTCGTAAATCGCTTATCCATTGCGCGGTAACGGAAACGTATCATTTCGTTTTTCTCAAGGACGTCTTTCTCATTGCCGGTATACTGGCAGCGCATACAGTAGAATTCATCCTTATCTTTGTCGTAAAACATGTCAATATCCAAATCCCTCATAAAACAAGACGGACATCTGTAATTTAATTTGCCTTTTCCAGATTGAGCCATGTCGCAAATACCTCCTTATCTGAGATTGTCTTGGTATAACCTAAAGTAAACATCGGCGAGAATGCATAGCCTTCCTTCACATACCCAACCGCAGCCTTGTCAGAACTTGTCATTGATACTTTCGTCTCAATCGCAGGGATAACTGCACTGACCGCATCTGCGCCCGCAAGTTCAGCTTCCCGGCACTTGTATTCGTAAGAAATTTCCTGTCCTCCGGCACCCTCACATTTCAAGGTGATTCCTGTCATATCCTCAGGGTATTCGGTCGTGCCATAACATGCTACCATGTATTCGTTTAACTCTACTTTCGCCTCGGGATTGCTCATCTCCAAGATATTCCTCTCAATCTTGATATTAGAGCTGCCCTCCTCAAAATAAATCTTTGTCTGCAGTTTCACGGTCAAATCATAGAACTCAATCTCCACCGGGTCCAGTGTGAGGATTCTCGTGTTCCCTTCCTGTGAGAAATGCGCCTTGGTACGGCATAGGCAGAGGTCTACTTCCTCTCCGTTATATGATAACTTGGCGCTTCTCACTGTCCCCTCGCCTGCATAGTGCGTGAAATAACCTGCACGGTATTTCTCCTGAATCAGGAACGGATAAGACGCATCCTGCACATGCTTCGTGCCAATACCTACCGGCCACTCCAACTTAGCCGCATAAGGACGCAAATCCACAATCGCACCTCCCTGGTCCATATTGACACAGGCACGCATATAGGGGTCGCAATACCAGAACAGCTGCTTGTCCGAGCCATAGAGGATGTCACGCCACAGCGCGCACTCCGGCTCCGTATAGCTCTTCTTCTCACGGTAATAATCCGCAAATTCCGCCATCGTCATATCAATCAGCTTGCCTTCTTTTTTCAGCTTGCCGTAATACGCACAGCCGTCAGAATAAGATTTCTCCAGCAACTCATAGGGCGCTTCCCAGCGTCCCATTTTATTCATCCATGCCGGACCCACAAACATCATATTGTAGGCATAACCATTATTATATTTCTCCAAGGAGCGGTATTGGTCAATCAAATTATACAGATAGGGGTATTCCCATGTCTTGCTGTCATAAATCATGCCGCGCAGCACATTCTGCGGGTGGGTTCCAAAATTGGAACCGTTGCCATCGTAACATGCAATCAAATCTCTGGAAAGATGCGGGATTGCCACGATTCCACTGTCCTCCGCCTCATTTGCCGCCGGAGCATGTGTATTCTGTTTGGAGGGAATCCACGGATTCCAGGGACCACCGTCAAACAGCGTATACCAGGAATTATTACAGGTATGGTAGGCCTTGGGTCCCTCCTCCCAGCAGGTAGCCACTGCACATTTTACAGAAGGGTATTTCTCTTTGATATAATTGGTCAAATCTGCATCCATATAATAGGAACCGGTAGATTCAGGATAGAAACCAAAGATGTCATGGAATTTTGCAAAAATATCGTCCACAATGGATTTCTTATCTTCCATAGAAAACATCCAGATACAGAAATCTTTGGTCTTATACTTCTCGCGGAACTCTTTACAGGGAAGCCCCAACAGGGATAACGCAATCTCATCCCCATATTTCTCATGGTGTTCCTTGGCAATCGCCACTGCCTCTTCATTGAACAGGCTGGCATATGTCATCTGAATGGTGGTTTTTAACCCATTCTCGTGCGCAAGGCGCTGCTGGGTCTTAAAAATATCCAGCGATTCCGTCAGCAGTGCCTTCCTTCCAATATCCTCCGCCTTGCCGTGCCCGGTTACTTTCTCTGCATATTCCGGCACCATCTCAGGGCGGTGGATAATATTAACTACAAATTTATCCATGTCTCTTCCTCCTTTTAATAACTTAACATTCCTCAGATTTATCTTACTTAAACTATGCCTTTAAAGCTAAACGTAAAGTCCAAAGGCTTGCTCACATCCAGCAAATATTCCTGATGCACCTCTGACATCCAGCTGTCATCGCCGCCCACGCCCATCTGCTGCAAGGCCGCGCGCACAACCGTATAATGCACCTGGGGCAACTCATAGGGATGCATGGCATTTTCCAATTCGTGCGGCGTATAAGGCAATGCCGAAAAACTCATCTTATCTCCTGAAAACAGGATTCCACGTCCGGTATTATCTGTAATCTTAGCCCAGCGTACGCCTGTCTTATTGCCGCACTCCTGGGGAACCAGATATTTTGCCATATTATCGGCAACTTTGTTGCGGTAAATACCAAGTTTTGCGCCATGTCGACGGTCTGCATAGGTTTCTGCCGGACCATCCCCATACCACTCAAGATTCTCATAATCTGCATTAAACTTAAACAAAACGCCAAATTCCGGCATATCCCTGAGCCCCTCTACCGGGTCGTGGTGAAGTGAAACTGTGACAGTGCCATCGCCAAACACTTCGTAGGAAAGGCTGCATCTGCTCTCCGGTGTTGTGGGCATGAAGTAATAATAAGTAATTACCGCACTGTGCTGTTTCTTCTCAAGCTTGGGATTTTCCTCAGCTTCTTCATCTTTTCTCAGATACATGCTGGCTAATTTCCACTGCCCATAACGAGCCTGCATCTTATTCCCACAATCATTATCTACTGGCGCGCGCCAGAAATTGGGCATGGGAATCTTCTCAAGCAATTCCCTGCCACCGTAACGATAAGACACCATACCGCACTCTTTGATGCTGAACATACATTCAAAATGCTGTCCCCGCACACCGATATTCCATTTGCCCTTGATAACTGTAATCTCGTCCGTAATCGGCTGTGGCTGTTTTCTTACTTCAAATACACCCTGCCCAAAGGCAAGTTCATGCCCAGCTTTAGCCCAGCATGTCCCCTCTTTCAGGCGGAAAGATACGGTCACTGCATACTCACCAGGAAGCTGCGGAAGCTGCAGCGGCAATTCGTATTCCTTTTCACACAGGGGCTCCACATCCGTAGCAAGCGCTGTCTGCTGTAATAATTTTCCATCCCTCTCTAATAATACCACACAATCAAACCGATTGGTATTGGTAAATAGATTTTTATTTTTTATCAGTATTTTATTTTCCGAAACCTCGGCTGTAATATTCTGGTAGTTATACTTTACTTCCTGCATCTTGGGGGATTCGTCCCTGTCCCCTCCATAAACAATTCCATTTCCACTGAAATTATAATCCGTGGGGCGTTCGCCAAAGTCTCCGCCGTATGCCTGGAACTTATTGCCGTAGCGGTCTTTTTTCTCAATGGACTGGTCAATATAATCCCAGATAAATCCTCCCTGGTACAAAGGCTCTGTATCCGTCAAATCTGTATATTTGTGCATGGCTCCACAGGAATTGCCCATGGCATGCGTATATTCACAGCAGATAAAAGGCTTGCTCCTGTCATTCTGCAAAAATTCTTTGATACTCGCCACAGACGGATACATCTGGCTCTCCATGTCGCTGCTGTCATTATAACGCCTGTCATTAAACACACCCTCATAATGCACCAGCCTGGTATCATCCAGCTTACGGAACATCTCTGACATCTCAAAGATAACGCTGCCGCCGAATGATTCATTTCCGCAGGACCAGATTAAAATAGATGGGTGATTCTTATCCCTATGGTAACAGGAATTGACACGGTCCATCATCATCGGCTCCCACTCTTTGCGGTCTCCCGGAACCACATCCTCTGCCTTTACCTCGCCACGAAGTATAGGTTCCCAACTGCCATGGCTCTCCATATTATTCTCTGCAATCATATACAGCCCATATTTATCGCAAAGTTCATAAATTCTGGAATCGTCTGGATAATGGCAGGTGCGGACTGCATTGATATTGTTCCGCTTCATGGTAATAATATCCTGCAGCAGTTCTTCCTCATCAGGCACACGCCCTCTCTTAGAACTGAATTCATGGCGGTTCACGCCCTTGAACACAATCCGTCTGCCATTCAGGCACATAATGTTATCTATCATCTCAAAACGACGGAATCCCACCATCTGCACAAATACTTCCTGAAGTTCACCATCCTCGTCTGTAACTTCTACGAACAGTTCATAAAGATTCGGTTCCTCTGCACTCCAAAGCGCCGGCTCTTTCACCGGAATTGTCACCGTAAGTTCCTGCGCTGCTTCTGCCTGTTCCTGTGCCACAACGCCATTACCATCACGTAGCGCAAAGGAAATCCTGCCCTTGCCAAATGTCTTACTTGTTATCTGCAAATCTGCATCCTTGTACTGCTCGTCCAATAGCGTACGGACGCAGATATCCTGCACATGCACCTTGGGCACAGTATATAAATAGACACTGCGGTATATTCCCGAAAAGCGGAAGAAATCCTGGTCCTCACACCAGCTTGAAGCTGTCCATTTAAACACCTGGACTGCCAGTTTATTTTCTCCCTCCACAAGATAGGGCGTCAATTCAAATTCCGAGGGCGTAAAACTGTCTTCACTGTAACCCACATATGTTCCATTGAGCCACACTGCCATACCGCTCTCCACCCCCTGGAAAGAAATATACAGCGGCTGACCCTTCATATTGTCCGGAACCGTAAAATATTTGACATAGCTTGCCACAGGATTAAAGAATTCCGGGATTTCACCAGCTTCTATATCTTCTCTTCCATCCCAGGGATACTGCGTATTGGCATACTGGGGCGCATCATATCCTTCCATCTGGATATGCGCCGGAACCCTGATATCCGCCCATGATTTACAATCATACTCAACCGCTTCAAACCCCTGGATGGCAGACTGATAATTCTTACCATAAGAAAATTTCCAAAGTCCATCCAAAGAATATCTGTAACTTGTCTTTCGTTCTTCCAACTCCTGCAGCGTTGCATAATAAGTGTGGTCGGAATGGGCTTCCAATCGGTTTTCTGCAAATATTTGGGGGTTCTTAACTTTCCCATAATCAAATTGTATCATATCTACCTCCTGGTTTTTAATTATTTTTGTCTTATAGGAAATAGTCTTGTAAAGACTGCTTTCCTATAAGGATTCGGGTGTAAAAAGGTGGCTTTTAAATTTTCTATCGCCAATTTGCACAATTGAATAGAAAAATTGTTCCGGATGTTCCCTGCTATAAGAATTTCTAAGTGTTCTGATGAACATGGATCTGTACTGGT
>CANOFO010000029.1 GCA_947565305.1 uncultured Lachnospiraceae bacterium | reverse complement strand
GCTCCTGCAGATTGTGGCCTTCTCCCGGAATGTAGCTTGTCACTTCGATTCCGTTAGAAAGACGTACTCTGGCGATTTTACGAAGAGCTGAGTTAGGTTTCTTAGGAGTTGCAGTCTTAACTGCAGTACAAACACCTCTTTTCTGAGGAGAAGCATTATCTGTCGGGCGTTTCCTCAAGGAATTGTATCCCTTCTGCAAAGCCGGTGCTGTAGATTTCTTCTCAGATGTCTGTCTTCCTTTTCTTACTAACTGGTTAAATGTTGGCATTCTTTTCACCTCCTATAAGATTATATATGTGCCCTTTTATGCACGCTAAATCATTATATAAGGTTAAAATCGCCATGTCAAGGGCTTTTTACAATTTTTCCCGCTTTTCTCGATTGTATACATAAAAACAGGAAGCAGCCACCGCTGCTTCCCATTGAAATACTTTGTATTAACTCTCTTTCTTCTTAAAATAATCATCAATGTTTTTCTTAATTTCTTCCGGCTTCAGCGTCTTCACCAGATAACCCGCCGGTTTTAATGGAATTACTTTTTGTACGCTCTCCCTCGATACGTTTCCTGTAAGGAAATACACCGGAATATCTGCAAACGCTTCCTCTGAACGCATCATTTCCAAAATCACGCTGCCATCGCAGATTGGCATCTCATAATCCAAAAGTACCAAATCCGGTCTGCCAAGCGTCATGCATTTTATGGCATCAATTCCAGATTTCGCCGCTTCAACCGCATAATCGTTGCCCAGCAAATCCATCATCGCCCTGCGCACAACCTCTGAATCATCTACAACAAGTATTTTCTTCTTGCGGCTGACCTCGCTCTCATTGAGGTAATTCTTGATTTCAGACATTGCATTCTCTGCCTTGATGGTAGTTCCTTCCGCCTCGCTCTCAAACAAATGCGGGGCAATCACACAATAAACAAAATATCCTTCCCCAGTATCAAACAACAGGCTGGCCTGTGGTTTCTCCCTTTCAAGATTCTTGCGGAACTGTTCATAGTTCAGCAATTTTTCATCTTTCATCTCATACTCTGAGGAGGCCGGATACTGTTCACTGATACGGTGGACAAATTGCTGCGCCATATATCGGGCAATATTAATCACCATGACGCTAACCTCTTCAGACTCAATATTCACCATACTGCCAATTGTTTTGAGAAGCAGCCTTTCCTCGAACCCTAAAATTATCTCCCATCTCTCTCCTTTCTTCCCTGCATAGGCGAGACGGTAATAAACTGCTTTTCCAAACTTCTCTCCACCATAACAATCGCTGACCACATATGCATTTAATTGGAACATATCCGACAAAAGCTGAATAATCATCTTCCTCATGGCAGCCTGCTGTTCCTCCGGCAGGAGTTCCCCCCATTTACTAACTGCTTTCCCAGTAATCGCACGGTCCTCCGTCAGGGTATGCCCTAGCAGCCATCCTGCACAGACACCCAGAAAATGGTCAATCGCCTCTGGCGAAAATGAAGACTGCGCCAGCTCTTTTTCCAGAGCTGGAAGCGTTTTCTGTCTGAAATTGTCATGAAGCCGCCTGTGAGTCTCAAAGCCCGCATAGTCAATGGAAGCCATATACTGTTCTTCCTCCGTAAAATGCTTCATTGCATGGTCTTTAAAATATTTAATTCCCTCCTGGCAAACCCACTGGCTCTTTGATTCCTCCGACTTGTACATAAACAGCCTGTTCAGGATACCAAATAATTTCTTATGCTCATTATCAATAATCTCCACACCTATATTAAACCGGTCCTGCCATACTAACTGATTTGCCATTTATTCTTCCTCCATTACTGTATTTTACACTATAATCCAGCATGATTTTCTACTAGTATAACATACAATGGTTATTAAAAATAGCTATTTTTACCATTGTACTGAAATCTTTTTCTATCTCTTCACCTTTACCACAATTGGTTTGGAATACGGTCCGAAAATCTTCCCTTTCTTTCCTTTTTCCTTATAAAATGCCCTCACCTTTACATACACTTTCTTCGTCTTTCCGGGAGCCTTAATGGTAGTTTTCCCTGCAGCAGGTTTGTTTATCGTCCTTACCGCCTTATAGCCCCTGGTCTTCTTTGCAGAAACATATACCACATATCCTTTGGCAAGGGCTACCTTCTTCCAGCTGACCGATATCTTTCCGTTTTTCCCCTCACTTGCCCTGGCGGACGGGCGCGCCAGCACTTTCACCTTGGCAAAGCTTCTACTCAGGGAACTATTATATTTTGTATCCTCTGCCACCGCCTTGATTTTATAGTAATATGTTTTTCCTTTCTGTACTTTCTTATCTGTATATTTCAATGCCTTAACGCTTGCAATCTTCTTATAAATGCCATTTTCCTTAACGGAACGGTAAACCTCATATCCTTTAGCGCCATTCACTTTACTGAAAGTTACCTTTACATTCTGGCTGGCACTCAGTTGTGCCGCATTTATTTTAGCTGGCGCCTTCAATGGAGACTTAACCCCTGGGTTATTCGGATTATCTATGTCGCCGGAATTGCCAGAACCATTTGGATTACCAGGGTTGCCGGAATTGCCAGAATCATCTGGATTGCCAGGGTTGCCGGAATTTCCTGGGTCACCTGGATTATCCGGGTCTGTGGGTTTTTCAGCATAGAACTTCTCAAAATCGGTAACTTTATTCCTACCGGACACTGCCACACTGCATCCTGCATCCATTCCAAATACCTGCACCGTATTATAGGAACCGTTTGGCGCCAGCACGTTTACCGGAACTTCCATTTGCGCTTTTCCCCCATCCACGCTGACTGTCCCAAGTTTCATCCCATTTACCAAAAACTCCACAGACTTTATATTATTGTCACTTACATCGGCTGTGAGCATTGTCACCGCAGAACCGCCACTTTCAGCCTTAACAGCTTCTACATTTATTCCGCCTGCACTTTTGTACCCCAATGAAGCTGCCAGCAGCTCCGGCGAAGCAAACTGTGTATCCATCCAGTTCAGCCGATTCTTAAGATAGGTCTTTAAGGCTGCAGCCTGCGTAGCAAATTTCTTCTTATTTTCACGCGAATACCAAAGATTTGCATTTGCATCCGCTGATTCTGCAAGCAATGCCTGATAGGCATCTATTGTTCCGCCGTCTGCCACCATAGCGCCCATTTTCTCACGCACCTGGGTATAAAGTTCATATGCTTTCACCGCAAAATATGGGTCGTTAATAATAGATTTATACCACTGATTTGCCTGAGCTTCGTCTGAAAATTTCGTAGTCTGCCATTCATTATAGGTTCCACTCCCAAGATAATTGCTCACCAGACTGCCGGAAGACCAGTCCATATCCCAGATGGGGCCCATTTTAAATAACCCATCAGTATCCTTGTACATATAAGTGCTCTTTTTCATGGCATCCACATTCATGAACAATTCGTTCACCAGCCAGAACTGAACCAACGAATCCATGTCAAACAGCTGGCTATAGCTGACAGTCCTGTCGTTATAGACAGTGGTAAAATCTGCCGCATTAACTGCACTCTCAAACGCATTGATATAATTTTTCACATAATTCATCGCGGTGTCATTGGTGGCAATGAACTCCGGGCTCTTAAACTGCAAGGGCTGACCTTTGTTGGTCCTAAATTTGGAATATTCATCATAATAGGAATCCATCTCCACCAGAAATCCCCCGGTGCAGTCCGGCATGTCAGAAATATAGTCTGCTATTTTGTACTCCTTATTGTTGTAGGTGAACTTCCCAGTCGTCATCCAGCCCATGCTTTCCTCAGCAAGCAGCGTCTCTATGCGATCCTGGTCATCCTTTGTCAACCCATTATCCTTCTCCGCATTATATACGGCTTTCGCCACGTCCCCTGCATAGTCTTCCCAATCATGGATATCAACCCGGCTGCCGGCTATCTTCACCTGCTCGCAGAATTGGTACGTTCCCTTGTACTCCCCATTTAAAACGAAATCCACGTGGACAGACTGCATATAGGGCATTCCCATCTCGCCTGACAGGTTATAAGAGAGCATATTTCTCATATGGGATTCATCGACATAATTTGCCAGAAGCACCCAATGCTTATTTTTTCCAAAGCCAAATAAATCTGTTTTTTCATCCAGCTTGATTTTATATGGCTTCTTCTCATATCCCCAGGTTGTGTTGCCCCGACCACGAATCTTCATAGTTCCATCATATAAAGTTGAATTTTCCTGGTTGTACTGCACATTTCCCTGTATCCTAAGTTCGCCATTGATGTAATCTTCTTTGCTGGTAATCGCCTGGTTTGCTTCTGTATTTACATATACAACCGGAAGTTTGCTGATATACATGCTGGTCTGGTAAGTACCGGCATAGTCTCCAGACGGTGTTGCTTCCACGGTCAGCATTTTCTCCAGGTCATTGCTCGAAGGCGTATAGGAATCACCGGTTGCCTTTAACAGTCCGCCAACTTTCCATTCATAAGTACACTGCATATCCTGCGGTGCATTGACCATGCTCACCGTAAGGGGAACCCCCACCGCTGCATATTCCTGATTGATTTTCAACGTAATTTCTTCCGCCATTGATACTAAAGTATCTTCCTGTGCCTGGACAACCATTCCCATACTAAAAGTTCCCACTCCACTCGTAACAGCCAGCGTAAGCGCAAGAGCTGCGCCGAGCATAGATGATGCTCTTCTCCTTAACCTTTTCATGCCTTCTCCTTCCAAAACGTATCATAAGAAATAATCCTTTTTCATGTTATATCATCTGTATTTTAACTATACCTAAAAAAAGCTCCATACGCAACAGCGTATGGAGCTTTTTGCTATTATTTATTCATTTTCAGCTTCCACCAATTCCTCAACCGCTTCTTCGGGAACCTCCTCTAACATATCTTCTGGAAATTCTTCTTCAAAACCTTCTTCCTGTGTTTCACTTTCCTCAGCTTCATAGGTGAAATCCAAAGATTCTTCCTCAAAGTAAATATCATCCATGGAATTGATATCTGTGGACAATTTGATGTTATGGTAGCGTTTCATGCCCGTCCCGGCAGGAATCAGCTTACCAATAAGCACATTTTCTTTCAGCCCAATCAAGGGGTCTACCTTGCCCTTAATGGCAGCCTCAGTCAGCACTTTCGTTGTCTCCTGGAACGAAGCTGCGGACAGGAAGGAATTGGTCGCAAGGGACGCCTTGGTAATTCCCAGCATTACCTGCTTGCCCTCTGCCGGCTCTTTGCCTTCCTCTTCGAGTCTCTCATTGGCGTCCTCATATTCCAGAATATCTACCAATGTACCTGGAAGGAAATCAGAATCTCCGTTATTCTCAATGCGTATCTTCTTTAACATCTGGCGCACAATCACTTCGATATGCTTGTCATTGATTTCCACACCCTGCAGACGGTATACACGCTGCACTTCCTGAATCATATAATCCTGTACAGCACGTACCCCCTTGATTTTCAAAATATCATGCGGGTTCACGCTACCTTCGGTCAGTTCATCGCCGGCCTCTAAGATGGCGCCGTCTGTTATTTTAATTCTTGAGCCGTAGGGAATCAGGTACGCTTTCATCTCCCCGGTCTCCTCGTTGGTGACAATGATTTCACGTTTCTTCTTGGTATCCTTGATTGTGGCAACGCCTGCAAATTCTGTGATGATTGCAAGACCTTTCGGCTTACGTGCCTCGAAAAGCTCCTCCACACGGGGAAGACCCTGTGTGATATCGTTTCCTGCAACACCGCCGGTATGGAAGGTACGCATCGTAAGCTGTGTACCAGGCTCTCCAATCGACTGTGCGGCAATAATTCCTACCGATTCCCCAACCTGCACTGCCTGCCCGGTCGCCATGTTCGCGCCATAGCATTTTGCACAGATTCCATTGTGGGAACGGCAGGTCAGTACCGTACGAATCTTTACTCTCGTAAGCGGCTCGCCTTTCTCATCCACGCCCTTGCTCATAACCAATGCGGCACGTCTGGGCGTAATCATATGGTTTGCCTTAACCAGTACATTCCCTTGCGCATCACAGATAGTATCGCAGGAGAAACGCCCGGTAATACGCTCCTGCAAGCTCTCAATCTCTTCCTTGCCGTCCATGAATGCTTTCACATACATGCCGGGGATAGACTTGCCTTCACAACAGTCAATATCGCGGATAATCAATTCCTGCGATACATCGACAAGACGCCTTGTCAGGTATCCTGAGTCGGCAGTACGCAGCGCCGTATCGGAAAGACCCTTGCGGGCTCCATGCGCTGACATGAAATACTCCAATACGTCCAGCCCCTCACGGAAATTAGACTTAATCGGCAGCTCAATCGTACGTCCCGTCGTATCCGCCATCAATCCACGCATACCTGCCAGCTGCTTAATCTGTTTATCGGAACCACGTGCACCGGAATCCGCCATCATATAGATGTTATTATATTTATCCAGACCGTCCAAAAGTTCCTTTGTCAAAATGTCGTCCGTCTGTTTCCAGGTCTCAACGACTTCCTTATATCTCTCTTCCTCGGTAATCAGACCACGCTTATAGTTCTTGGTAATCTTATCTACCGTATCCTGCGCATTCTGAATCAGTTCCGGCTTCTTCGCCGGTACAGTCATGTCAGAAATAGAAACTGTCATGGCAGCCCTCGTGGAATACTTATATCCCATTGCCTTGATGTCATCCAGTACCTCAGCCGTCTTAGTCGCGCCATGGATGTTGATGACTTTCTCAAGAATCTGCTTCAAGCCCTTTTTGCCTACATGGAAATCAACCTCTAGTTTCAGCAAATCTTCCGGCTTGCTCCTGTCCACAAACCCTAAATCCTGCGGCAGGATTTCATTGAAAATAAAACGTCCCAGCGTGGACTCTACATTTCCGCTTACCAGTTCACCGTCCGCCGTCGTGCGTTCCACACGTGCCGTAATCCTCGAATGCAGCGTCAATGCCTCGTTCTCATAAGCCAAAATCGCCTCATTCACGCTCTTGAAGAACTTGCCTTCCCCTAAAGCCCCTGGTCTTTCCTGTGTCAGGTAATAAATTCCCAGCACCATATCCTGTGAGGGAACCGCCACCGGACCGCCATCAGAAGGTTTCAGCAAGTTATTCGGCGATAACAGCAAAAATCTGCACTCAGACTGCGCTTCTACAGACAGCGGCAGATGTACCGCCATCTGGTCTCCATCGAAGTCCGCGTTAAACGCCGTACATACCAATGGGTGAAGCTTAATCGCTTTACCCTCTACGAGAATAGGTTCAAATGCCTGAATGCCTAACCTGTGCAGCGTGGGGGCACGATTGAGCATTACCGGATGTTCTTTGATGACTTCCTCCAGAACATCCCACACCTCCGGCTGGAGACGCTCTACCATCTTCTTGGCGCTCTTAATATTATGCGCCGCCCCATTATATACAAGTTCTTTCATAACGAAAGGTTTAAACAGTTCAATTGCCATCTCTTTGGGCAGGCCGCACTGGTAAATCTTTAACTCCGGTCCTACCACGATAACGGAACGGCCGGAATAGTCCACACGTTTTCCCAACAGGTTCTGGCGGAATCGACCAGATTTACCCTTTAACATGTCAGACAAAGATTTGAGCGCGCGGTTTCCAGGTCCGGTAACCGGACGTCCCCTACGCCCATTGTCTATCAGTGCATCTACTGCCTCCTGCAGCATACGCTTCTCATTTCTTACGATAATGTCCGGCGCACCCAGTTCCAACAGCCTACGCAGACGGTTATTACGGTTGATAATCCTGCGGTACAAATCGTTCAGGTCAGAGGTCGCAAAACGTCCGCCGTCCAACTGCACCATCGGACGCAAGTCAGGCGGAATTACGGGAATCACATCCATAATCATCCACTCCGGCTTGTTTCCTGAACCACGGAATGCCTCTACCACTTCCAGGCGCTTGATGATACGGGCGCGCTTCTGTCCGGTAGCATCCTTCAGAGCCGTCTTTAACTCTACGGCATCTTTCTCCAAATCAATAGCTTCCAATAACTCTTTGATAGACTCAGCGCCCATTCCCACGCGGAAATCTGCGCCAAATTTCTCCCTTGCCTCCTGGTATTCCGCTTCCGTCAATACCTGTTTGTACTGCAAATCACTGCTTCCCTTATCCAAAACGATATAAGAAGCAAAATACAGCACTTTCTCCAAAGTCCTGGGGGATAAATCCAGAACTAAGCCCATACGGCTGGGAATTCCCTTGAAATACCAGATATGGGATACCGGGGCAGCAAGCTCAATATGTCCCATCCGCTCCCTGCGCACGCTTGCCTTAGTGATTTCCACGCCGCAGCGGTCGCAAACAACGCCTTTGTAACGGATTTTTTTATATTTGCCGCAATGGCACTCCCAGTCTTTGCTGGGACCGAAAATCTTCTCGCAGAACAAGCCGTCCTTTTCTGGTTTCAGGGTTCTATAGTTGATGGTCTCCGGCTTTTTTACCTCGCCTCTGGACCACTCACGGATTTTCTCAGGTGACGCCAGACCAATCTTAATCGCATCAAAGGTAATTGGCTGGTATTTCTCTTTATTCATTACTTCTGGCATAGTGACTCTCCCTTCTCCTATTCTCTATTCAAGAACATCCTCAAAGTCGGCGAAATCGTCCTCTAGTTCCAAAGCTTCTTCTTCCTCATCATCCTCTTCTATATCAACCAGTTCTTCGCTTTCCTCATTGAATTCCTGCTTGCTAAAGCCCATCTCGCCGAAGGATTCTTCCTCCTCAAAGGCAAAATTGCGGTCTCCTGCAATAATGGAATTCAAATCTGTGTTGCCATATTCGCTGGTTTCCATCAGCTCTATCTCTTCCCTGTTCTCGTCAAGGACCTTCACATCCAGTCCCAGAGATTGAAGTTCTTTCAAAAGCACCTTAAAGGATTCAGGAATACCCGGTTTGGGGATATTGTCACCCTTAATGATAGCTTCATATGTCTTCACACGCCCGATGACATCATCCGACTTCACGGTCAAAATCTCCTGAAGCGTATAAGACGCACCATAAGCCTCAAGAGCCCAAACCTCCATCTCTCCGAAACGCTGTCCGCCAAACTGAGCCTTACCGCCCAATGGCTGCTGCGTTACCAAGGAGTACGGTCCGGTAGAACGCGCATGAATCTTGTCATCCACCAGATGGTGGAGTTTCAGGTAATGCATGTGACCAATCGTAACCGGGCTGTCGAAATACTCTCCGGTCCTGCCATCCCGCAGCCTTACCTTTCCATCGCGAGATAAAGGAACACCTTTCCATACCTCTCTGTGGTCTCTGTTGTCATACAGATATGACATCACCTCCGGAAGCAGTTCTTCCTTATGCTTTGCTTCAAACTCTTCCCAGGAAAGGTTCACGTAATCGTTCGCCAAATCCAGGGTATCCATAATATCATTCTCATTTGCACCGTCAAAGACCGGCGTGGCAATGTTAAACCCAAGCGCTTTGGCCGCCAGGCTTAAATGAATCTCCAGCACCTGTCCGATATTCATACGAGACGGCACACCCAATGGATTCAGCACGATATCCAGCGGACGTCCGTTTGGCAGGAATGGCATATCTTCCACCGGAAGCACCCGGGAAACCACACCCTTATTACCATGACGCCCTGCCATCTTATCACCTACAGAAATTTTCCTCTTCTGGGCAATATAGATGCGGACTGCCTGATTCACTCCCGGTGACAGCTCATCACCGTTGTCCCTGGTAAATACCTTGGCATCGACAACGATACCATACTCACCATGCGGAACTTTGAGGGAGGTGTCACGGACCTCGCGGGCCTTCTCTCCAAAAATCGCGCGCAAAAGACGCTCTTCTGCCGTCAGTTCTGTCTCTCCCTTGGGAGTTACCTTACCTACCAGAATATCTCCGGCACGTACCTCCGCACCGATACGGATTATTCCGCGCTCATCCAAATCCTTGAGCGCATCATCGCCGACACCCGGAACGTCTCTGGTAATCTCTTCCGGTCCCAGCTTGGTGTCACGCGCCTCTGCCTCGTATTCCTCTATATGAACGGATGTATAGACATCCTCCTGCACTAACCTTTCACTTAAAAGGACAGCGTCCTCATAATTATATCCTTCCCATGTCATAAATCCAATCAGCGGATTCTTGCCCAACGCAAGTTCTCCGTTGGAGGTGGAAGGACCATCTGCAATCACCTGTCCTGCTTCCACCTTATCACCCTTGTAGACAATCGGCCTCTGGTTGTAGCAGTTGGACTGGTTGCTTCGCAGGAATTTTGTCAATTTATAGACATCGCGGTTCCCATCTTCCGTCTTAATCGTAATCTCATTGGAAACGGCACGCTCCACTACGCCTGCACGTTTTGCCAGCACACAGACACCAGAGTCCTCAGCCGCTTTCGTCTCCATACCGGTTCCGACTGCCGGAGCTTCCGTAGTCAGCAGCGGCACTGCCTGACGCTGCATGTTAGAACCCATCAGCGCACGGTTGGCATCGTCATTTTCCAGGAAAGGAATCAACGCTGTAGCCACAGAGAACACCATCTTAGGCGATACGTCCATGTAGTCAAACATTGCTTTCTCATACTCCTGCGTCTCCTCACGGTAACGGCCAGACACAGAATTACGCACAAAATGCCCCTCATCATCAAGCGCCTCGTTCGCCTGTGCCACATGGTAATTGTCTTCTTCATCTGCAGTCATATAGACTACCTCATCGGTTACCCGCGGATTCTTGGGGTCAGTTTTATCTATCTTACGGTAAGGCGCTTCTACGAAACCGTATTCATTGATTCTTGCGTACGTTGCCAACGAGTTAATCAGACCGATATTCGGTCCCTCAGGCGTCTCAATCGGGCACATTCTTCCATAATGGGAATAATGCACGTCACGCACCTCAAATCCGGCACGGTCTCTGGACAGACCGCCAGGTCCCAATGCAGACAGACGCCTCTTGTGCGTCAGTTCGCCCAGAGGGTTATTCTGATCCATGAACTGAGACAGCTGGGAGGAACCGAAGAACTCCTTCACTGCCGCCGTCACTGGCTTAATGTTAATTAAGCTCTGCGGGGAAATTCCCTGTAAATCCTGGGTCGTCATACGCTCACGCACGACACGCTCCATCCTCGACAAACCAATCCTGTACTGGTTCTGTAACAGTTCTCCCACTGCACGGATGCGGCGGTTGCCCAAATGGTCGATATCATCATCATTTCCCAGACCATATTCCAGATGCATATTATAGTTAATAGAGGCTAAAATATCTTCCCTGGTTATATGCTTAGGAATCAAATCCGCAGCATTCCTGTGAAGCGCCTCTTTTAATTCTTCCAAACTTTCGTTTTCTTCTAATATTTTCTCTAAAACCGGGTAATACACTAATTCCGTAATACCCAGGCTCCTTGCTTCTTCTCGCGTAATATCAACGTAATTCGTCACATCAACCATCAGATTGGACAGCACCTTGATATTGCGCTCCTCGCCCTGAATCCACACGTGAGAAACGGCCGTATTCTGAATGGCATCCGCAAGTTCGCGGCTCACGGTGGTTCCTTTTTCTGCAACTATCTCGCCTGTCGTCTCATCAATGACGTCCTCAGCAAGAACCTGTCCGTAAATACGGTTGCGCAAGGATAATTTTTTATTAAATTTATATCTTCCCACCTTCGCCAGGTCATAACGTCTGGGGTCAAAGAACATGGCATTAATCAAGCTCTCTGCGCTCTCCACCGTAAGCGGCTCTCCGGGACGTATCTTCTTATACAGTTCCAGCAAACCTTCCTGGTAGTTGGTGGCAACATCTTTGCCAAAACTTGCAATAATCTTCGGCTCCTCTCCAAACAGGTCAATAATCTCCTGATTGGTGCCGATTCCAAGCGCACGAATTAAGACAGTAACCGGAACTTTCCTTGTCCTGTCCACACGCACATAAAACACATCATTGGAGTCTGTCTCATACTCCAGCCATGCGCCTCGGTTTGGAATTACAGTGCAGGAATATAAGGTCTTGCCCACCTTATCGTGTGCAATTCCATAATAAATGCCGGGAGAACGCACCAACTGGCTGACGATTACACGTTCTGCGCCGTTGATGACGAAAGTTCCCGTCTCCGTCATAAGTGGTAAATCGCCCATGAAGATTTCATAGTCTTTGACCTCTTCCACCGCTTCTTTGTTGTAAAACCTGACTTTTACCTTCAAGGGAGCAGCATAGGTTGCATCTCGCTCTTTACATTCCGCGATGGAATATTTTACATCATTCTCGCACAATGTAAATCCAACAAATTCCAGACTCAACTGTCCGCTGTAGTCTGCGATGGGAGAAATATCGGCAAATACTTCTTTCAACCCTTCACTGATGAACCAGTTGTAAGAATTCTTCTGAACCTCAATCAGATTCGGCATTTCCAATACTTCCTTTTGTCGCGAGTAACTCATACGAACGCTTTTTCCTGCTTTAATCGGACGTATTCTGTTTTTCTCCATTGACGTTTCACCTCTCGTTTTTATATTCTGCCTACTGCTTGGCAGTGAGTACACGTTACCACAATAGCGCATTTTATATGATACCACAATTAAACTTTCTATGTCAAGGACTATTTCAAGAAATTTACACAACAGTTCAGCCAGCCGAAAGAAATTGAAACAAATCATGCTTGCATGGATTTGATGAGATTCATTTCGGCTGAGGGAACGCCAAGCAATGAGCAAAGTTAGCTGCAAAGCAGCGAGAAAATGCCGTAGGCATCTTTGCGAATGGCGTGGGCTGAACTGTTACAAATATACGGCAAAAGGCGCAGGCTAAGCCTGCACCTTTTGTGTCATACTTTTTTCCTGTGACGCTTTACGGAATCTGGAACCCAATGCTTGCAAGGGTAACTTGGTCTTCATCCCTTGTCGTCACCTCAAAGGTCAAATCTTTCTCCCCATCGTAGAGCACCATAATCTGCATGGTCGATGTGCCGTCCTCATGCATGTCTGTCTTCTGGTTCATCCACTGCAGCCAATTGCCTTCGCTGTCCTTAATCCCCAAATCCGGGTCGTTGTATGGGTCATTATACGGAGCCTTTGTGAAATCAGGGAGTTCTACCTCAACAACAAGCCCTGCTTTCGTCTTGACTGCGCTCTTAACCATGATTCCATTTTCTTCTTTATTAATATCGAAGCTCTCATTGCCTGACTTGTCAATGGTTACCGGAAACCTTAAGTGCCAATCGCCCTCAATCTTACCCGTGCTTACATACTCTCCAGACTCATCCCACTGGTCCCACAGATAACCGACGAACTGTTTGACATCCCAATCCACAACCATGGTATCCTTTTCGCCGACCTTTAAATCCATCGGCTTCTCCTGGGCATCGGTGGGATTTATCAAATCAATCTGGTTGATTGTCACAAAAGAGCCGTCCTTGGATTTCTCAAATGCCTTGGATGCATAGCCTGACAGCTGGGCTCCATCTACGGATATCGTTGGGTTCGGTCCCTCTTTCGTCTCCACAATAATTCCATCCGCCTGGCTCAGCCCCTCGTTATCCGTCTTAATCGATGCGGTGTAATAAAGGACGTATCCATCACAATAGACATCGGACACGGAAACTGTCACGCCATTGTTCTCCATGGTCGTCACATAACTGCCCTGATCCTGCTGCTTAGCCACTTCGTCCTCAACAGATGTCGCGCTCTTACCAATCTTGGTATACCTTTCCGTATCTTCCTGCTCATACTTCTCTCCCTGTGCATTTTCAACGAGGTTACCGAATACGCTGCTAAAAAGTTCCTCTGCCAAAACCGGATTTGCAATGCTGGTAGCTCCAACCGTCACTGCACATGCTGCTGCCACTCCTGCTGCCACTTTCCATACTTTTCTATTTTTATTTTTCTTTGCTTTATTTTCCATTCTTCTTACCTCCATCAAAACCTTCTGTTTATGGTAATCTTTTTCCCGGGAGGACAATTCTGTCTGCTCATATTCCCTGAAATCTGTTTCCACTTCATTCAAGAGCTGATATATGTTTTTTCTCATCATCACACACCTCTTTCTAATCGGAATTGCCTGCGGAGTTTCCGTTTGCTCCTGGACAGTCGGTTATAGATAACTTCTCTTTTCATTCCGGTCTCCCGGCTGACCTGTTCCACGGACTGTTCCTCCACATATAACCTCATAAACAATTCCCGGTCGACAGGCTTTAACGCATCCAGCATTTTTTCCACTTCCTCTGAAATTTCCTGTTCTATCATAGCCGCGATTCTGTGGTCTTCTCTGGCAATCACGGTATCTTCAATATCCACGGTCGTAAGTTCCCGCTGATACTGCCGCAGATAATCAATTGCCCGGTACCTCGCAATGGCGGCTGCCCAATTTTTAAACGAATTTTTGCTTTCATCAAAGTCGGAAATATTCTGCCAGATTTTCAAAAGCACATCATCCAGACATTCCTCCTGCCGCTCCGGCAAACTGAAAAGCTGTTTGCGTATGACGGACTTCAACAGACCGCCGTATGCGTCAATCACATATAAAAGCGCTTTCTCATTATGCAATTGTAATTGCCGAATATAATTGTGCTCTCCTATCTTCATAAATCATCCTCTTTTCCAGACCTGCGCGCGGTTGGTTTTGTAATTACACTTATTATTACGGATTCATAGAAGGAAATCTATCAATTTTATAAATTTACTTAAAATTGGAAACCCTCTGAAACGGAAAAACAAAACACGCCGCTCCCTATCATTGAGATTACCGTTTACAAGGTTAACTGAATGATAGGAAACGACGTTATCATCATTGCGTATTTTATATTAATGCCTGTATATATGGGAAAGAATCATCTGCGCCTGTTCCTCGGGGGACTTCTGTCCATCATTCTGCAACGTCAAATCTGGCTGTAACGGCTCTTCATACCCCGGATAATTTGCCACTGCTGATTTATCCTGAAAACTTAAACCGCCATAAATTCCCTTTGTATCGCGCATCTGTAAAGTCTCCCAGGTCACCTTTACATAGATTTCCCTGTATTCACGAATATTTGCGCGGTTCCATTGCCTCACGCTATGGAACATGGAGATTGTACAGCATACGACATTGATACCCTGTTCCGCCAGCATAGCGCACAATCTGGCGTAATGCATGGCACATTGCCTCCGGTCTTCTCTTTCATATCCCAAATCCTCATCAAATACTTGACGCAGGGTATCTCCATCCAGAAACACCGTATTAGGATACCTCTCTTTCAGCTTATCGTAGACTATTTTGCCAATTGTTGTTTTTCCAGCGCCAGAAAGACCGGTAATCCAGTATACTGCTCCCACTATATTCCCTCTTTCTTTTTCTGCTTATATTTAAGGCAAAGTTGAATTCTATAAATCACAAATCATCACCGGTTTATGAGAAACCTGAAATGCATTCCCCAAAGCAGATGATACTCCATAATACCCATCACACAGGGCAGCCAATGCCGCTTCCTCCACATGTTCTGCATATATCACTGTATGTCCGGTCATGATTTTTTCCCGCAATGTCTGATATTCCTCATATAATGCTTTTCCAGTCTCTTTTACAATCGCCTTTTCATTCAAGTTTATCAGCGGATCCTCTTTCCAGACAAACACCACTTCCTCATCGCTCCCGGAAGCAACAGAAAGCACATCATTTATTTTCTCAAGCATTTTCTGCTGATACTGAATCAGCGCGCTCATGCTTACATAAAACAAAAGCAGCTTCTTTCTCTGCCCATCTGGCTTTAGAATCATCTTCTCCCACTTCTGCAGAACCTTAACGGCTGAATCTGCTGCCTGTCTTTTATCATCTGACAGCGGAGAGCCAATCCCCACGATTTTCTTCTGCCAAATTTCCCGGGTCTCTTCCCCTGCAAAATCAGTCAGCTTGTCCACATAAACCCTTTTCATATTCTGAGACTGAACAAACACCCAGTCCGCATTCACAACGCCAGGAACTGTACAATAATAACTCATATTCCAGTATTCGCGTTCATTCTCTTTCTCAAACTCCTCAAGCTCAAAGCAAGGAATATAAACCAGCTGCTCTGTATAATTTCTAATTGCAGACGAATAATATTCCTTCGGAATGCTAGTTGCAGAATCCCATTCGTCATATGGGTTCTGAATAAAAATCACCTCTGGGTGGTGTCCCGCCAAATCAAACTTTTCATAATCTGCCAGAGGAATATTTTGCGGATACTCCGACAAATCATATACCATATCGAGAAAGCTTCCATCATATTCTTTATAATAATACGGCAAAGGGACAACATAAACATCCCAATCCGGTTCTGCCTCCACTGCTTCCCATACGCTGTGCAGGGCTTCCCAATATTTACCGCTAAACGGCAGGAACACTGCTTCTTTCCTTATCAGAATAAGTTCATTGGCATCCGATTCAATCTGGCTCTTCAGGCGCTGTAAAACCTTAATTTTTTCCTCCGGTATAACCCCATTCTCCCGAACAGCTTCATGATACAATGCAAACACTGCTTCGCAGTATTGTTCCAGTTCACGTATCACAGAATGGTTTTCACCTTTTACCTGCTCAATCATATTTCCCATGGCAATCGCATTTTCCTGCGCTTGAATCAAGTTCTCCAAAACATGACTCCCGCCGCGTATTCTTTCATGAAGCTGGTCAAGTCTGCGAAGATATTCTCTTACCTGATATTTGCAGGAACGTTCTATGGTATTCTGCCTGGGGCAAATTCCTGGATATTTATACCTGGGCAGCTGATATCCCAGGATTTTTTCAAACTGCTCTTTCTGTGACTGAAAAAACGGATAATTATGCCCCGCCTTATTGCGTACCAGACGCATATAGTTTCCATACTTTTTCTGAAGCATGGCTTCATACCTGACCGGAAGCATAATTTCAATATTTTCAAAAGGAATCCGTATCCCAGCCTGGTAATAATTTTGTGGAAATCCAGTATTTCCACGGTATACCACATGAGGTATCAACTGTGCATAATTTCCTTCCCGGTCATCCTCAAAAATGACCATGAGCTTTCGCACCAGCTGATACAGCTGCATCTTCAATTCTGATTCTGGCAGGGAACGGTCTATGTTCACCCGGCATATTTGCTCAATCCTGCACAGGGCAGACTCTTTTTTCTCCGGTGACATCTTTTCTGCCCCCAGAGAATCCGCCAATGCAAGGATATATTCTATCACCGTATCCCGCTGTTCCTCCTCCTGCAAATCTGCCGAAAGCGTATCCAGTATGAAAATATCAATTCCCACAATATAAGGAAAGCCGTGGAACTGTCTTAAATGTTCTTCCTCAAAGCATATCTGAGGTCTCAGCACAACCCTTGACAGGAAATACCAGAAGTTCTCCGTATTGTCCATATTCAATATGGCAAACCCTTCTGGCAATTCTTTTGCCGCCACCCTCAAAAAATGCTCGTAATCCCTGCGCCGCATCATAATGTCAAAATCGTCATCCCATGGTATAAACCCTCCATGGCGCACTGCGCCGAGCATAGTTCCCCAATCTGCAAAATAATTAATGTTATGCTTTCTGCAGATTTTATCTACCTCGTACATCACTGTCAGCTCTGCAGCCCACGCTTTTTTTATCATTGCCGGCACAAAAAATCCATCTCTGACTTCATTTTCATAAAAAGAATTTTCAAATCGCAGCATCCTCTTCTACTTACATCTCCTCTTGCAATCTCGCTTCCACAACCTTTAAATCATCACAGTCATCAACCTCAAACCATCCGCGGTTGATGTGCACTGCCTTTAATTCATATCCTTCATCAATCATCCCCTGCAGCAAATCCGTCATATACATCTTCTGGTATGTGCGGGACGTCCGCCACAGTTCAACACCGTTAACGGTCCTCTCCTCCGCTATTTTAGCCAGCCTCAGCATTGCCCGAAGACCCTCGCCCCGGAAACGCATCAACCCGATATACTGTGCCTGGACCCTGTTTAAATCTGTCGTCTTCTGCCCGATTTCCGTAAGGATGTCATGTTCATCGAACATCAGCGTCTCCGCATCATCCAATGGATTTTCACAGCGCTCGGACCAATAGGAATACCAACCATCGTCCACGATTACGGCTGCCTCCGACTCAGCATTCATAATTTTTCTCAACACGGCCTCATTGTAAATAATGTCCCCATAGGAAATCAAAATATCTTCCTGTTTGTCCATGAGTTCTCTCGCACACATCAAGGAATATACCATATTCGTGCTTTCATATTCTTTATTGCTGACGAAATGCATAGAAGAATCTGCGAATCTATCCTTCAATACATCTCCCCGGTATCCTGTAATAATAGTGATATCCTTCTTCTCTATGCCACAGGCATACATAACATCAAGCTGCCGCTCAATAATACTCGTTCCATTCACTTCCACCATACATTTCGGTCTGTCGTCTGTCAAGGGCCTAAGTCTTGTTCCCTGTCCTGCTGCTAAAATAATCTCTTTCACTGTTCCCTGTTCCTCCTAGTATAATAATGGTATCGGCACGCGACGCTTTGCGTCGCCTACGCAGATTTATTTTAATATCATCCAAAAAATTCCTGCACTCTTCGCATATCCTTGTCCGCAAAGGGGTTCTCCCTCTCCGGATGCCACATGGAAGCCATTATCGGGTACTCTCCAGACACAACTGCTTCAATCACGCCATCCTCAGTCTGTGCCGTAATTTGAAGTCTCCCGGTAATTTCCATACATGCCTGGTTATGGTAACTGTTAACCTCAAAATCTCCCCAAGTTCCATGTACCTGATGGCGCACTGCCACATGGTTTTCTACATTCTCCAACCTACAACCAAAATAATCCAGAATGGACTGCATTCCCCGACAGAATCCATAAATTGGAATCTTATTTTTCAGGGAAGCTTCTATCAGGCAATGGTCTGTGAAATCCCGCTCAGGCGCAGTTCCTCCGTATTTCTGAAGGCTGTTTCCTCCAGTGAGGACAATGCCCGCTGGCTTCAGCAATTCTGCAAATTCAGCCGGATTCCTCAGTACATTTGACACCGGAATGGGCAGATAGCCACAGGATTCCAGAAAACGCGGAATATTCTGGTCTGTACAATCCCTACGCTCTTGATAGCTTTTGACTTCCTCCACCCTTTGGGTATAAATAATCACTTTTCGTTCCATCTCATTCCCTCATTTATCAGATATCGTTATTTCAGTACGCGGATTAATCTGCTCAATGCATCAATCTCTAAGACCTTCGCTTTCCGGTACCGCTCAAAATCTTTGCCCCCAACCCCTACTGCTGCGGGAATCCCCAGTTCCCCGGCACGGATTGCCATATGGGAATTCGCACCTCCGTACATGGTAATAAAGCCTTGTATCCCATGCGAAAATATCCAGTCATAGCCCGGGTCTGCGCTTGGTATCAAAACAATTTTATCAGATATCTCCATCGTGCGCAACGCATTCTCCATATAACATACTTCACCGGAGACTTTGCCAGAAGTAATGAAATTAGGTTCTGAATCTGGATAGAAAAAGCCAAATACCTCTTCTGCCCGCGCAAGGAACGGCGGCAATGTAATTATCTGCGTCATCTCATAATCTGCTTTTCCATGCTCGATTGTTTCTTTGAGATTTGTCCGTATATCGCGCGTAGATGCATATAGCCCCCGAATAGTCTGTATATTAATAAAGGCACACTCCTCCTTGGCAAATCCTTCTTCCTCGCCAATCTCCCCAATCAGTTGGAGTACTTTGCTTAAATTCTTTGTAAATACAAACTTCCCATATTCCCTGCCCTCTATGACGCGTTTAATAAAATCCATCAATTCCAGGACATCATTTCTCAATCCATTCTCCTCTAACTTATCCTTTAACCGATTTAACTGCTTCAAAGACAGACGGAACAGTTCCGATTCTGTTACATCCCCCTCCCTTTCCTGCCAATTGAAATATAAATCCGGCGCCTCATCATAACGCGCAGAACTGATGTCATACGTCCCCGGACGTAAATGCCCATATTTTTTTAGAAACGCATTCTTTGACAGCTCCTTGAAATCTGCATTCATGCCAGAGCTGACACTATTGACCCCATTCATAAACAATTCATAATCGCGCTCACTGAGAATGCTGCAGGAAACTAAAGACCGCAGAATCTGTACCGCTATAAAAGCAGCCCTTGCCAATCCTGCAAAAGGCAGTGTCCCATAACGCTTACAGTCCTCTAACAACCAGTAGATTTTTTCTATTTTCCCCATATCGCTCGCCAGAATGTCCTCGTAACGTTGCTCCAATATCTTTATTTTTTCAGCATCCTTGCGCCACAATCCGCCTTCATGGTCGATAATCTGGTTGGTTACGTTTCTCAGCGAATCAAGAATTTTACCAATCTCTTCTTCAGTAAACCCATATTTTTGCAGAATCTGAATACGCTCCGGCAAATCCAACGTATAACAAGAAAAGACAATCTCAAACTCAGCCTTATCATGTTTCTCTGGATTTTCAAGCAAGCGGTCCAAATAATAATCCACCAACTTCCTGCTAATTTCCTCATCCAGTTCTGCTGGCACAAATGAATTGAAGCTTACACGCACGTCAATATATGGCAGACCACAGAAATCTACCATCAAAGGAAAACTCCTCAGATTCCGATAGCCATAATTATCACGCTGGTATGCCCATACGCTGTCCGTGATAATTTCCTGATACAAGGACATGGCTAAGGGTTTGGGGCGAATCCCAATCATTTCCGCAGGATTCCAGTCGGTCATGACACTGTATACGGTATGATTGCCGCACAAAAAAGGCTTCGGCGACTGGTCTCGCTGAATCTTATTGTGGATACGCCCCAGTTCTTTCTTCTGCCTTACAAAATCCATCCTCTCTGTGCCAATACAAAGCGTACGCACCTGTAATATGTACAATTCACCTGTTCCGTCAACGGCAAACTCCACATCCAGATTATCCTGCCCAAAAAATTCTTCTAATTCCTGTAAGGCACAAATCAGCGGTTTCAGTTCCTGTGGGGCAGCAGTAACATCCGCCCCCTTAAACCAGTAATACAGCCTACTGTCTTTTCCCTGCCCTGACGTCACCGCATCCGTAGAACCTGTGATGTCATAATTTATCACATAATAATTGCCCATGGTATTCGGTTCCAAGGTAAACGCCACCCCACAGAGGCTCACGTCCTGCAGCATGGGCTGCACCAATACCTGGTTATCATTGTTTCCGTCATCGTACGAAGCAACGACATCCTCAACCGCTTTCTTGAACGCTGCCAGACCGCGCACATTCGCCACAGATTCATATTTTCCTGCCTGGGACGCCCCCACCGTGTCCTCGCTGAGGGAACTGCTGCGCACAATGACGTTCCCTTTCCAATCCACCTGTTCATAACGCTCCAGTATCGTTTCCTGCTCAAGCTTCCACTCGCCCACTGTAAATGAAATCTGCGGCAGAACCTTGCCATTATGTATTCTGCCAAAAATAGTCTGCAGCGTCTCTGCTTTCGTACCCAACATTATTTTAGCTCCTCTTTCTTTTAACTGCGCCATCCAGATTCTAGTGGTATATGGAACCCTAATATAAGTTTTTTTCTTTGCCTCCACCGCTTTACGAATCTCCTGATTGATAAAGTCAAACCTCTCCTTTGACTGACGCTGCACCGTTCCATGTGACTTCCAGCCCTCAATAAAATCTTCTGCCAACATTTCATGCACAACGCTGCCTTCTATGTAAACCACTTCGTCAAAAAGTCCGCTTTGTTTGATTACCTCCGTCTGATCCTCCCGTCTGCTCCCATAGCGATATCCGGGTATCTGTTTTTTCAGTATGTTCTCTATCTCTTTCTGCAAGGGGTCTTCTAAATCCCGATGATTCCACATACATGCAAACCATCCGCCATCTTTGAGAATACGCCCTGTTTCCTGCAACGCTTCCTGACGGTTGCATACATTAAAAGAAGAGCCGAAGGTTACCATCTCGAACTTATTGCTTTCCATGCCGGTGTGCTCGCCAACGCCCTCAAACCATATAACATCTGAATATTTTTCTGTTCTCTTAATTCCATTTGCCCGCATCGCATCATTAGGCTCCACCGCGCTGACACGCAGCCCATATTCTGCCAGCTTCAAGGTCAGATGCGCTGCCCCCGCCCCAACATCACAGACAGCATCTCCTTTTTTCACGCCCGCAGTCTGCAGCATCTTGTCAATCGCAGTCTGCGCATAGTCCGGCCTTTTTAGGTATGCTTCCGCTAAATCCGTATAATCCCACTCCGTTTTCATCTCCGCAGCCCCCTTGGTTATTTGAATGCATATATTATTTTTTTCGACAAATTATACTATAATATTAACATGGGCAGGAAAAATACATAAATTTGGCACACGGGCTTTCACCCTATAAGCAAAAAGAAACAGGCTTTTTAATCATTCAGCGGATTGCTCTGGAAGCTATTGCTTCCAGAGCCACGCGTTGTTCTTTTTTCCTGAGACATGCTTTCCGGTAAACCCCTTTCGGGCTTTACCGGCACGCGGGCTTTCGCCCTATAAGCAAAAAGAAACAGGCTTCGAGGAAAATAAATTTTCCCAAAGTCTGTTTCTTTCTGCTTGCACGTCTCAATGCTGAATCGCGATTATTTTAAAGTTACCTTTGCGCCTTCTGCTTCTAACTTAGCCTTAATGTCTTCTGCCTCTGCCTTCTCAGCGCCTTCCTTAACAACCTTAGGTGCTCCGTCAACTACTTCCTTAGCTTCTTTCAAACCTAAGCCAGTTACTTCACGGACAACTTTGATAACCTTAACCTTGTTCGGTCCAACTTCTGTCAGCTCAACATCGAACTCGCTCTTCTCTTCTGCTGCGCCTGCTGCATCGCCGCCTGCCGCTGCAACTACAACGCCTGCTGCTGCAGATACGCCAAATTCCTCTTCACAAGCTTTTACTAACTCATTTAACTCTAATACACTTAACTCTTTAATAGCTTCAATAAATTCTTCTGTTGTTAACTTTGCCATTATATTTACCTCCGTTTTCTTATTATGATTTCATTATAATACATCTACAGAACGACCTCGCAACACGCTCTGTCTTCGCCTTTGGCTCGCCAGTCGCTAGTTGCTTCCGGTCTATTCAGCTGCTGGAGCTTCTGCTGGCTCCTCAGCCGGAGCTTCCTCTGCTGCCGGTGCAGCTTCTGCCGCTGCTGCTCCACCACCCTGTTCAGCAATCTGGTTAAGAACACGTGCCAGGTTGGTAATCGGAGACTGGATGCTTCCAAGGAATTTGGAAAGCAACTCTTCCCTGGACGGAACGGCTGCAATTGCCTTAATGCCATCCGCATCATAGAAAGTTCCTTCTACAACACCTGCTTTTAACTCCAACGCATCTGCACCCTTTGCAAATTTTGCAAGGATTCTCGCCGGAGCAGTCGCATCATCTTTGGAAATAGCAATCGCATTAGGACCTTCCAATAAAGAAGACATGCTCTCAAAGTCTGTCCCCTTGAACGCAAAATTCATCAAGGTATTCTTGTATACTTTATAAGTAACACCAGCTTCTCTTAACTGCTTGCGCAGCTGCGTATCTTCTTCTACAGTCAATCCACAGTAATCTACCAATACAACGCATTGTGCATCTTTGATATTTTCAGAAATTTCCTGTACAATAGGCTGCTTTAACTCTACTTTTGCCACGAATTGTGCACCTCCTTATTTTTTGTTTTTGTATTGCAGGAAGATACTTTCACGCTTTAGCGTGACAAGATTCTCCCTTAGAAGAAAAGCCTCCTTGCCCAAGGGACAAGAAGGCTTAAAAAACCTCGCTCAATCACCAGACAGATGTCCGGCAAATTCCCTCGGCAGGCCAAACGTTACGCCTTGCGGCACCTGCTGTCTTCGGCAAAATACTTGTATAGTATAACATTGTGTATTTTAGATGTCAACATTTAATTTAAACAAGCTTCGCAGTATTGACTTTTACGCCAGGTCCCATGCTGGGAGCCAACGTAACGCTCTTGAGGAACTGTCCTTTTACTGCAGAAGGCCTTGCCTTAATGATGGCACCCATAAGGGTCTGGAAGTTGTCCGCTAATTGTTCTTCTGTAAAAGATGCTTTTCCAATTGGCACATGGATAATATTGGTCTTATCTAATCTGTACTCAATCTTACCAGCTTTGATATCGTTTATAGCCTTGGTAACATCCATCGTTACGGTTCCTGCTTTGGGGTTTGGCATCAAGCCTTTCGGTCCAAGTACACGTCCCAGACGTCCGACAACGCCCATCATATCAGGCGTAGCAACTACCACGTCAAAATCCAGCCATCCATCATTCTGAATCTTCGGAATCAGTTCTTCTCCTCCAACATGGTCGGCACCTGCTGCCATTGCCTCGTCTACTTTGTCACCCTTTGCAAAAACCAGAACGCGGACGGTTTTACCTGTTCCGTGCGGTAATACTACGGCTCCACGAATCTGCTGTTCTGCATGACGTCCATCACAACCGGTTCTGATATGAGCTTCGATTGTCTCATCAAATTTAGCGACTGCAGCCTTCTTAACCAGGCTGATTGCTTCTTCTGTTTCATACTGCATTGTCCTGTCGATTGCTTTTGCAGCCTCTACATATTTCTTTCCTCGTTTCATTCTAATAACCTCCTAGTGGTAAAATCGGGAGTTGTCCCTCCCACGGTTTCAGTAAGCGCCGGATGCCTATTCTCCGACTTCAACACCCATGCTTCTTGCTGTTCCTGCTATCATGCTCATCGCTGCCTCCAAAGAACCAGCATTCAAATCTTTCATTTTCAGTTCTGCGATTTCCTGAATCTTTGCCTTCGGAATCGTGGCTACCTTGGTCTTATTCGGTACGCCGGAACCGGATTTGATGTTGCAGGCTTTCTTAATCAATACTGCAGCAGGCGGAGTCTTTGTAATGAAGCTGAAGCTTCTGTCTGCATATACGGTAATTACTACCGGAATAATTAAATCTCCCTGGTCAGCTGTCTTTGCATTGAACTGCTTGGTAAACTCGACAATATTTACACCATGCTGTCCAAGCGCCGGTCCAACTGGTGGTGCCGGTGTAGCCTTCCCGGCAGGAATCTGTAATTTGATATATCCTTCTACTTTCTTTGCCATTTGGAAAATCCTCCTTAAATAGTCCTCGTCCAGGTGTTTCTCAGAAATCCTGTGACAAATGCATCTTATAACCTTCTAATATCTGTGAAACTTATTTCTACCGGTGTTTCACGACCGAACAAGTCAACATTGATAGTCACCATCTGCTTGCCATGATTCATCGACTGGATAATCCCGACCGTATCTTTCCAGACACCCCCGATTACCCGGATGGAATCGCCTTCTGCAAAATCGACAACCACATTGTCAACCTGAATACCCAATGGTCTCATTTCAGCTTCAGTGAGTGGTACAGGTTTGGAACCCGGACCTACAAACCCGGTAACACCTCTGGTATTTCTAACCACATACCAAATATCATCATTCATAACCATGTTAATGAGGACATAGCCTGGGAACATTTTCTTCTCAACGGTTTTCCTTACGCCGTTTTTCATTTCCACAACGCTCTGCATCGGAACCCGCACTTCCAGAATCTGGTCTTCCAGATGACGGTTCTCAATAGTCTTTTCAATGTTCTCCTTAACTTTCTTTTCATAACCGGAATAGGTATGAACTACATACCAGTTTGCCTCTGCCATAAATCACCTACGCCTCCTATAAATTTACCAGGACGTCTACGCCGTACTTAATGAACACATCCACTACGGCAATGATAAGACCCAAGACAACTGAAACAGCCACTACCGCTACTGTCTGTCTGGTAAGTGATTTTTTGTCCGGCCAAATAATCTTGTCAAATTCAGCCTTCAGACCGGTGAACCAGCTCGTTTTTGAAGCTTTTTCTGTTTTTGTTTCTGCCATTTTTACCTCCTATGGCGCACTCGCGCGCCTGAAATACAGGGGCGGGTGAACAATCCGTCCAACCTTTCACTTCCTACGCTCTGTCTTGTTACTTTGTTTCCTTGTGTAACGTATGCGTCCTACAGAATCGGCAGTACTTCTTTGTCTCCATTCTGTCGGGATGGGCTTTTTTATCCTTGGTCATGTTGTAATTACGTTGCTTACATTCTGTACATGCCAGTGTAATTTTTGTGCGCACAACTTCCACCTCCATATAATTCTAAATTTAGGCATAAAAAAAAGACCTACTTCCATCGCTAGTTTACTATAGCACAATCGCGGCTTTGCGTCAACAGTTTTTTCTGATTACGGAAACCTGGCACGAAGGTTTTCGTATTATCAGGACTCTTTACCACTAACCTACATATTATATAGTAGAATCTCATACTTTATCCAATTTTTTTCTTGATTTTGCTCTACAACCATTAAGAAAACGGCTAAACCAGCCGATAAACACTGCAAATACATGGAGTGTATTATACTACCTCCCGTGCACAGCACGATTTCAAGGATGAAAGGAGGGAACTATCGTGGCTGCGATTGATACTGCTTATCATTATTATTTAAACACATATGCCAACCAATCGACTTCCCGATACGATTCACATAAGAAGAGCGAGTTACGCAATATCTATAACAACATCGTCAAGATTAATAAAGATGCGCCTCTGTACAAGATAAAGCGTTCGGCAGATGTACAGAGATTTGCGATAGATAT
>CANOFO010000028.1 GCA_947565305.1 uncultured Lachnospiraceae bacterium | reverse complement strand
GATAGCACTACTTCCCAAGCCTCGATGTAGCATCCGCTACACCTGCGTTTGTGAAGCAGCACTCTCAGAAAAATATTCTGCACTTAACTATCCAGAACTTAATGTTCTCTGTACTAGCTACAAGCCGTGTAAAATTAATAAAACCGGAAAAAGTGTTTACACTTTTTTCCGGTTTTTTAATTTTATAGGGCGCCAGCCTCTAGCGAGAAGAAGCGAAGCGGATTCGAGCTAGCAAAGGCTTGTGGCTTAATGGGCTTTAGGAAAACGCCAGTTCCGTGCGGCGAATCAAATCCATCTGCAGAGGTTTTCCCAGTTCTACAAAGTATGCGCTGTAGCCAGCTACCCGCACAAGCATATCTTTATAGTCTTCCGGTGTCTCCATTGCCGCTTTCATCATCTCATTGCTCATGATATTGAACTGGCAGTGCATCCCGCCTTTTTGCAGGTAAGTGCCGATGAAGCCCACCAGGTTTTCACGTCCTTCCAGTCCGGCAACGCATTCTGGTGGGAATTTCCAGTTCAGGAGCGTTCCGTTGGTGGCAAGGCTGTGGTCGGCTTTGGTAACGGAATTGGCAATGGCTGTAGGGCCGCTGATGTCGTGGGAGGCAGCATGTGTATGTACGGGTCCCATGTTATCAGAAATGGGTTCGCCGCTTTTCCTTCCATCTAAGGAAGCGCCCAGCCCCAAACCCAGGCCTACGTTGGCGTTAACCGTATATACGCCAGGGCAGAAGTATCCTCCCCGGGGATTTTTCCTGCCGGTAATATTGCGGCAGTAGCATTCAAACACTTCTTTGAACAAATCATCTGCGTAATCGTCATCGTTTCCATAATGATGCACTTTGCTGCTGTTTACCAGGGCATACAGCATGTCATGTCCCTGCCAGTTATCTTTTATCGCCTGTAGCAACTCTGTGCCGCTGTAACGTTTTTCATCGAAAAGCAGTTGTTTGATTGTGGAGAGGATATCCGCACAGGTTCCTATGCCGCTTGCCTGAGGACCAGTAAAATTATATTTTGCGCCGCCCTCGCCGAGGTCTTTGCCAGATGCGATACAGTTGTTGAAAAATGCGGAGGCGTAGGGAAGCGGTTTCAATTCCTTGTGGATGGTATCTATCAGATTCAGCCCGCTGCACATCTGCTCTGTCCAGAATTGCATTTGCTGCTGGAAACTCTCGATTACTTCCTCTATATTCTGCAAACTGCTCAGGTTTCCGGTATCGGGCCCTAATGTTTTGCCAGCTCCGGCACATTCCTGATATCTGGGACAATGGCTGCTGCAGTCGATACATTGTCCTCCGTTCAGCGCAAGTTCCATTACCTTGGCAATATTGATGTATGCGGCATCGTGGTAGCCATATTCCTGTCCTGGAAGGTCCGGTTCCACGCAGCCGACAACCGCGTAGCCCCTTGCCTCAGAAAGGCTCATGCCTTTACGCTGCATGGCTTTGATGGCAACTCCGTCATTGAAGATTTTGGGATGTCCGTAACCGGCACGGATACATTCTACGGTTTTTACTTTCAGTTCGTAGGGCGTATTCTCGTGCATCCGCATACAAACCCAGGGATTCATCATGCGTGTATGGACGGACGCCTCAAGCAGCATAAAGGTTAAATCGTTCGTGACGTCATTTCCATTCTCATCAACACCGCCGATGGTAAGGCTTTCTCCGCCCCAGCCGCGTCCATTGCGGACTTCCACTGTCATCCTGTCTTTCAGTTTGGAGGGATTGCCCATTTTCACATAGGCACATTCCAGCAGTTCCTGGGCAAATTCTTTGGTAATAACATGGTTCTCCATGTCGCTTTTATAGTAGGGGTACAGCCACTGGTCCATCCTTCCGTAGGAGACAGAATGGCCGTTGGATTCAATTAGCGTAATCGTGGTAGCAAAATGCCAAAGCTGGATAGCCTGCCACATGGTTTTGGCAGGACCTCCGGCAATCTGCTGGCAGTTCCGGGCAATCTGCGCAAGTTCCTCCTTGCGTGTGGGATTCTGTTCCTGCTGGCAGCGTTCTTGGACCAGGGCAGCATAGCGGTTGATATAAGTGCAGGCAGCTTCCAGTTCAATCAGCATTGCCTCATAAAATTCTTTCTTTTCTATATAGTCTTCCTCAGCAGGATTTAAAGATTCATAAGCTGCTTTTGCTTCTGCAATTAGCCCATGGTAGCCGATACGCAGGAGTTTTTCATAATCCATGACAAAATGCCCGACGCCGCCGAAATGGTAGAGGTTTGTCATGTAGACTTTTTTGCCCATTTCGCTTCCCTTTTTCTGGTCCTCTGTCAGGTTTGCTTCTACGGCATCTGCAATGGTTTTGCCGCGCCAGAACTCAAGCAATTCCAGCAATTCTTCTTTATCTTCATCTGTGATATAAAATTTATCGTGCGGCCTTTGGTCGAAGGGATGGTTGCGCAGCTCATCTATTATCCAGTTTACTGAGAATTCCGGGTAAATAGGCGCCGCCTTCGCCGGAGCTGCCAGTTCTCCTGCTAATAATTCATCCTCATACAGGTCGATGTCTACATGTTCGAGAATATTTTTCAAAGCATACGCCGTTTTCAGTTTTGGGGACATCTGTGGATTTTCTTTGTAAGTCTGTGTGATAAGCCTTGCTCGTTGGATATCAATATTGAATTTCCGTTGCAGAAAAACTTTTCTAAGCTTATTTACGCGTGCATATGGCGAAAAGCCGTCATGCCCCACCTGGTATCCAATACCGTAATGTTTATCAAATGCTTCTGTGCCAATCGGTTTTATTGCTGTCATTGTCTGTTTGCCTCCTTTGTGGTAGTGCCTGTTTTACAGGGTATGCCCCTGTCGCAGAAATATTTCGCATATCTTTTGATGTCTTCTGTAAATGCGTCCCTGTCAAATTCCCATTCCTCCATAGGATAAGGAAGATTGAGGGAACGGTATTTCTCCTCGCCCAGCCGCATGAATTCCAGCAATTGCAGTTCCACAAGGCCGTTATGGAGGTTGTGCAGAATAAAATCCGCAGCAGCGCCCATATTTTCTTCTGTATCATTGACCCCGGGAATGACAGGGATACGGACAATCAAGGGCTTTCCGGTATCCGCAAGATGCTCGATGTTGCTGAGGATTCTGTCATTGGGGACGTTAGTATATTGCATGTGGACAGCAGAGTCCATATGCTTGATATCGGTAATAAATAAATCTGTGTCAGGAAGGACTTTCTCTATCGCTGCCCAGTCTGCATAAAGCGTTGATTCTATACATGTATGTATATCATGTTCTTTGCATTTTTTCAATAGCGCTGACACAAAAGCAGCCTGTGCCAGCGGTTCACCGCCGGATAAAGTGACGCCGCCGCCAGAGCTCTTATAATAGGAAACATCCTTTAAAATAGTTTCCAACGCTTCATCCACAGATATCTGCCAGCCCCAACGTTTGATGGCATCTGCCGGGCAGCTTTCTGCGCAGTTCATGCAATTGCTGCACATTGACCTGTCGATGGCAGTCAGTTTTTGCTCCTCAAATATCAGGCTGTTTTTATGTTCACATTTTTCCAGACAGCATCCGCAGACATCTTTTCCAATACATTTTGCGGGATATATCCCTGGCTGCAGAATGCTGCTATGGCTTTCAGGGTTTCCGCACCATCTGCAGCGCAGGGGGCAGCCTTTTAGGAAGATTTCTGTTCGGATGCCAGGACCGTCATGAATGGTATAACGTTGTATATTAAAAATTGTGCCGTATTCTGATAAGATAGTATTCACCTCATTTATTTAATTTTTGTGCAACTGTATTCTAATATCTATTTCTGAGTTTATAATTCTAAATTTGAATTAAAAATAAAAACTTTTAGAAAAAAGTTTATCTTAATTCTAAAGAAGAATTATAAATAAAAAGAATTATGCTAACTTAGCAGACGGTATCACACAGGACGAATAAGAAGAAAGAAAGGCGGTACATATACATGAGCAAGTCAGCAGCAAAAAATGTCGGATATATTGCTGAATACATGGTTCTTGTCGTAACTATTATAGTTGTATGGATTGTGATGGGGAGCACAGGACATCTGAACCCTGTGATTATGCCATCTCCGGGCAAGGTCGGCAATACCATTGTATCGCTGGTTGCCAGCGGTGAATTGTGGGAAAATCTTGCAGTAAGCGTTCTCAGGGTGTTGCAGGGGTATCTCCTGGCAGCCGTTTTGGGAATTGTCTTAGGGATTCTGATAGGCCTTTCCCATCATCTCGACAGGCTGACGGCGCTTTTGATTCAGCTGATAAAACCAATTCCTCCCATTGCCTGGATTCCGCTGGTGATACTGTGGTTTGGAATTGGCGAGAGCGGAAAAATATTCCTCATTTTCCTTGGCGGCTTTTTTACAATCCTTATTAACGTCATTGACGGCATAAGGCAGACGGACGTAAAACTGATAGAGGTCTCAAAATCTATGGAAACGCCGTTTCTGAAGCACATTTTCCTGATGGTGATTCCCAGCGCGGCGCCCAATATTTTTACAGGGCTGCGGACAGGCTTAAGTTCCTGCTGGATGTGCGTAGTCGCAGCAGAGCTTGTATCGTCCACAACTGGTCTGGGCTATCTGATTATGAATGCAAGGCAGTTTGGCAAAACCGATGTCGTCATCGTGGGGATGCTTACTATAGGTATCATCGGCAAGATTATGGACTCGCTTTTGCGGTTGGCAGAAAAACGAGTCATTAGATGGAAATGAGGTGGACCATATGCAGAATCATGAGAAAGAACAAGATTATATTTCCGTACAGGGATTACATAAGTATTTCATTCAAAGAGACAGCGAAAAGCTGCAGATTCTTGAGGACATTAATTTCGGCGTGAAGAAAGGTGAAGTAATCTGCATTGTGGGTTCCAGCGGCTGTGGAAAAAGTACCCTGCTGCGGGCTATCTGTGGGCTGGATACGGAGCATAGCGGTACGGTAACGATTGATGGGGAGGAGGTTACCGGACCCAACCGCCACAGGGGCATGGTTTTCCAGGAACACAGGCTTTTCCCCTGGCTTACGGTGGCGCAGAATGTGGGCTACGTGCTGCAGGGTCTCTCCAAAGAGGAGAAGCGTGAGAAAGTCCAGAAATATATTGATTTGGTAGGACTGCATGGTTTTGAAAAATCTTATCCGCGTGAACTGTCCGGCGGCATGGCGCAGCGGGCAGGCATTGCCAGGGCGCTCGTCAACAAGCCCTCCGTGCTTTTTCTGGACGAGCCGTTTGGTGCACTGGATGCGTTTACGAAAATCTCTATGCAGAAAGAACTGAAAAGGATTCAGAAGAAATCCGATACCACCATGCTTCTTGTAACCCATGATATCGACGAAGCCGTGTACCTTGCCGACAGGATTATTGTCATGTCGGAAAGGCCAGGTAAAATCCGCCGTATTGTTCCGGTGGAGCTTACAGGGCATCGAGACCGCAATTCTTATGAATTTGTAGCAATCAGGAAAATAATTTATAATGAATTTTTTGATGAAAGTAATGGAGAATGACAGGACTTTCATTAAGAAGATAACAGGAAATGTACACTAACAAAAAGGAGAAAAATAACATGAAAAAAACACGCTTATTATCAGGTTTTATGGCAATCGTTCTGGGAGCCTCCATGCTGGCTGGCTGCGGAACAAAGGATGGGGCGCAGGCTGCTTCTTCTGACGGGGAGGGCGGCAATGTTGTAAATATCGCTATCCAGCCATCCGCAGCTTTTGTCCCATTGTATGTGGCTAAGGAAAAAGGCTGGATTGAGGAAGCGCTCAAGGAACAGGGCGTAACAGTAAATTGGAACGAATTCGAGTCTGGTCCGCCCATGAATGAATCGCTGGCTTCCGGCAGTTCTGATATCGGCGTGATGGGGGATGTGCCGGCAGTTTCTTCGATTGCAGCAGGGCAGAAGAATGAGATTGTTGCCACGGCAGCGGACGGCGCAAAATCCTATGCCATGCTTGTAAGCGCTGATTCTGACATAGCTTCCGCAGCAGACCTGAAAGGCAAGAAAATCGGGGTGACCATCGGTTCTACTGGTCATAACCTGATTGATAAACTGCTCACACAGAACAATCTCGATATCAATTCAGATGTGGAATTAGTCAACATTGCAACTGGCGATGCGGCAACGGTTCTTTCCACAGGCGCGGTGGATGCAGTAGCAATCTGGGAGCCGAACGTGACCAGGCTGGTTGCGGACGGCACGGCAAAAATTATCAGCGAGGGCACTGACTGCGGGCTGTTGGGCGTGAATCCAATTATTGCCAGAGCAGAATATGCGCAGAGCCATCCAGAAGTCATCCATACGATTATTGAGCAGTACGCAAGAGGTGTTGCCGAACTTGAAAATTTGGACGATGAGACGAAGAGTAAAGTGTCGGAAGCACTTTCAATTGCTCCCGAATTGTTATCAGACGTTACAGCTAAATATGAATATACGGTAAGGATTTCCGATGATGACATTGTTAACCTGCAGGATACGATTTCGTTCCTTGTGAAGATTGGCAACCTTGATAAAGAGTATGATATAAAAGATTATGTAAAAACGAATTATGTAGAAGAGTCGGATATTGATATATAGGAAAATGACAGGGGCAGTCCGGAAAATGATTTCAGGACTGCCCCTTGCAGATTCATTGGAATCTTATTCTTTAATTTCATCAATTTCCGTTAGGTTTACACCAAGAGAATTTAAGATTGCTTGTAAGGATTTGTAATCTTTTTTTAATCCTTCATATGTTTCAGTGGCATGTTAAAGGTGCAAAGAGTGTCAGCCTTCCAGCTTTTCAATGAAATCGCATATCTTCCCCACAGAGTCTTTCGAGGTGTGAGCGGCCTGCTGTTTTCTCATATAGTGCATTGCCCTTGGATTTTTCAGGAGTCTCAGCCCAAGTGCAGCCTGATGTTTTGCATCTTTGGCGGACAGCGACATCCCATGTTTTTGGAAGAAGGCACGGTTGATGGTCTCGCATCCCGGAATAGGCGTTGTGTGTACGAGGGGAATGCCGGTGACGGCGGCCTCCGTGGAGGAGAGCCCTCCGGGCTTGGAGTACAAAAGGTCGCAGGCGCGCATATAAAGCCCCATCTGATTTGTTGCGCCTAAGACAGAAATACCAGGAACTGAGAGGTAGCGGCGCTGAAGGGATTTCTGCAGTGCCGCATTGTTTCCGCAAATGACAATGATGTGTTCTTCTTTCCTGCGATGCGCTGCAAGGTAAGATAAAATCTGTTTTACTTTCCCGGCGCCCATACTGCCGCCCATCACCAGGTAGCAGACGGTATCCAAGGGAAGGTTCAGCTGTCTGCGGGCTTCTTTTTTCGTTATACCATTGAGGAACGCGCTGCGCACGGGGATGCCGAAAGGCAGCAGTTTTTCCGCAGGTATGCCGCGTTTTACGAATGACTTTTCCAGGGATTTATGTGGAATCACATAATAGTCGCAGTCAGTCTCCTCGGTAAAAGGAATGCAGGCATAATCGGTAGCGATAAACAGCAGCTTTGGACAGGAAATGCCATGGCGCTTCATATAAGTCAGCATCTCGGCGGGGTACAGATGCGGTGCGACCACCACGTCTGCCGGATGCGCAAGCAGGTAGCGCTCCATATGTTTTGCCATCAGCCCATTTGCATGGTAAACAGGCGATAAAAAAGGCAGCTTTGTCACCATCATGCCAAGATGGTAGGCTAAGCCGAACAGATGGGGAAATTTCTGTACTAACTTTACATAGAATGAGCCGATATTTCTGGCTATCAGGCTGTGGGATAATTGAAAAGGGTCTTTCATTTCTGCGCAGTGTCCCCTGCGCTTCAATTCTTCTAAAACCGCAAGCCCGGTCGTGTTATGCCCGGCTCCGGTATCACAAGACAGAATCAGGACATTCATAATAATTTTACCTTACATCTTTGATTTTTTTCATCACAGGTCAGCAGTTTCAGGGAAACAGTGCCGGAAATCAGCATCATTCCCCAGCGGACAGCGGGGGTCTTTACTGTCAGGAGAGTGATGATTGCAGCGGCGAGATAGGAAGCCAGTGTACGGTAATAATGCGGTGAAATTACCAGGACCGTAGAAAATCCAATAAAACAGGCGGCAAGTATCAGCGCGCAGCCAATGGAGGGATAGAGCCCCAGCAGGCAGCCGAACGATGTGGCAATGCCCTTTCCGCCCTGGAAGTGATGGAACAGTGGATAAATATGGCCAATCACCGGAGCGGCAAGCACAAAGGAGAGGGCAAAATCCGTATAGCCTGTCTGGCGCAGAAACAGCCATACAGGCACAAAGCCTTTGCCGAGATCGCAGATTAAAGTGAGCATACCGCAGAAAAACCCGCCTTCCATAAAGGCGTTTGCCGTGCCCGGATTTCCATCGCGAGTCCCTGCCGTGATATCTTTGCGGCAAAGCAGCCGTCCCCATATCTGTGCATATAAGATGCTGCCGGAGAGATAACCTGCCAGCAGATAAAAACAGACTCTTGTCATAATTTACCCTCCCTGAAAGATGATGAAAATACATTATTATGCAGTATACCACATTTAAAAAAAAGATACCAGAAAAACTTGGAAGCCGGATATTTGTGTTGGACGGGTTTCTTAATCTATGATATTATGTAACTGTTCACAATCCCATGGAAATAATAAAATAGGCTGTGGTTCTGAACAGTTACGATTCCGTTTGAGATGAAAAGGAGGATAAGAGATGTCACAATGGTTAGAAGAGCAGGCAGCAAAGACAGAGGAAAACAGAACGAAGTCTGCACCAACGATGAAAAACATCATTGTAGTTGTGGTGGTGTTTGTTTTGCTGGAGGCGCTTTTGCTCATATTAAATCAGTTGGCGCCGGAATATGACACGGGCTTTTTTTGTGTGATTGTCGGTCTGGCGGGACTTTTGATGGCTGGATATTTTTTTATGAAATTAAAATCTGCCAGAAATAAGCCGAAGCTGCCATTTGCAGAGAATTGTCTGCAGAATATGAATTTATCCCCGGATGAAATGAAGCAGTTTGATGAGGAAATGATGGCGGAGCCGCTTGTTTTTATTAAAAATGGCAGAAGGCTGGACAGTGCAATTGCCATAACAGAACATTTTATGAGAGCGGCGTTTCTGTATAGAAATGAGATTGACTATGGGATTTTCCGTCTTTCTGACATTGCCATGACCTGCAGTGAGACAACGAAAAACCCGGTGATTATCAAGCCGCGGGGCAGGATATTTGATGTATTATTTTATAATGGCAAGGGCGAAAGAATGGGTGGGGTTTCCATGCAAAAAGAAAATGATTTTAAAGAATTCAATGCGGCTTTAGAAAAATATGTACCCAATATCCGACTGAATGTCCCAAGTGAAGAAGTGCTAAAAGCTGGTACAGCAAATTAAGGAACTCTTTACTGTAATCATCATGCATCGCCTGCTTTTTATCTGGGGATACATAAACTGGAAAAATCGGTACATACTATGGAGGACAAATATCACAACGAAAGGAGATTTCCATGAACCAAATTTCAGAAAAAGAGTTATCCGCTTTAAACGATCTGCTTTCCGGCGAGGAACTTCTGATTAAGAAATTCCAGGTATTGGCAGATAACAGTACCGACACAGAAATGAAATCAAAATTTACCGAGATTTCCAATGAGCACAAGGAGCATTTTCGCAACTTGTATTCCCAGTTGAGTTAGGAGGCAAACCATGCAGCAGTCATTTTATTCAGAAAAAGAAATGCTTGCGGATGCGCTGACCGCAGAAAAGACAGCGACAACCCTTTACAATACGTTTTCCAATGAGTGTGTCCACGACAATGTAAGAAATGCCATTCTCGATTGTCTGGAAAAGGAGCACGCCATCCAGAATGAAGTTTTCACCATGATGCACGACAGAGGTTATTACCCGACGCCGTCTGCGGATACTCAGAAGGTAACCGAGGCGAAACAGAAATTTGGACAGTGCATGCAGAATTTCCAATAATATTTCTAAATGAGAGGCCGATTAAGTCAGTGCTTCCGTATATTTATGCAGAGGCTGTTCCCAGAGTGTTTGGGACAGCTTCTGTTTTTTCTGCCAATCTCGCATATGTATTTATGCTGTGGATACTTTAGTTCAAAATTTAAGGCATACAGAATTCAGTTGCCAGTGAACAGTAACAAACTGTTACGGCTTTCAAATTGAAAGTTGTGTGAATTACAAAATGGGGAAACACAAATTGTGTGAAGTGTTGTATAACTGTAAAAAATAATCTATAATCATTGTAATTGGAGAAAACAAATTTTAAGTAGGATAATTATAGAAATAACAAAGGAAGTAGATTATCATGCAGAAGATATTGGTAGTAGACGATGTGGAGGTAAACCGCGAATTGCTGCGCGATATGCTGGAGGAAGACTATATCGTTGAGGTTGCTGAGGATGGGGAACAGGCGATACATAATCTGTCGGAAAACCATGCGGAGACAGCGGCAATCCTGCTGGATTTACAGATGCCGAAAATGGATGGGCTGGCGGTGATTGATGAGATGAAGCGCAGAGGGTGGATGCCCAAGATTCCAGTGCTGATTATCAGCGGAGAATATGCTATAGAGGTGGAGAACCATTGCTTTGAGCTGGGAGTTTCTGATTTTATCCATAAGCCGTTTGAGAGCTCGATTGTCCGCAACAGGATTCGCAATACGATGGAATTGTTCTCCCGCAGGAATCAGCTGGAGCGGAAAATAGAAGAGCAGGCGGAGGCGCTTAAGGAACAGGAAGAGATTATACGCATACAGGCGGAAAAATTGAGGGAAGAGCGGTCGTTTAACCGGCTGATGATGGAATACCGTTCCGCAATCCGGGAAGTGGAGACAAAGCTGCAGGTGCTGAATGAAGAATTTTCCCAGGAATACAACAGGAATCCTTTTGAATCCATAAAGAGCAGGCTGAAAACGCCGAACAGCATATTTGAGAAGCTGAGGCGCAAGGGATTTCCGCTCACGCTCGATGCAATCAGGGAAAATCTCTGCGATGTGGCTGGAGTTCGCGTCATCTGTTCTTTCCCGGATGATATTTACCGTCTGGCAGGCCTTCTGACGGAGCAGGATGACATTATTCTGCTGCAGGCAAAGGATTACATACAAAATCCCAAGCCGAACGGCTACCGCAGCCTCCATTATATCCTGGACGTGCCGATTTTTTTATCCCATGAGAAAAAATATATGCATGTGGAAGTGCAGTTTCGCACAATTGCCATGGATTTCTGGGCGAGCCTTGAACACAAACTGAGATATAAGAAAAACTGGGAGCGCGCCGATGCTGATGAGATTGCGCTGCAGCTCAAAGGCTGTGCGGATTCTATTGAGGCGCTGGATTACCAGATGCAGACCATCCGTGACAAAATTGATAAATGTTCGCAGGGATTAAGAAAGAATTTATAATAATGACAAATTTGCCTCACAGGCAAAAGTTACAATATCTATATTCAGAACAAGAAAGGGGAACTGTTATTATGAGGATAAAAAAGAAAGGTTTATGTGCGCTGTTATTGTCGGGAATATGTTGTTTTACCATCTTAAGCGGCTGCGGAGGAAAGGCAGCATCTGGAGAAAACGAGTCTCTGGAGAATGCTCCCACAGAGGACGTGGCAGAGGAAACCGGGGAGGACAGTGCAAATGTCGGGGAATTTTCCATGCAGGATATTATGGGAGAGACATACACGCAGGAGATATTTGAGGACTATGATCTGACGATGGTCAATGTGTTTACGACCTGGTGTACGCCGTGTATCAATGAGATTCCTGATTTGCAGAAACTGAGCGAGGAGATGGCGGACAAAGGCATCAATGTGGTAGGCATTGTCCTGGACTGCATAGACGGTTCAGGCGGCACAGATGAGGATACTGTCGAAAAGGCAAAGATGCTGGCTGAGTATACAGGGGCTTCTTATCCATTCCTGATACCTGACGAGAGTTATTTAAACGGCAGGCTTGCGGGCATTAACGCTGTCCCGGAGACTTTCTTTGTGGACAAGGAGGGCAACATAGTGGGTGAGACTTATTCTGGAAGCCGCAGCCTCGATGAATGGAAAGAAATCGTAGAGACAGAACGGAAAGGGGCGGTGAAATGAGAAAATTCCTGCATGTTTCCAAAGGAGGGGTTTGCCTGGCAGCTTTGGGGCTTGTGATGATGGGCATTGGAATTTTGCGGGGAGAAATGCCCATAGTTCTTCAAAAAGCAATCAATATCTGTATGGAGTGTATTGGAATTGGATAAAAAACAAAATAGAAATGAATGGAAACGCCATGGCGTACAGGCGGTCTGGGCGCTGCTTACGAACAGCTACCTGTTGGGATTTGCCGAGGGTAAGATTTATAGAGGAAAATTAAAAAATCTCTGTGTCCCTGGATTGAACTGCTATTCCTGTCCGGGAGCGGTAGGGGCCTGCCCTATCGGGGCAATGCAGGCGGTTATCGGCAGCTGGAATTTCAAGTTTGCATTTTATGTGGCTGGGTTCCTGATGTTTGTCGGCGCGCTGATGGGACGGTTTGTCTGCGGCTGGCTCTGTCCTTTCGGGCTGATACAGGATTTACTGCATAAAATTCCCTTTCCCCAAAAGATTGGCATTTTTAGAGGGGACAAGCTGTTAAGAAAACTGAAATATGTTATCCTGCTGGTATTTGTCATACTTCTGCCGATGTTTGCAGTGGACATTATGGGACAGGGCGCACCGTATTTCTGCAAGCTTATCTGTCCGGCGGGCACACTGGAGGGAGGGATTCCTCTTGTGCTCTTGAATCAATCGATGCGAAGCGTTCTGGGATGGCTGTATGCCTGGAAAAATGCACTGTTGCTTATCACCATTTTTCTGTCTGTCCTGATTTACCGGCCTTTCTGTAAGTACATATGCCCGCTGGGCGCAGTTTATTCGGTGTTCAATCCCATATCGGTATTCCGTTACCGGGTGGATAAGGAAAAATGTACAGGCTGTAAAGCCTGTGCGAAGGTCTGCAAAATGCAGGTGGATCCCACCCTAAATGCGAACCATCCTGAGTGCATAAGGTGTGGGGCGTGCAAGAAAGCCTGTCCGGAAAATGCGATTCGCTAATGTGAATTTGATTTGATATTCTTGGCATTTGAGTTTCCACGTTTGATAGCTTTATAGTACCAAAAGGTTCACATCACAACGTGATGTGAACACTTTGCACATAAAAGTGCTACGGAAAGCGAGCTTTCCAGGCACTTTTTGTGCAAGATGTCTCTGCTGCCAAAGGCAGTAAGACCTTTTGGTACTGTAATATTGATTATTATAAAAAACGCTGAAATTCAAATATTCTTGACAGCAATTCACAGTTTATATTATAGTGTAAGTAGGAATATTATGTAAATTCTGAGAAAATATATGAAAATCAATGAGGTTTATTTATGAGTAAAATTATTTTGACAGGCGACAGACCCACGGGGAAACTCCATGTAGGGCATTATGTAGGCTCATTGAGGCGCAGGGTGGAGCTTCAGAACTCCGGTGAGTATGATAAGATATTTATTATGATTGCCGATGCGCAGGCATTGACCGACAATGCAGACAATCCTGATAAGGTGCGCCAGAATGTGGTGGAAGTGGCGTTGGATTACATGGCATGTGGCTTGGATCCGGCGAAATCCACGTTATTCATACAGTCACAGATACCGGAATTGTGTGAATTGTCTTTCTATTACATGAATTTGGTGACAGTATCCCGGCTGCAGCGCAATCCCACGGTGAAAGCGGAGATTCAGATGCGTAATTTTGAGGCGAGCATCCCAGTTGGTTTTTTTACCTACCCAATCAGCCAGGCGGCAGATATCACGGCGTTCCAGGCGACAACAGTACCGGTGGGAGAAGACCAGATGCCGATGTTAGAGCAGACCAGGGAGATTGTGCATAAGTTTAATACAGTGTATGGGGAGACCTTAACGGAGCCGCAGATACTTTTGCCGGATAATCAGGCATGTATGCGTTTGCCGGGAATTGACGGCAAAGCGAAGATGAGCAAATCCCTGGGCAACTGCATTTACCTCTCTGAGGAAGCGGACGAAATCAAGAAAAAAGTCATGAGCATGTTCACCGACCCTAACCATCTGCGGGTGGAAGACCCAGGCTCTTTGGAGGGCAATACGGTATTCACTTATCTGGATGCATTTTGCAGGGATGAACATTTTGCGCGTTATCTTACAGATTACGCGAATCTCGATGAATTGAAAGCACATTACCAGCGTGGGGGACTTGGGGATGTGAAAGTAAAGAAGTTTTTAAATAATGTGCTGCAGGAGGAGTTAGAGCCGATTCGCAGCCGCAGGAAAGAACTGCAGAAAGATATTCCTTATATTTATGAAGTGCTGAAGAAGGGAAGCGAGGAAGCAAGAAATGTGGCAGCGCAGACATTGGAAGATGTGCGTTCTGCCATGAAGATAAATTATTTTTCAGATACTGAGCTGATTCAGCAGCAGACAGAAAAATTTATGCTGAGCGCCAGATAAATCGGCCGTGAGTATAACAGGATGCGCACAGCCGCATGAGGAGTTCTGCCGCTTTGCGGCTGCGGCTGGCGCGGTACTCACGGCAGATTTCATCGGCCGTGAGTATAAAAAATAAAAGACACAGTTAGCGGAGGGTGTGGGATATGGAGAATGTATATTTACTGGAGCTTATTGACGTAAATATCCTGCAGAAAATTCAGGATGGATTTTCCAAATATACGGGAATGGCGGCGTTGATTACAGATGCAGAGGGGGTTCCGCTGACAAAAGGGAGCGGTTTTACAGATTTCTGCCAGAAGTTGGTGAGGAAATCATCATCGGGCAGCAGGAGATGCGAGGCATGTGACCGCGATGGAGCGTTTATGGCTTTGCGTTCCGGGCAGATTTCCGTCTATCAATGCCATGCAGGGCTTACGGACTACGCAGCCCCTATTATGGTGGGAAATAAGGTGCTGGGAAGTTTTATCGGAGGTCAGGTCCGTACATCAGAATTGGATATGGAGAAGATGCGCAGGAAAGCGCAGGAGATGGAGATTGAACCGGAGGCTTATGTCAGCGCTATCCAGAAGACAAAGCTGATGGAGCAGAAGGCTGTGGAGGAAGCGGCAGTTTTTCTTTCCAAAATTACAGAGGCGCTGTCGGCAATTGCCTACCACAGTTATCTTGTTATCCAGGATTACCGCAAGGCGGAGAGGGCAGCTCGTTCACAGTCAGATTTTGTCATGAATCTCAGCCTCCATATGAAACAGAATATGGAGCAATGGATGGACCATGCAGGGAATTTGATTGAACAGGTGGACAGCCCTGCAGCAGACAATATGAGGTCTTTACTGAAGCAGGGGACAGAAGTGTATACGATGGTGGAAGATGCCGTAGAATATATCAAGATGTCGGATGGCAAGGTAGAGCTGAGTGAGAATAATTATCGTATCCGTATGCTGATAGAGGAGGTTGTACGCAACGTCACAAGTCATTATGGGGACAATGATAAGGAGATTGACATCCAGGTAGAGGATGGGGTACCGGAATTCATGCTTGGGGATGCCGGACGGATTGGCCAGGTAATCAGTAAATTACTGTTCAACTGCATAAGCAGCACTAATGGTGGCAAGATTACCATTCGGGTGAAGAGCAGGAAGGTTTCTTATGCCGTTATGCTGAGCATTTCCATTGAAGATTCCGTGATGGAACTGCCAGAAGAACAGGTGAAAAAAATACAGGAATACATAGAAAAAGGTAACGTACAGGAGATGGAATGGGAAGGCAGGCCAGAGTTGGGGCTTTCGATTGTGAGTTTTCTTATTCGGCATATGTCGGGCAATTTTGAGGTCATGGAAAAGCCCGAGGGAGGGACAATATTTATGGTAAGCCTGCCACAGCTCGAAGTGAAAGGGGGGACTGCTCATGGCATTTGATGTGAAAGAATATGCATTGGCATTAGATAAGTTCATTGTGCAGATGGAAAAAATTCCAGATTTGATTAACCCGGATACTCAGCAGGCAATGGATGGCTTATGCCGTGTGCTGAGGATTGCCAAGGTAGAAGCGGATTTCTATGAAAACCTGGGCTATGAGGAGCAGAAGTGGGGCGGTCGTGCCGTGTTTTACCACAATGGAGAATGTGATACGGAACGGGGCATGTTGTATGAAGAGTGGACAGAGGAAGGCAACCTCATGAAATATGGCATTTATCCTACCGTAGGCGAAGAGGGGTGGGATGAGACTGAGCAGGAGAAGATACAGGTATTTTTAAAAGTCCTTCTCACATTTAATGCCCGCACCCGTATGCAGCAGATGGTGGAAAGGCTGACGTTCCGTGACCGGGAACTTGGCATGTACAATATGGCATGGTTTATGAAAAATACCAACCATATTATTTCCCAGGGAGAGATAGGCAGATATGCGGCGTGTCAGTTTAATATGCGTCATTTTTCTGTCATTAACCAGCAGATTGGACGGGAACGCGGGAGTCGGGTGCTGGGCAAATTCATCCGGCAGTTTCAGGAGAAACTCAGCAGCCAGGAGATGGTCTGCCGAATCAGCGGTGATAATTTTGTAGTGCTGTTTTATAAGACCAACTTGAAAATGGTTATGGAATATTTAAAGGGTTCCGGCATTGTCTATGATGAGAAACAGGGGAAGCGTGTCTGGGTTTCGACCAATGCCGGGTATTATATGATACCTGCCAACTGTGACAGCGCGGCAAGTATTGTGGAATGTCTGGGAACGGCAATCAATATGGCCCGGAATGTGCGTAAGACGGAATATGCGTTTTTTGATGCAGAACTGATGCAGGGCATCCGGGTAGGCAAGATGATTGAGGCGAATCTGCCGGAAGCCTTGGAGAAAGAAGAGTTCCAGGTTTATTACCAGCCCAAAATCCAATTAAAGAATTACAATCTGGTCGGCGCTGAGGCATTATGCCGTTGGTTCCAGAATGGAAAGGTGATTGCGCCCGGAGAGTTCATACCCATCCTGGAGAAGAGCAAGTTAATCTGTTTGCTGGATTTCTATATGCTTGAGCATGTTTGCAGAGATATACGCAGGTGGCTGGACGAGGGCAAAGAGGTGGTGACGGTTTCTGTGAACCTGTCGCGTGTCCATATGGGGGATTTGGACCTTTTGGATAACATACTTGAGATTGTAGATAAGTATCAGGTGCCTCATAAGTATATTGAAATCGAGCTGACTGAGACAGGAACAGATGTGGAGTATACACATCTCAAATCATTGGTTTCCGGGCTGCGTGAACATGGATTCAGCACATCTGTGGATGATTTTGGTACGGGTTATTCCTCCATGAATCTGATTCGTGAGCTGCCGTGGAATGTGCTCAAGATTGATAAGAGTTTTCTGCCCGATAATTCTGATGATGACAGGCAGAAGCGCGTGATGTTCCGTCATCTGATTGCATTGGCGCAGGATATGGAGATTGAATGTATTGTGGAGGGTGTAGAAAACGTAGAACAGATAAAACTCTTAAAAGAAAGCAACTGCTATCTGGCACAGGGCTTTTATTTCGACAGGCCGCTGGCGGTTACAGAATTTGAGCAGAAGCTGTCAGAGATAAGCAGTTAGGATATATCAGGTGTTTGGATATTGCTGGATATGAAGCTCCCATTTGGGGCAATGTCCTTGCATGAAGTTTGGAAGGGATTTAGATATTATGAGACAGACATTGAAGAAGCTGGCATCGTATTACAGGCCGTACATGCCTTTGTTTCTTGCGGATATGTTTTTTGCCATTTTAGGGGCAGCGGTGACACTTGTGATACCATTGATTGTGCGTTATATCACAAATGAAGTACTGGCATTGGAATCCAGAGAAGCGCTTGACAAAATTATATCATTGGGAATTTTAATGCTGGCACTGGTCGCTGTAGAATTTATCTGCAATTATTTTATAACGAATTTCGGACATGTTATGGGGGCTAAGATTGAGTATGATATGCGGGCAGAAATTTTTGCGCATTATCAGAGACTGTCTTTTTCCTTTTTTAACAATCAGAAAGTAGGGCAGCTCCTGTCCCGCATTACCAGCGACCTGTTCGATATCAGCGAGCTCCTTCACCATGGACCAGAGGATCTATTGATTTCCCTAATCAAGATCATCGGGTCTTTTGTCATTTTAATCCAGATTGATGTCAGGCTGACGCTGATAGCCTTTGCATTTGTGCCGGTGATGCTCATATATGCCGCCTATTTCAACACCAGGATGAAGCGTGCATTTAAGCGCAACCGTGAGAAGATTGCTGATGTCAACAGCCAGATTGAGGATAACCTTTCCGGAATCCGTGTGGTCAAGTCATTTGCCAATGAGGATATGGAGATGGACAAATTTGCGGAGGGTAACCGGGGATTTCTGGCGGCAAAGAAGAACAGCTATTTCTATATGGCGGGTTACCATTCAGGATTGAATGCGCTGACTACGATGATTACCATTGCCGTGTTAATCGCAGGGGCGGCAATGATTACGGATGGGCAGGTGGATGTGGCAGACCTTGTTACGTTCCTCCTCTATATTAACACGTTTACAGAACCTGTGAAGAAGCTGATTAATTTTACAGAGCAGTTTCAGAATGGGTATACTGGTTATGAGCGTTTCCGGGAAATGATGGCGGTCATGCCTGATATTGAGGATTTGCCGGAGGCAGTGGAACTTGCAAAGGTAAAAGGGGATATTTCTTTTGAGGATGTATCTTTTCATTATGAAGAGAATACGGAGACGGTGCTGCAGCATATCAACCTGGAAGTGGAGGCGGGCGATTACGTTGCGCTTGTGGGGTCTTCCGGTGCGGGAAAGAGTACGCTATGCAATTTAATCCCGCGTTTTTACGATGTGACGGAAGGGGCGGTTAAAATTGACGGCATGGATGTCCGCAAGATAACGTTAAAGAGCCTGCGCAGCCAGATTGGCATTGTGCAGCAGGATGTTTACCTGTTTGTGGGGACCGTGCTTGACAATATCCGTTATGGAAAGCCGGATGCTTCCAGGGAGGAGATTGTTGAAGCGGCGAAAAATGCTAATGCCCATGAATTTATCATGTCCTTGCCGGATGGTTATGATACGGATATCGGGCAGCGCGGCGTCAAACTGTCGGGCGGGCAGAAACAGAGATTGTCCATTGCAAGGGTATTTTTGAAAAATCCGCCCATACTTATATTTGATGAGGCGACTTCGTCATTGGATAATGAGAGCGAGAAGGTGGTGCAGGATTCTTTAGAGAAGCTGGCGAAGAACCGCACCACGTTTGTGATTGCCCACAGGCTGTCAACAATCCGCAATGCGCACAAGATACTGGTGCTGACAGATTCGGGTATTGAAGAAGAGGGCACACATGAGGAATTGTTAGAGAAAAACGGCATTTATGCGAAGCTTTATAGCTTACAGTAACAGTTCAGCCAGCAGAACAAATGATACGTTTTCAATATCTTACAGAATAGGAGATAAAAGAGATTTATGGATATATCTTTTCGTAAAATTGAGTTGGAAGACAGAGAGCTGCTCTGCAGTTATTTAAAACAGAAACCATACCGCAGCTGTGATTTGGTGTTTGCCAATATTTATCTGTGGAGCAGAAAGTACCGCACGGAATTTGCAATTGTGGAGGATACCCTGGTATTCTGTGGTTTTCAGGATAATGGGGAACCAAGCATAACCTTTCCTATTGGGGAGCCTGGGCAGATACCGAAGGCGATGGAGGTGATGTTTGCGTGGTTTGGGGAGCAGCAGGCGCCTTTCCACATGCATCTGGTTCAGGAAAAGGAGTTTGCATTGTTGGAGCAGTGGTATCCTGGGAAGCTAGAGGTTGCATATAACCGGGATGCGGCGGATTACGTCTATGAGACGGAGAAACTGATAAGCCTTGCCGGGAAAAAACTTCACGGCAAACGCAACCATATCAACCGGTTTAAGGAGAGCAATCCCGATTGGGTTTACGAGCCAATCAATGCTGAAAATGTGGAAGATTGTTTTCAGATGGCATTAAAATGGCGGGAAGAGATGCAGTGTGAGTATGATGTGGAAAAGCGGGATGAAATGTGTGTGACTTTAAATGCGCTGCGCCTGATGGAGGAATTACAGCTGCAGGGAGGTCTGCTCCGTGCCAGGCCGCATGGTGAGGTCATTGCGTTCACCATTGGAGAACCCTTAAATCCGGATACCTTTGTGGTGCATATTGAGAAAGCGTTTGCTGAGATTCAGGGCGCATATCCGATGATTAACCAGCAATTTGCAGAACACGCGGCAGCGGGGTACCAATATGTGAATCGCGAGGAAGATACCGGCGCAGAAGGGCTTCGCAAGGCGAAGCTGTCGTACCATCCGGCATTTATGGTGGAAAAAGGAATTGTGACATTTATTTAAGGAGGAATGGAAATGACAAAAATCGACATTATTTCAGGATTTTTAGGTGCAGGAAAGACAACATTTATCAAGAAGATGTTGGAGGATGTCTTTCAGGGAGAGAAGATTGTGCTGATTGAGAATGAATTTGGTGAAATTGGCATTGACGGCGGATTTCTGAAAGATTCGGGAATTGAAATCAGCGAACTCAATTCTGGCTGTATCTGCTGTTCGCTGGTAGGCGATTTTGGCAAAAACCTGCGGGAAGTAATGGAGCGTTTTCACCCGGACCGTATCTTGATTGAGCCCTCCGGCGTGGGCAAACTCTCAGATGTCATGAAGTCTGTGCAGGAGGTGGAAGCGGAAAATGAGGTGAAATTGAACGGCAGGATTACTGTGGTCAACACGCCGAAAGCCACCAAGCAGATGAAAGCATTTGGTGAGTTTTTTAATAACCAGATAGAGTATGCAACTGTGGTGGTGCTGAGCCGTACCCAGAATGTGAAGCCGGAACAGACGGAACTTGTGGCAGCAGCAATCAGGGAAAAGAATCCAAAGGCAGCAATCATCACAACACCGTGGGATGATATTGATGGAAAGCAGATTTATAAGGTGATTGAGCAGCAGAAAACCATGGAAGAAGAACTGATGGAAGAGCATGAACACCATCATCATGAGCACGAGCACCATCACGAGCATGAAGAGCATGAGCATCACCACCACGAGCATGGGGAGCACGAGCATGAGCATGGGGAGCATGAACACCATCATCATGAGCACGAGCACCATCACGAGCATGGAGAGGATTGTACCTGTGGCTGCCACGACCATGACCATCATGAGCATGGACATCATCATGCAGATGAAATATTTACGAGCTGGGGGAAAGAGACGCCCCATGTATTTGAACGGGAGACGATTGAACATGCGCTGAAAGCATTTTGTGATACAGAGGATTATGGAACAATTTTGCGCGCCAAAGGTATTGTGCCCTGCAAGGATGGCACCTGGATTTATTTTGACATGGTGGACGGCGAGTATGAACTGCGTACCGGGGAAGCAGATTATACCGGACGGCTCTGCGTTATCGGCACAGATGTGGAAGATGGGAAACTGATGGAACTGTTTGGACTTTAATGGATATTTAGAAAATTGATTTCCATGGGTAGAGAAAGGTTGTGGTCGTATGGATATGGAAATTCCGGTATATTTGTTTTCCGGTTTTATGGACAGCGGAAAGAGTTCCCTGATTCGGGAGACTTTGATAGATGAAGATTTTGGCGAAGGCGGCAAGACGCTCTTGATTCTCTGTGAAGATGGGGAAGTGGAGTTTGAGGAATCTGAACTTGAGAAAGCAAATACCACGATGGTGATGATTGAGGAGGAAGAAGCGTTCACTTCTGCCAAGTTAAAGGAACTGCAGCTTGCTTACCAGCCGGACCAGGTGTTTGTGGAATACAATGGCACCTGGCAGATGGCGACATTTCTGGAAATGGATTTGCCGCGGGGCTGGGTGCTGGTGCAGTCGCTTGCCACAGTGGATGCCACTACGTTTGAGATGTACCTGACAAATATGCGGGCGATGATTATGGAACAGCTCTTTGCGGCGGATGTGGTGATAATTAACCGCTGCAATGACGATACGCCTAAGGGCAAGTTCCGCCGCGCCATCAAAGCCTTGAACCGTAAGGCGCAGATTGCCTACGAGCGGGAGGACGGCACGATTGATGAAAATGATATGGAAGAGCTGCCCTATGATTTAAACCAGGACGTTATAGACATCACAGATATGGATTACGGTATCTGGTATATGGATGCTTTAGATGACCCTAAGAAATATGAGGGTAAGAAGGTGCGTTTCTTGGCGCTTGTGTACCGTCCTGAGAAGATGAAAAAGGAGGTCATGATTCCTGGACGTTTTGCCATGACCTGCTGTGTGGATGACATCACGTTTATCGGTTTTAAATGCAGATACAGCAAAGCGGCAGAGATTGCGCACAAGTCCTGGGTGACTGTTACGGCGGAGATGAAACATGAGTTTGCGCTGGAATATAAGGGGAAGGGACCGGTTTTGTATGCACTGGACGTGCAGCCGGCTGAGAAACCGGAGGATGAGCTGGTCTATTTTAGCTGATAAGATAATAGGATAACAGGTAATTGAGAAAGGAGAGGGAAAATTATGATTTACAAAGAATTTCAGGATTTAAAATTATCTGCTTTGGGCATGGGGGCAATGCGTCTGCCGGTAATCAATGGCAAGGATGCGGATATTGATGAGGAGAAAACAGCCGAGATGGTTGCTTATGCCATGGAACAAGGCATTAACTATTACGATACAGCGTGGGGGTACCACAATGGCAATTCGGAACTTGTCATGGGTAGGGTATTAGGGAAATATCCGCGGGAGAAGTATTACCTTGCTACGAAGTTTCCGGGTTATGACCTTTCCAATATGGATAAGGTGGAGGAGATTTTTGAGCGGCAGCTTGAGAAATGTGGGGTCAATTATTTTGATTTTTATTTGTTCCACAATGTCTGTGAGATGAATATAGACGCCTATCTTGATGAGAAATATCATATTTTCGATTATTTGATGGAGCAGAAAAAGAACGGTCGAATCCGTCATCTGGGATTTTCCGCACATGGCAGCTGCGAGGTGATGAAGCGTTTTCTGGAAGCTTATGGCGAGCATATGGAGTTCTGCCAGATTCAGCTGAACTGGCTGGACTGGACTTTTCAGGATGCCAAGGCAAAAGTGGAACTGCTCTCGGAATACAAGATTCCGGTGTGGGTAATGGAGCCGCTGCGCGGCGGAAGGCTGTGCAATCTGCAGCGGGAGGAAATGGAAAAGTTAAATGCGCTCCGTCCTGAGGAGACTGCCGCCAGTTTGGCGTTCCGTTTCTTGCAGACCCTGCCGGAAGTGGTAGTGACTCTGTCCGGAATGTCGAACTTTGAACAGTTGAAACAAAACATAGAGACGTTTGCCGGCGAGGAGCCTTTAAATCAAGATGAGTTCGCAGCTTTGCAGCAGATAGCAGCAGAGATGCTGAAGACCAAGACCGTTCCCTGTACGGCGTGCCATTACTGTGTCAGCCATTGCCCGCAGGGGCTTGATATCCCTTCCCTACTGGGGCTTTACAATGAACACAGCTATACAGAGGGCGGGTTTATCGCTCCCATGGCTTTGATGGCAATGCCGGAAGAAAAGAAACCAAGCGCCTGTGTGGGCTGCCGAAGCTGTGAGGCGGTCTGCCCGCAGCAGATTAAAATTTCAGAGGCGATGGCGGATTTTGTAAAAAGAATGCAGTAATCAGAAGGGGGGCTGTTTGTATGGAAGCATTGAAGATAGAAAATTTAGAGAAAGAAGAAATTTATACAATTGATGATATTTATGCATTGCCGGATGGCAAGCGGGCAGAACTGATAGACGGCAAGATTTATGATATGGCTCCGCCTAATTGGACACATCAGAAAACATTAAGTTTTTTATGCAATGAAATTTATAATTATATTAAGAGCAACGATGGCAAATGCCAGGTTCTTCCAGCTCCCTTTGCCGTATTCCTGAATAAAGATAAGACGAACTATGTGGAGCCGGACATATCGGTTATCTGCGATGAGGAAAAGCTGGATGAGAAGGGCTGCCATGGTGCGCCGGACTGGGTGATTGAAATTGTGTCGCCGTCCAGCAGACGCATGGATTATTATATCAAGCTTTTTAAATACCGCAGCGCGGGGGTGCGGGAATATTGGATTGTAGACCCCATCAAGCAGCGTGTCACCGTCCACCATTTTGAGAAAGAAGATGGGGAGGAATACGCGTATGGGGAGGAAGTGCCGGTGGGCATTTTTGAGGGGATGTCCATGAAGCTGACGTGACCTCGGGAGGGGTTCTGTAAAATAAGAATAGAAGGAGCAGGATTATGGAGAAATGCGGCAGGACGAAAAAAATGGTATCGGCAGTGCTGTGCATTTGCCTGGTCTGCAGTGTGCTTTCATTTTCTTTGGGAGATAATCTGATGACAGCCCAGGCAGCGCAGGCAAATTTGCCGGAGTTGTTGGCGAGTTATCCCTTGCTTACGGATTTGAAAGACATCTCTGGAAATGGGCATGATGGAAAAGCAGTTGGGAATCTTCGTTATTACAACGGACTCACCTTTCCGGGAAATAATGACAGCAGCACGAATTATGCAGAGCTGCCGCAAGGTATGCTTGACGGCAAGGATACGCTGACTATATCTGTGTGGCTCAAAAATCGTACCGGTAAAGGAAATTATGCGGCGATGTCTTTTTGTTCGCCGGCACAAATTGGGAAGGATTCGCCAAATTACTGGCTTTTTGTCCCCTCTAATCCCGAAGGATTGTTTAAAAATGTTTTTACAAACGGCGTTAATGAGAAAGAACCTTTCCGCACGGAAGTCGGTGTAACGCAGGGTGACACTACAGGATTGGAGCGTCAGTGGGCGCAGTATGTACTGGTGCTGACGGCAGACAGCATTTCTTCTTACCTGAATGGAAATCTGGTAGGCACGGCGGCAAAATCGCGGACAACGGCAGATTTTGGAAAGAATCTTCTCGTATACCTTGGCAGGTCCGGTTATGCAAAAGACCAGGCATTTGCAGGTTCTATAAAAGATTTGCGCATTTATGACGGAGTGTTGACACAGGCGCAGATTGAGGCGGGATATGAGGGCACGAGGTCTGCCTTCGATTCTGAAAATGAGGGCACGAAAAATGAACCTCAGGGCATTACTGAATACATACCGCAGATTCGCAGAGAGACGGATGTTTCATCCGGGCTGATTCATCCGGGCATTGGCATGTCTGCCGAACAGCTTGAGACCATGCAGCGCCATGCGCGCGCGGGGGATGAGCCGTGGCTCAGCGGCTATGGCGCGCTGATAAATAACCCCAAGGCGGCGTTATATCCCAGGCTCTATTTTCAGCCGGACAATGATATTTTCATCCATATTCCGGGACCATGGGCAATGGAGGGCTACAGCAACCCAGGGGAGTTTGTCTCGCAGCGCTGCCAGATGGACAGCCTGACGGCGGCTCATCAGGCGTTGATGTGGTATATTACCGGAAATGAGCAGTACCGCAGGAATGTCTTTGCAATCCTTGATAATTTTGCCCTGGTGGAATCAGCTGTTGACCATACAGATTTCCGGTTTGGGGATGTCGTCTATAATCTCTGTTTTGCGGCGGAAATCCTGCGCTATACGGACTGTGATAACGAGGAACTGCAATGGACACAGGAGTACACGGAAAAGCTGACCGGGTTTATGGATATTGTGCACAAGTTCTACGATGCGACCTGGTTCTGGATGAATCAGCACAGCTTTAACGTGTTGGGAATGATGGGGGAATCCATATTTACCAATGATATTGGCATGTATGGAAAGGCAGTAGAGCGTACCCTTGTCAATACGGAAGGAGAGCATGGCGGGAGAAATGGCTCGGTCAAATATCAGATTCGCAAAATGGTGAAGAATGACCTGACAGGGGAAACACTGGAAGAACCCAATATCCAGCTGATGGAGATGGGGCGTGACCAGGGTCATGCCTATGGCAATCTGGGCGGGCTTTCCGAACTGGTGGCGAGTATTTATGCACAGGGAACGCTGGTGGACCCGGAGGATGGGACTATATCAACAGCTGACGATGCCGTAAATCCTTTTGAATTTCAGGATGACCGTCTGCTGGCAGGGGCTTCTTATCTGGCAAAATACCATCTCGGCTATGAGGTGGCCTGGATTCCGGCGGACAGCGGCGTGAGTTCCTCCTCGCCCAATGGTATCTATAAGTCCATCAACGGTTATCCATGGAAAGGAAACCTCTCCAATTATTATGGAATTGTCTATAATTATTATAAATATATTGCTAAGGCAGATATGAGCCAGGAAAAATACCGCTATGTGGCGGATGCCTATGAGAGCATCATGCCGGAGGGGGCGTCCGGTGATTTTATTGGGCTGTCCACGCTCATGTTTACGCCGGAAGCAGCAGCGGCAGATGGGATTTCCCACAAGAAAGATTTCAGCGGCGATACGGAGAATGTCAGCCAGACTGAGTACTTTTCTGCCCTCCGCAGAGGAACTGCCCGGGTCATGAAGGAGGGGGATGTCACCTTTGTGAGGGCAGACTCCTCTGGAGAGGGGACGGAGTTCGTCATCCACCATTTCGGTTACCCCAGGAAAGGGCTGGTGGCATTGAAGGTCAGGAGCAATGGCGATGCGCATATCCGTCTGGGATGCCAAGAGGCAGACTATGACCCGGCGGCAATTTTTGAAGTGCATGATACCAATGGGAAGTGGCTGTCTGTGCTGTATGATTTGTCTGAGTCCCATAATACAGCGGCGAGCATGGTATATTATACGATTACTGGGGATGCTACGCAGGTGGATATGGATTATCTGGAGTTTGACCCGGCGCAGACCGTGCCGGAAATCAGCTGCATCAGCCATGATAACAGTGTCCTTGCCGAGACGCAGGCAGACGGTTCGGTGAAAGAATATATTGCTGTGGGTGAGAATTATCAGGCAGCAGTCGTGCTTGCCGATGCAGCAGAAGGTATTGTTTATGATGTTCAGGGACTGCCCGCAAACGCAGTCTTTGACAAAAGCAAAGGGACTCTGCAGTGGAAGCCGGGAGAAGAGCATGCGGGAAAAGAAATTACCCTGTGTTATCAGGCAGAGAAAAACGGCGCAATTTCTTACTGCAGCAGGAAAGTCTATGTCTATGACAACGTGTATGGGCTTTTGGAGGAGTGCGTAAAACATGTGTCCAGCGGGAAATATGAGAAGGAATCAGCTGATATATTTAAGAATGCATACGCAGCAGCGTTGGTGGAAGGCAAAAATTCCTGTGCGACTGTTGCATTTCGTGAGAAAGTCCTTGCCCTGCTGGAAGCGGCAGACGATTTGAAATATCTTCTGTATGATTTTGATTTTGAGGGAAACCGTGACAGTGAAAAGCTGATGAGCAAGGGGATGGGAAAAGAATCATTGTCGCTTTGCGGAAATGCCAAGATAGTTTTTGACAACGAGGTGCAGTCACAGGTTGTCTCACTGGATGGCGTTTATGGGACATTTGCCCAATTGCCGCAGAAGCTCCTGCAAGGCGTTGATTGTTTTACAGTCAATATGTATGTTCGTCCATCGGAAAATGTTGGAAGAATTTTTTCCCTTGGCAGCAGTGAGAGAAGTTTTCTTGATATTTCCGGCGGAGCGGCGCAGCTTTCGTCTAAGATTGTTAAAAACGGCAATACCCTTACGGCAGAAAAAAACTTTGATAATACACTGGCAGGGACCTGGATTGCTCTGGCATTGGAGGTGACCCCAACCTCCCTGAAGCTGTTCCGGGATGGAGAGTTGATTGCAGCCAATCAGGAGGTGGCAGTTTCAGCGCAGGAGATTGGCGAAAATCTTTCACTTATGCTGGGACAGTCGTTCAGTATTGAGGATGATAACTTCAAAGGGTTCGTGGATGATGTGAGGATATACCGGGGATTATATGGCGAGGATTTTAAGGCAACAGCAAGCCTGGATATGGAGAAAATTGTTGTAAAGGCGCCAGAGACTCTGGTAACGCCCCAACCTCAGCCGCAGCCGCCCGCAGCTGCAGTGAGTAAAATTACTTTGGATTTGAAGAAAGCAACGATAGGCGTGGGAGAGAAGCTGAATTTAAGGGTGACAAAAACACCTGCCCAGGCAAAGACGGCTTATACATGGAGTTCCTCTGCCCCCAAGGTAGTGTATGTATCGCAAACAGGGAAAATAAAGGCAAGGAAAAAGGGGAAAGCTGCCATTACGGTGAAGTCTGCCAATGGTAAACAGGCAGTCTGCAGGATAACTGTCAAAAAAGCGCCGAAGAAGGTTTCTTTCAAACAGAAATCACTTACGCTGAAAAAGGGAAAGAAAGCAACGCTGAAAGTGAAGCTGCCAGCGGGAACTGCCAGCAGGAAACTGACTTTTTCTTCCAGTAAGAGCTCAGTGGCATCGGTTTCCGTCCAAGGAAAAGTAACAGCTAAGAAAGCAGGAACTGCCAGAATTACCGTGAAAACTTACAATGGAAAGAAAGCGCGTATCACAGTGAAGGTAAAGAAGCGCTAAAGGTTATGCTATTTGTACTGGCAAAGGGAAGACAGACGCAGAGAGGTCTTACAGAAAGGATCAGGCATGGAAACAGAAAGCAGATTATCTGACCGGATAGCGGACAGTATTTTATCGATGATTACGGTAGAACAGCGGTTCTTACCGGGCAGTAAGCTGCCCAACGAAAATATATTGTCAAAGGAACTGAATGTCAGCCGCACAACGCTGCGCGAGGCCATCCGTATCCTTGCCACCGGCGGCATATTGGAAATCCGCCGCGGGCGCGGGACTTTTGTGCGGGAAGATTTTGTCATAAATCAGGGAGGGGAGTTTTCTTCCCTCGCCTCCGCTAAGGTAAAAGCAAAGGATTTGTATGAGATGCGCCTGATATTTGAGCCGGAAGCCGCTTACTATGCAGCGCAGCGCGGCACGGAGGAAGAAATTCAGCGAATTCTCGCGCTGGGGGCAGAGATTGAAGAGCGCATACGCCAGAAAAAGGACCGCACGAAAGTCGAACAGGCATTTCATAAATCGATAGCCCGGGCAACGCATAATGAGTTCATGAATCAGCTCATGCCGGTGATTTATGAGGGAATCAATAAAGGGGTGCGGCTCTCAAAAGCCTATGAAGAGGTAGAGCAGGCAACGCTCATTGAACACAGGATGCTGATGGATTTCCTCAAATCGAGGAATGCAGAGGGAGCCAGAAACGCCATGCGCATACATATCTTACATGCCATGGAGCAGCTTCCAATGGAATAAGGAGGAAAGCAAATGCGAAGCATTTCTGGAATGCTTTCCGACGAGCTGGCAGGTGACGCAGAGCGGCGCGTGCCGTTACCGATTAAAAGGAGGAAAGCAAATGCGAAGCATTTCTGGAATGCTTTCCGACGAGCTGGCAGG
>CANOFO010000027.1 GCA_947565305.1 uncultured Lachnospiraceae bacterium | reverse complement strand
TCTGTAATTGCAGAGTGATAGCTTTGGGCGTTTATCCTTTTACATATTCAAGCGGCTGTACATAGCTTTGATATATTTTGCTGGTGACCGGCGCAATCAGTTCGTCTAAAAATACAATGTTGGGGCATTGAAGATTTTGCGTTGGTTCTGTCTGGCGAAAGCTGTGCAGGACATTTGCATTGATGAAAATACCAAATCCTTCTTCCAGGCAGAAAGAAGTTTTCCCAATCTGAACATCTGCAGACCCACCGTTTGCTACCCAAAATTCCAGTTCCGGATGCCAGTGCAGGGGGATGGTGCAGTCCGAGAAATGGACTGGCTCATCAATATAGTATTGGATTGGAAAGGAAGGAGAGCCGTGCTGGCTCAGTTCCTGCATATTTTGGTTTAAGGGAAAATCGTAAAATTCCATAGGTGTGTGTTCCTTTTCTGATGTTTGGGAAGATTGTACCATAATTTGAGAAGAAAAACCATTGTTTTATGATAAGGCAGAAGATAAAATGATAAGAAATTTACTGTTCATGATAAAGCAGACTTTAAGAGGACAGTGAGAAAAGAGGGATACGTTATGCAGAACAATAACAAGAAATTTTTGCACTATGGGCATACGATAAAAGCCTGCTTTGTGGCTTATATTGTCCAGGCGATTGTCAACAATTTTGTGCCTTTGCTGTTTTTAATTTTCCAGGCAACGTACCAGATTCCTTTATCGGAAATTACGTTGCTGATTACGTTTAATTTTGTTATCCAGCTGAGCGTGGATTTGCTGGCAGCCAGGTTTGTCGATAAAATAGGCTACCGCGTATCTATCGTGATGGCGCATATTATGTCTGCCCTGGGACTCGTGCTGCTTGCCGTTTTGCCGGATATTTTGCCCAATGCTTTCGCCGGGCTTTTGCTTGCAGTCATGGTTTATGCGATAGGAGGCGGTCTGTTGGAGGTGCTGGTCAGCCCTATTGTGGAATCGTGCCCCACCGATAACAAAGAGACGGCGATGAGTATGCTGCATTCCTTTTATTGTTGGGGACATGTAGGGGTTGTGCTGTTGTCCACGTTATTTTTCACGGTTTTTGGTACAGAGAACTGGAAGGTTCTTGCCTTGCTTTGGGCAGCGGTTCCGGCTCTGAACTGCCTGTTGTTTTTGCGGGTGCCTATGTACACCTTATTGGAGGAGGGGGACCCGGGTTTGTCAATGAGAGATTTATTTGCCAATAAGATGTTCTGGGTTATTATGCTGCTGATGATTTGTGCCGGGGCGAGTGAGCAGGCGGTGAGCCAGTGGGCGTCCACATTTGCAGAATCCGGCCTGAAAGTATCGAAGATGGTCGGGGATTTGGCAGGACCAATGTTTTTTGCCATTCTCATGGGAGCTTCGCGTTTCTTTTATGGGAAATACGGAGAGCGGATAGATTTAATTAAATTTATGAAGCTCAGTTCTGTACTGTGTATTTTCAGTTATCTGCTGATATCACTATCGCCAATTCCGGCGCTGAGCCTTGTTGGCTGCGGACTTTGCGGTTTGTCGGTGGGTATTCTGTGGCCAGGTTCTTTCAGCATTGCCTCTCAGGTAATTCCAAGGGGCGGAACGGTTTTATTTGCCTTGTTGGCTTTGGGTGGGGACATCGGCTGTTCGGGAGGGCCTACGTTTGCCGGCATGGTATCTTCCATGGCAAAGGGAGATTTGCATATGGGAATTTTGGCAGCAGTGGTTTTCCCGATATTGATGCTGCTTGGCACAATCATTGTCAAATCTGCCAGGGCGGAAAATAGCAAGAAGGACGCCATTGTCCCGAGTAAATATGAAAAAAATGGAAATACCTATTGACATACAGGATAAAGTAGCGTATAGTTACCCACAGAAAAACCTATCAACTAACTAGGAATAAAAAGTGAAGGAGGATCAATATGGGTAAAAAAGCATACGCTGATAGAAATTTGAAATTTGAAACGTTACAGCTTCATGTGGGGCAGGAGAGCCCGGACCCGGTAACCGATGCCAGGGCAGTGCCGATTTATGCGACCTCTTCTTATGTGTTCCATAATTCAGACCATGCGGCGGCAAGATTCAGCCTACAGGACGCAGGAAATATTTATGGGCGGCTGACCAATCCCACGCAAGACATTTTTGAGCAGCGGATTGCGGCATTAGAGGGGGGCGTGGCAGCGCTTGCTGTAGCTTCCGGGGCGGCAGCCGTTACATATACGATTCAGAATCTGGCGAAATCTGGCGAGCATATCGTGGCGGCCAACAATATTTATGGCGGCAGTTATAACCTGCTGGAGCATACGCTTCCTGAGTATGGCATTGCCACAACATTTGTGGACCCATCAGATGTAAACAATTTTGAAACTGCCATTCAGGAGAACACAAAGGCGCTCTATATTGAGACGTTAGGTAATCCCCATTCAGACGTCAGTGACATCGAGGCCATTGCCAGGATTGCGCATAATCATAAGATTCCTTTGGTTGTGGATAGTACGTTTGCCACTCCGTTTCTGGTAAGGCCCATCGAATATGGCGCGGACATCGTGGTGCACTCGGCAACGAAATTTATCGGAGGGCATGGGACAGCCATCGGGGGCGTGATTGTGGACAGCGGTAAATTTGACTGGGAAGCTTCTGGAAAATTTCCTGCGCTCACAGAACCGAATCCGAGTTATCATGGTGTGAGCTTTACCAAGGCGGTGGGAGCAGCAGCTTTTGTTACGAAAATCCGCGCAATTCTGCTTAGGGATACCGGCGCAACGCTTTCGCCATTCCATGCATTTTTGTTTCTGCAGGGATTGGAAACATTATCGCTGAGGGTGGAGCGCCATGTGGAAAATGCTTTGAAGGTCGTGGAATATCTGAATCATCATCCCCAGGTGGAGAAGGTACATCATCCTTCACTCAGTACGGATGCGAGGCAGCAGGAATTGTACAAAAAGTATCTCCCCAAGGGCGGGGGTTCTATTTTCACCTTTGAGATTAAGGGAGACGACCGCACGGCAAAGGATTTCATTGATAACCTGGAAGTATTTTCCTTGCTGGCAAATGTCGCAGATGCCAAGTCCCTTGCCATCCATCCGGCTTCCACTACTCATTCCCAGCTGAATGAGGAGGAACTGAAAGAACAGGGCATTGCCCCCAATACCGTCCGTCTGTCTATTGGGCTTGAGCACATTGACGATATTATTGAGGATTTGGAGGAAGCCTTTCAGGCAGTAAAATAACGATAGCGGCAGAAAATCTGCAATATTGAATTGGTTATCAAAAAGGTATGGCGACCTCGCCGAAAGAGTGGGGGCAGCCGGTTACTGTTCACAGATTTGATAATTTTTTGCTAAAAGCACCTGTCACATTTTGTGACAGGTGCTTTTAGCAAAAAATTATTAAATTAAGGATGACAGACAGGGGGTAAATGCGTTAAAATAATAATAAAAATAATGTATGTATGCATGGAGAAAAGGAGGTTTTTTATGAAATCAGGGATGCTGAAAAAATTGCTGGCGATAACATTGGCAGCATGCGTGGCTGTTCCATCCTTGCCCTCTTGGGCGGCGGGGACGCAGGATGGCAGCATACAGGCGGCAGCGCGTGTATCAGTGCCGGAGCCATATTATGAGTTTACCTTTGATAAAGGGGTAACGGATGGCAAAGTGGAGAATGAGGGAAGTAAGACAGGAGTCACGGCAACTATTGCGGGGGATGGAGCCAGGCTTGGCGTGGAAGAGAATGAGGTCAGGGGAAATAAAGTTCTGAATCTTCCGGGCGGCGGTTTAGGGAAAGGCAGCCTGTTGCTGCCGGATAATATGTTTGACGATGTGACGGGTGATGGTTTTGCATTTTCTTTTTGGATAAATATTGATACAGGAGCTGAGCAGTACAGCCGAATTTTTTCGGCAACGCCCTTTGAACTGAATTCTAATGATGGTGACAATGGAGCGTGGAATGTGCCGGAATTTACATTTGTGGTGGGTTCGGACACCAATTCAGATATGGGTGAGGGTAAAAGCGGATATAATTCATCAATTATGCTCAATGACCGCAGCACCCAGCTCAAGCTGGTGTGGGAGAAACAGTTTGCCAAGGGTGCGTGGCAGCATGTCTCCTGCGGATTATGAAGTATATCTGGATGGGCAGAAAGTGAACATGAAGTATGACAGGAATAATAATAAGAGCGCCATACTGACGTCACTGTTTGCAAATAATGCCGAAATACTGAAGACTTATAAACATAATGCCATCGGGCGTTCCGTTTATAGCACTGATAACGATATCAAGGCGCAGATGGATGAATTTCGTTTTTATAATACTGCCTTAACCCAGGAGCAGGCGAAAGCAGCATATGACAGTTATGCTGTGCGGGATTCTGTGCTCAATGAGTTGAAAGACAAGGTTGCACAGGCGCAGGCAAAAAGTATCAGCTTCTATACGAAAGACAGCTATGAGAAATTGCAGAAAGCAGTCAGTGAAGGACAGGCGGGCTTGGAGAACCCGGTGACAGAGGCGAATGTAAACCGCCTTACCGGGAATTTGGATACGGCTATTGCCGGATTGAAATTTTATGAAGGTATCACAGAAGAGACGGCTTTCTCCAATGCACAGCTTACCAAAGAAGCGCGGGAAGCCAATGTGATACTTTCTCAGGGCGGTTTGTCGGCAGACAGCGAGCGTCAGATAAAAGCGGCATCAGATAAAGCAGCAGAGGCGCTGAAAGGAACGGACCAGCGAGCAGTAGATGAGGCGCTCTTGGCAGTGCGTAATGCGGTGGGGGATATCTCCTATGGTGCAACGCTGCATTTTGATGCCAATCCAGCAAACAGCAAATCAGAATTGCTGCACGGTTCAACGGCTTTTTTGTATGGTGTCAGTGAGGTGGGCGTACCATCCACAGATTTGATAAGTGCAATCAGGCCGAAAGCTCTTATCCAGAAAGTGGCGGATGGCAAGCAGCATCCGTCCGGGGACGGTTACCGGTTGGAGAACTATCTTTTTGCGTGCGGCGTAGAGAATATTCAGGGTTACTTACAGGATTATTATTTGGAGTGGCCCTATGAGAATACAGGGATTGCAGATTATATCGAGAAAGTAGATATGGTTGTCCGTAAGATGTTAGGGGGCAAGACGGCAGAGGAACTTGAAAAATACAGTTTAGTGCTGTTTAATGAGCCGGATGGAATCTGGTATAATGACAGGAACTGGACGCGTTTTTGTAATGATTGGCTGACTATTTACAATACAGTGAAAGATATTAATCCGGCAATCAAGGTGGCAGGACCTAATTTTTCAGTTTATGATGGCAATGCTTATAAAACATTTTTTGAGTTTTGCCAGAAAAATGAATGTCTGCCGGAATACATCACCTGGCATGAACTGCAGAAGGATAAGCTGGCGACAATTAAATCCCATTGCGACCAGGTAAAAGGATATGTGGAGACTTATTATTCAGATTCCGGAATAGAGCCGGTTCTGTTTATCAATGAGACCGTGAATTTTGACGATGTGGGAAATCCCGGGGCACTGGTGAACTGGCTGGCTGTTTTTGAGGAGGAAGACGTTTATGCCTCCCTGCCTTATTGGGGACTGGCAAATTCCCTGAATGAGCTGGCGGCAGATACGAATAAACCGAATGGAGCATGGTGGGTGTATAAATGGTATGCCCAGATGACAGGCAAGAAGACGCCGCTGACATTGGAGAATATTGAAGGACCAGGAGCTTATGGCAGACTGTACGGCATGACAAGCGTGGACGAAGAGGCTGGCATGATTTACAGCTTGTTTGGCGGTCAGGCAGGCAAGCAGACGGTCAGCATAGAAAATATCAAATCAACCAGAACCTTTGCCGGGGCAGATAAGGCACATGTCAAGCTCTATAGCACCAAATTTACCGGGCATCATGGATTTGCAGATGATATTCCAGTGGAATTTGAAGGGAATCTGGCATTTTCCGGCAATGACCTCGTATTTACAGTTCCGGATGCAGAGCTGATGGATGCCTACTATGCGGTGATTACACCCGCAACAAATGATACAATTGGCACAATCGCATCTTATAGCAAAAACTGGGAACAGACGTATGAAGCCGAAGATGCTGATTTGATTGGAGGAGCGAAAAGTTATACCAAGACAAGCGGCGGCGATTTGGCGCGCTCGAACCGTGCGGAAGTTGGCAGTTTAGATACCGAGGAAGACGGTGTCAGATTTGCGGTCAATGTGCCCAAGACAGGAAGATACCGGCTGAATATCTATTATTCCAGCCAGGCGCCGCAGGTGGATGCGCAGAGTCTGGAATATGTCGCTACTGGAGGGCAGAACCGTGCCATCGGTGCGCTTTCCAGACATACGCTGACGGTTGACAATGGGCAGCCGCAGGAGATTATCTATGATTCTACAGTCAAATGGGGCTATTATAATTATAAAACAGTCTACTTAGATTTGACAGCAGGGAGCCATACCATTCAGCTGATGTACAAGGGAGAGAGCCAGAAAGGCAAAGAGGTAAATTCCATGCTGTGTGCATTGCTGGATAAGATTGACCTGACTTATGCGCCAGATACGCCGGCAGTTGTCAAAGTAGAGCCGGAGGAACTTGTGGGCAGCCAAAAAGGATTTACATTGTCTCAGAATGGCAGTTATTCAGGAGCGGGAATCGCTTCCGGCAGCGGGACATTTGAGTTCTACGTCTGTGTGCCGCGTGATGGTTATTATACATTAGGTACAATGGGAAGCGGCAGCGCAGCGTTGTCCAAGAGCCGTGTGGATTATGCCAAAGATGCGAAAGCAGAGACTGCAGTCAGCGTAGGCTGGATGAAGCTTTTTGATTTCACAGTGGGGAATCAGAATGCCGGCAAAGTCTACCTTACAGCAGGAATGAACCGTTTTAGCATAACAGGAAATGGGCTTGTTTTGGACCTCTTGACGTTTACTGAGGACGCTGAACATACAAAGAACAATACTTATATGATAGAAGCGGAAGACTGTGAGCTTACCGGCAGCGGTGTTTTTAACGATGAGGATGACTATCATTATCTTCCGGGAAGCGTCTCTGTTCCTCAGGTCATCAATAATGATTATGCTTCTGGCAAGAAAGCAATTGAGGGATTCCGGGGAGGAAGCGACAACAGCTTAAAACTTAAAGTGAACGTGCCGGAAGCGGGCGACTATAAACTTTCGGTATTCTATGCCAATGATGAACCTGCGCCTGTGATGAAGAAACAGGACGGTTCCAATTATGTGCATCCGTATAATACGGATTTGGTAGAGCGGTATATGCAGATTTCCGTTAATGGAGCAACGCCGCAGACCGTATATTTCAGAAATACTTTCTGCTGGGATACGTTTAAAAACACAGTTGTAGATGTGAAGCTGCAAAAGGGTGAAAATATTATTGCGTTTACGAATGACAACTCCTATAAATTCAGTGAACTGCAGGATGATTTCACGCCGAGGCTGGATAAATTTGTCATTGCTTCTGCAGCTGTAAAAGCGGCGGAAAGCGAGGGACCTACAATATGTCCGCCTAAGAAAGCGGACAATAAGATTACCGGGGTTTCTTCCGCTATCAAAAAAGTATATGGAAACAAGCCGTTTACCCTTAAAGCCAAAGGTCAGGGAGCAATCACTTATATTTCCAGCAACACGAAGGTGGTGACTGTGGGAAAAACAAGCGGCAAGGTAAGCATCAAAGGCTGCGGCAAGGCGGTAATCACCATCAGTGCAGCCGGGAACAGCAGCTATAATCCTGCAGCAAAGAAAGTTACCGTGACGATTGCGCCGAAGAAGATGGTGCTTAGCAGTGTGAAATCTACGGCTAAGAAAACGATTACCGTAAAATGGAAGAGGGATAAACAGGCAGACGGCTATCAGATTCAGTATTCAGCCAACAAGAAGTTTAAGGGCGCAAAAACTGTAGATGTCAAGAAGAACCGCACCACGAACACGAAAATTAAGAAAAATCTGAAAGCCGGAAAAAAATATTATGTCAGGATACGTGCTTACAAGAAAGATGGCAAGTCCAGAATATATGGAAGTTACAGTAAGGTGAAAAATGTGAAAGTGAAGAAGTAAGGAGGGCAGTTTAGCGCAGGTTTTTCAAAAAAATTTAAAAAGTTCTTGCCAAAATGCCAAAAGAGTGCTATGATGTTCAAAATTAAAACATTAGCAAGTTAAAGCGTTGAAGGAGACTCTTGTTTTCAGAGGCCGACAGGAATATGGCGTCACCGACTGAGAGCGCTGTTTGGAAGAGGAGACAAAGGGAACACTCTGGAGCAGACTGGTTGAAAGTAAGTAGGTCAGTACGTCCATGCACGTTACGCATAAGAGTGGGGAAAGGATTTCTTTCCCAATGCGGGTGGTACCGCGGATAACTAGTTTATTCGCCCCGGGATACTATATCATGTATTCCGGGGCATTTTTGTTTTATAGGAAAGACCTTTTCACGCTAAAGCGTGAGTGGTCTTCCTATAAGACAAAAATAATATGCGCACTCGTGCAATAGGTATTAGTCGCTGTAGCGACTGCACTCGGCGCAGCAAAGTATGCAAGCCAATCCCCCATAAATGGGGGTGAGGTGGGCTTGCCCACTTTGTTTCCTCGATTAAGCAGACTGAACATGAAAAGGAGTGACCATTATGAGCAACATTTACAGAGACATTACGTTAGACAAGGTAAGCGAAAGCGACATTGGCAGAACAATCCGCGTGGCAGGCTGGGTAGAGAATATCCGTGACCACGGCGGCGTTTCCTTTGTGGATTTGCGGGATATGTACGCAGTGATGCAGGTGGTAATCCGGGACGGAAAACTGTTGGAGGGAATCAGAAAGGAACAGGCAATATCCGTTCAGGGACTGGTGGAAAAGAGAGATGAGGAAACTTACAACCCTAAGATACCCACTGGGACGATTGAACTGGATGCCAAAGAGATTGATATTCTGGGAGAGGTATATGAGACGCTTCCCTTTGAAATAATGACAAGCAAAGAGGTAAGGGAAGAGGTGCGGCTGAAATACCGTTATCTGGATTTACGCAATCAGAAAGTAAAAGAAAACATTCTCTTCCGCTCTAAGGTAATCGCATTCCTGCGCCAGAAAATGACGGAACTGGGATTTGTGGAAATCCAGACGCCCATCCTGTGCGCATCTTCACCGGAAGGAGCCAGGGACTATATTGTGCCCTCCCGCAAATACAAAGGAAAATTCTACGCGCTGCCCCAGGCGCCCCAGCAGTATAAACAGCTTCTGATGGCATCAGGGTTCGATAAATATTTTCAAGTTGCCCCTTGTTTCCGGGATGAAGATGCGAGGGCGGACCGCTCTCCGGGAGAATTTTACCAGCTTGATTTTGAGATGAGTTTTGCCACGCAGGAAGATGTATTTCATGTTGGGGAAGAAGTGCTGGCAGCAGCATTTTCTAAATTTGCGCCAGAGGGAAGCGTTGTGACCCAGACACCGTTTCCGGTGATTAGTTACAAACAGGCAATGCTGGAATTCGGCACGGATAAGCCGGATCTGCGAAATCCGCTGCGCATCGTGGACGTCACAGAATTTTTCCAGAAATGCAGTTTCAAGCCATTTCTCGGAAAGACCGTCCGTGCAATCCGGGTACACGCAGAAATGTCCAAAGGATTTCATGAAAAGCTGCTGAAGTTTGCTACCGGAATCGGCATGGGAGGTCTGGGCTACCTGGAAGTCATGGAGGATGGCAGCTACAAAGGACCAATTGACAAATTCATCCCCGAGGAGCTTAAGAAAGAGTTCCGTGTACTCACTGGACTGGAAGTAGGAGATACCATTTTCTTTATGGCAGATAAGGAGGCGCGCGCTGCCTATTATGCGGGCATGATTCGCACAGAACTGGGAGAAAAGCTGGATTTGCTGGAGAAAAATGCTTACCGCTTCTGCTACGTCAATGATTTCCCGATGTTCGAGCGGGATGCGCAGACAAAGCAGATAGGATTTACACATAATCCATTTTCCATGCCCCAGGGAGGACTGGAAGCGTTAAATGAGAAAGAACCTCTGGAAGTTCTGGCATACCAGTATGATATTGTCTGCAATGGTGTGGAACTCTCGTCCGGCGCAGTCCGCAACCATGATTTACAGATTATGGAGAAGGCATTTGCGATTGCAGGTTATGACAAAGAAGTATTGAAAAATAAATTTGGGGCATTATACAACGCGTTTCAGTTTGGTGCGCCGCCCCATGCCGGCATGGCGCCGGGCATTGACCGGATGCTGATGCTATTGAAAGGCGAGGAGAACATCCGGGAGGTCATTGCCTTCCCCATGAATGGAAACGCGCAGGACTTGATGTGCGCCGCTCCGGGCACGGTGACGGAGCAGCAGCTTCGGGAAGTGCACATTAAGGTGCGGGATTAAAGTTTGCTCATGAATATGAAACTGCAAAGACCAAATAGATTAGGAGGAGACAGGATTGGAACAGGTTGAAAAGAAAGTAAATGCCCAAACAGGCAAAAACGCAATCTCCGATGAGACCATGGAATATGTGGGAATTCTTGCCAAGCTGGATTTGTCCAGGGAAGAGAAAGAGACGGCGAAAAAGGATATGGAGACTATGCTGGATTATATTGACACGTTAAATGAGCTGGACACGTCAGGAATTGAGCCAATGTCCCATGTTTTTTCCGTAAATAATGTGTTCCGTGAGGATGTGGCAGAGGACAGGGACGGCGGAGAAGATACGCTGGCAAATGCACCCATGAAGAGAGAGCGGGCATTTGTGGTGCCCAAGACGGTAGAGCAGTAAGGAGGCAAAGGATGAACCTTTTATCATTGACAGCCGTGGAGCTGGGAAAGAAAATCAAAGCCGGGGAAGTGACAGCCGAAGAGGCAGTGAAAGCATCGCTGGCTGCTATCGAGGGCAAAGAGCCGCAGATAAACGGATTTGTAACCGTGGATGGGGAACATGCATTGGAACGTGCTGCCGAGGTGCAGAAACAGATTGAGGAGGGGACGCTTGCAGGACCGCTTGCCGGGGTTCCGCTGGCAGTGAAAGACAACCTCTGCACGAAAGGAGTGCTGACAACCTGCAGTTCTAAGATTTTAAATAATTTTGTCCCAACTTACACGGCTGAAGCGGTGCAGAACCTGGAAAAGGCGGGCGCTATTGTGATTGGCAAGACGAACATGGATGAATTTGCCATGGGCAGCACCACGGAAACTTCTGCCTATGGAGTGACGAGAAATCCCTGGAATACCGGACATGTCCCGGGCGGTTCTTCTGGCGGCAGCTGCGCAGCGGTGGCAGCAGAGGAAGTAAGCTGTGCACTGGGCTCGGATACTGGCGGCTCTATCCGCCAGCCCAGTTCGTTCTGCGGTGTTACCGGCATCAAGCCTACTTATGGCACGGTTTCCCGTTATGGGCTGATTGCCTACGGTTCTTCCTTAGACCAGATTGGACCGGTGGCAAAGGACGTGACGGACTGCGCCACTGTCTTAGAAATTATCAGTTCCCATGATAAGAAAGATTCTACTTCTGTCAAACGTGAGGACACGGATTTTACCACAGCATTAGTGGATGACGTTAAGGGGCTGAAAATCGGTATTCCCCGGGATTATCTGGGCAGCGGATTGGACGCGGAAGTAAAAGAAGCCGTGTTAAATGCTTCCAGAGTCCTCGAAGAAAAGGGAGCGATGGTGGAAGAATTCGATTTGAGCCTGGTGGAATATGCAATCTCAGCGTACTATGTGATTGCCGCTGCCGAAGCAAGTTCCAACCTGGAGCGGTTTGACGGCGTGAAATATGGCTACCGTGCGAAAGACTATGAGGGGCTTCATGATATGTATAAGAAATCGCGGTCCCAGGGATTCGGGGCGGAGGTAAAACGCCGCATTATGCTCGGTTCTTTTGTACTCAGTTCCGGCTATTACGATGCGTATTACTTAAAAGCACTACGCACGAAAGCATTGATAAAACAGGCATTTGACAAAGCGTTTGCCAGATATGACGTCATTCTTGGTCCGGTAGCGCCTACCACCGCGCCGAAGCTTGGCGAGTCCTTGTGCGATCCCCTAAAAATGTATCTGGGAGACATCTATACGGTCTCTGTGAATCTGGCGGGGCTTCCGGGAATCAGCCTGCCCTGTGGGCTGGACAGCCAGGGGCTTCCGATTGGGCTGCAGCTTATCGGCGATTGTTTCCAGGAAAAGAAGATAATCCGCGCCGCATTTGCCTATGAACAGACCAGACCCTATCATCACAGCCCATTAGCAGAGCAGTAGGAAGGAGAGAGATTATGAGTAAAGAATATGAAACCGTCATCGGGCTGGAGGTCCATGTAGAGCTGGCAACGAAAACGAAAATCTTCTGCTCCTGCTCCACCGCTTTCGGTAGCGCGCCCAATACCCACACCTGCCCGGTGTGTACCGGGATGCCCGGTTCGCTGCCGGTGCTGAACAAGAAGGTCGTGGAATATGCCATGGCAGTGGGCGTGGCGACAAACTGCCAGATTAACCAGTACAGCAAATTTGACCGTAAGAACTATTTCTACCCAGATAACCCACAGAACTACCAGATTTCCCAGCTCTATCTGCCCATCTGCCATGACGGCATCATTGAGATTGAGACGGACATGGGCAGCAAAACCATTGGCATCCATGAAATCCATATGGAAGAAGATGCCGGCAAACTGGTGCATGACGATTGGGAAGAGGTGTCTTTGGTGGATTACAACCGTTCCGGCGTACCTTTGATTGAGATTGTCTCTGAGCCGGATATGCGTTCCGCTGAGGAAGTGATTGCCTATCTGGATAAACTGCGGATGATTATCCAATATCTGGGGGCTTCCGACTGTAAAATGCAGGAAGGTTCCATGCGTGCGGACGTAAACTTGTCTGTCCGCGAGAAAGGGGCGGCAGAATTCGGTACACGCACGGAGATGAAAAATATCGGCTCGTTTAAGGCGATTGCCAGGGCGATTGAGGCGGAGACTGCACGTCAGATTGATTTGCTTGAGTCAGGAGAAAAGGTCGTGCAGGAGACCAGGCGCTGGAACGATGAGGAGGGATATTCCTATGCCATGCGCTCCAAAGAAGATGCCCAGGATTACCGCTATTTCCCAGAGCCGGATTTAGTGCCTATTGTCATCAGCGATGAATGGCTGCAGGAAATCCGTGACAAGCAGCCAGAGCTGCGCGACGAAAAGATGAAACGCTACATGGAGGAGTTTGATCTGCCGGAATATGATGCGAAAATCCTCACTTCCGTGAAAAAGCTTGCCGACCTCTTTGAGCAGACCACAGCGTTGTGCGAAAAACCCAAGAAAGTCTCAAACTGGCTGATGGGTGAGACCATGCGCCTCTTAAAAGAGCATGAGATGGACGCAGAAGAACTTTCTTTCTCTCCCTCAAACCTTGCCAAAATCATTGCGTTTACAGAAGACGGAACCATCAACGGCACGGTGGCGAAGGAAGTCTTTGAACAAGTCTTTACAGAGGATATAGATGTGGCTAAGTATGTGGAGGAACATGGGCTTAAAACCGTCAATGACGAAGGCGCGCTGCGTGAAACGGTTGCCAAAGTCATTGCAGATAACCCCAAGTCTGTGGAGGATTACCGAAACGGCAAGGAGAAAGCCATCGGCTTTCTGGTAGGGCAGACCATGAAAGCCATGAAAGGCAAAGCCAATCCCGGCATGGTAAATCAAATCTTAAAGGAGATGCTGTAACGGCATCTCTTTTTATCTTAATAGGAAATACATTGTCACGCTAACGCGTGAAAGTGTATTTCCTATAAGACAAAAATAGGATGCGCACTCGCGCAAGAGGAAATATGTCGCTAAGGCGACAGCGCTCGGCGCAGCAAAGTGTGCAAGCTAATTTCCTAAGATTGGGGAAGGGTGGTGATGTGGGCTTGCCCACTTTATTCTATAACCCACATAGCCTTTCTTGCATTTCCATAGGAGGTATTGTAAAATAGAGCTATCATATGTCTGAAGAGGAAAGTTAGGGGATATTTATGGTTCTTTATCATGAAAAATATCCGACACATCAGATAAGTTTTCATACGTTGTCAGCGTTAAATTGCCTGATTTTTGAGAGGAGTGATTACGCAAGCGTTGGGACGAAAAGGTGTAGAAAAGCAGCTGCATGATGCTGGTGTAAGCCATTGCCTTTCCTTTGAACAAGACTGTGCAGAACTGGGAAAAGAAGTTGATGAACTGATGAAAATATTCTCTTCTTTTATCAGTGATAAAATATCTGATTTCAAATCAGATGTTTATTATCAGAATCCAAGTTATCTGGAGTGTTCTTATGAAGCCGGGTATTTGTTGGATTAAAGGGAATTATGGAAAAATGAAATAGAAAGGAAGAAGGCCATGAACAACATACCAGAAACAGAACAAAAAACCATCGAAGAAATCAAGCGCCTCTCAGCCAGGCAGGCGGTCTGTATCAAGATTAATCCCGAAAAGAAGCCTGGGATTACGGACAGCAAATTTGGCGGCGTACCTTACTGGGATATGCGCATGGATTATCCCAGGACAAAGGACGGCGATTTATTGATGATGCTGGCACAAATCAATCTGGATGTGCTGAACAGGGAAGGGAAGAATCCTGGGAATAAGCTGCCGGGAGGCGGAATGCTGCAGTTTTTCATTGCCATGGATGATGTGTACGGAATGGATTTTGATTACACGGCAGACAGCGATGGGAGATTGACGCAGGACAGTTTTCGGGTGGTGTACCACAAGACGATAGATTACAACGTCTCCAAAGAAGAGATAGTAACGCTGGGGATGCCGGACAGCGCGGCGGAGGATATGGAGGAATCGCCAGTCTGGGGTGAATATGGGATTGACTTTGAAGTGAAAGAGACTTACATAGGCATGGACGATTACAGGTTTGAAGAATATTTCCGCCAGGCGGCGAAAGCAGTGGGCTGGGAGATAGAGGAACAGAAAGGATATTATAACAGCTTTTCTGAAGAAGGCAGGGATGTCCTTTGGGACGAATTGGAACCCTCCGGGCATTGGCTGCTGGGCTGGCCTTATTTCACACAGTATGACCCCAGGGAAGAGGAAGATGAGAAAGAGAAATATGGCATTCAGCTCTTCCAGATGGATTCCGATTACGGTGACGGTGATGATTACGTTCTGTGGGGAGATGCAGGCGTGGCAAACTTTTTTATCCGTGAAGAGGATTTGGCAAACGAAGATTTTGGGGACGTGCTGTATTACTGGGATTGCTGTTAAGAAGGCAGGTTAAGCATGGATTATGACATGATGGGCAGTTTCGGTACAGAAAGATGAATAACTGGAGGGAAAGAAGATGGATGAATCGACAAAGAAAATAGCGGAGAACTTTCAGTGCAAATACACGGTGTTTGAGCGGGGAACAGACCCGGAACTGGCAGAGCAGGCGTACCGGGAAGCTTTGGATAAAGGGAAAACAAGCGGCTTTTGGCCAGTGTTAATCTGTCTGGATGAGTATGCTGTGGAGTGGCTTTTAGAAGTGGTAAAAGAGGAATACGACAGAGATGAAATCATTGCCGAATGCGGAGACAATGGCAAAGAGATATTGGAGAAGCGTTTTGCGGAATATACCGAAGAATATGAGGAAGAGGAACTGCAAGAGATGATGGGTGAGGTGACAGAAGGGGAGGAACTGCACCAGTTTATCGGTTACATGTCTTTCAGCGATGGGATGTTGGAGGCGGATACGCTGCTGTTGGAGATACCTGTGGAAAATCCTTGGGAAGTTATCGGTTATTTGCCTATGGGAGGATGGAATGAGTGCCCCTCACCGGAAGAGATGATTGCCATCTGTAAATACTGGTATGAGAAATATCAGGCAGTTCCGGCAGTTTTTACCCATGATGTGATGGAATTTTATGCGCCCGAGAAGCTGAATGGCATGGACAGCATGGAAGCGGCGAAGGAGCATTATGCGTTTTGTGTGGACCGTGTGGAGCAGGGAACGCGCACCTATAAGATATCGGAACTGGCAGTGGGTCTGGAAGAATCAGACGTGTGGTATTTTTGGTGGGATTAATAGAGCAGAGAAAAATTAAAAAGGTAAGAAAAAGACAAAATTGACACATAAATGAGCAAAGATGGCAAGGCAGTATTCTTGAAAAAATCTAAAGATTGTGATAGCATGATTCCGACAAAATACAAATATTGCAAAGGAGAGCACAGATGGATGAGATGAAAAAGGCTTACAACAGAGAGAAATCTGTAAACCAGTTTTTGCTTATTATCATTACTATCATGGATTTGTTCTTGTTTTTTGGGTATTTCAGCGATTACAGCAAGGGAAATATTGGGCTGGGATTTTTGCTGACTGTGGAGCTGACCGTTTTGATTTCCATGATTGCCGACTATGCAGTGTTCCTGCATCAGAAAGACAGCAGGATGTTTAAGCATGTTTCTGTGACCGGGTACATGATTGTCTATGCGATTGCACTTTTGGGTGCACAGAATGACCTGGTGTTTGCCATGGTATTTCCATTGACAGTTATATATATCCTTTACTTTAATTATAACTTGATTTTGCGTATTGCCGGCGTATACAGCCTGATAACGGTTGTCGACCTGGTATACCTAGCAGCGGTGAAGAAATCGCTTCCATCCGGGGCGGAGCTGAACAGCACCTCCCTCCTCCTGCAGGGGGCGACCGTCATTGTATATCTGATTGTGCTATGCGGCACGACAAAGATTTCCAACCGCAATAATAACGATAAGATTTCTAACCTAAATGAGGAGAAAGAAAAGAGCCACCAGCTGCTTGAAGATGTGCTCAAGGTTGCGCAGGCGGTGAAAGATAATTCTGCGCAGGCAGGGGAGTATATCAATATCCTCAGCCAGAACGTGGACACTACGGCGCAGGCGCTCACCGGCATTTCTGAGGGAAATGCCCACAGTGCAGAGAGCATTGAGAAACAGACGGTGATGACAGAAAATATTCAGGGCATGATTGAGCGGACCAAGGAGATGTCTGACCAGATGTTAGAACTGGCGAGACAGTCCAAGCAGGCTGTGGATGAGGGACAGAGAACGATGGATAACCTGCAGGACCAGTCCGGGAAAATGCAGAATTTTAATGAACAGGTTGTTTCCTCTGTGGAGCAGCTGATTGAGAATGCGCGGGAAGTAGGTGAGATTACGGAACAGATTTTTGCCATTTCCAGCCAGACGAATCTGCTCGCCCTCAATGCGTCCATTGAGAGTGCACGGGCAGGGGAAGCCGGGCGCGGTTTTGCCGTGGTGGCAGAGGAAATCCGTGTGCTGGCAGATGAGACCAGGACGTTGACGGAGAATATTCAGAAGATTGTGCAGCAGCTTAGGGAGAATGCAGATATGGCAAAGTCTACCGTGGACAATGTCATGGCAAATTCCAGCGAAGAGCACTCTTTGATTCAAAGTGCAGAGCAGCAGTTTTATGGCATCGGCGAGCGTATGGGTGAATTAAATCAGAATGTCGGGGAAATCTATGGCAAGATAGAGGAAATCCTGCAGTCCAACAATGTGATTGTCGACAGTATCAACCAGATTTCAGCCGTGAGTGAGGAAGTGTCTGCCAATACGCAGCAGGCGGTGGAACTGGGTGAAGATACGAGCCGTCAGGCAAAACAGGCGCAGGAGCGGATGAGAGAATTGTTGGAGACTGTGGAAACAATTGAGAAGTATACCGTATAGCGTTGCAGTTAGAGGAGAACAAGTCTTATGTCAACCTTACATAAATTTTACATTTTCCTGTATACAAATTAACAGGAGTAAGATAAAATTTTTATAGCATAAAAAGGAATCGTGGCAGAAATGATTAAAATTTTAATAGTAGAAGATGACCCAAATATTGCCAAACTGATGGAAGCTACGGTTGCCATCGGAGGTTATGAAAGTGAATTATGCGACAATGGCTCTGAGGCTTTTGAGAAGATAGAGTGTGGGAATTACGACTTAATTCTCTTGGATGTGATGTTGCCGGATATGAGCGGTTTTGAGATTATGCGTAAACGCACGAATACCGATGCACCGGTAATCTTTATCACGGCAAAGCAGGAATTGACGGATAAGGTGCGGGGGCTGCGCCTGGGAGCGGAGGATTATATTGTCAAGCCCTTTGAGGCGATGGAACTGTTGGCAAGGATAGAAGTAATCCTCCGCCGAGTCAAGCGGATTGAGCGTGTTTACCACTATGGGAACATTACGGTCAACGTGGAGGAGCATATCTGCCGTGCTGATGGTGAGGAGGTTTATCTTACGCCCAAGGAATTTGACGTGCTGATATTCTTTATGCAGCATAAGGATGTGGCGGTTTCCAGGGACCGGCTTTTGTCGGCTGTCTGGGGATTTGAATATGAGGGAGAGAGCCGGACGATTGATATCCATATCCAGCAGCTCCGCAAGAAATTAAACTTGAAGGACAAGCTGGTGACAATCCCTAAACTGGGATACCGTCTGGAAAGCGCAAAGGAGTAGTCCATGAAGCTTTGGCAGAAAATTTTTCTATATACATTGATACTGGTAATGCTTGCGGTGAGCATAACCAGTATTTTGTTGTTAAAAAACAGTTTTTCCCTGGCAATGGACCAAAAGAAACAGAGCGTATACAGTGAACATGAGTTTCTTGTCACCAGTTTTAAGAGCATGATGCTGACGGAGCGTTTGAGGGAGAATGCGATTGTGCTCGATGAAAAGACCATGTTGGGCTTCATGACGGAGACTTTTGGGGAAAGCAGCAACGGCGTGGCGTTTCTGGATGGGGAGAAAGCAGTAGTCTATGCCAATAAGTCGATGAAAATTCCGCAGGAACTTGTGGAGGCGGTGGAAGAGGAGAAAAGTACCTGTATGCAGGTACAGGAATACCAGTTATACACGGCGTCCACGGAGAACCTGGAAGGGAAAATTTATTATATCATTACGGAGAATGATATCCGAGACGTTGTGAAAATCCATGAAAATATGCTTTATGAAATCCAAATCATCAGCATGTCCTGCGCCATCGTGATTGCGTTTATCCTGCTGATTGTGGTAAAAATGCTCCTATATCCTTTAAAAAGGGTAAATGAGGGGACGGGAGAGATTGCCCTGGGAAATTACCGCAAACGCATTTTAGTAAAAGGGCATGATGAACTGTCAGAGCTGGCAAGCAATATGAATATCATGGCGGAGTCGGTGGAGACCAATGTCCGTGCATTGGAGAATGTCGCAGAGGACCGCAAACATTTTATTGACAATCTGGCTCATGAGATGAAGACGCCCCTGACCTCCATTTTGGGATTTTCAGACCTGCTGCAGATAAAAAAAGATATCACGGAAGACAACCGGATTGAGTATGCAGGGATTATTAAGGAGGAAGCCAGCCGTATGCGCGCGCTGTCAGGAAAGCTGATGGAACTGATTACCGTTGGGGAAGCCAAACTGGAATGGCAGCAGGAGGATATGGAAAGCCTGTTCCGTGAAATCGGCATTTCCCTGAAAGTAATTGCAGACAGCCATAATATGCATCTGTCCTGTGAAGCTGAGAAGGGGATGTTGTGCGTGGACCGTGAATTGTTTAAATCTTTGCTTTATAACCTGGTGGACAATGCCATCAAGGCGTCCCAGGAGGGCGGAAATATCAGTGTTATAGGGAGGTTTGAAGAAGGCGTCTTCTGCATTGAGGTAAAAGACGAAGGGGTCGGGATTCCAGAAGAAGAGATTGCCAAGATTACCCAGGCATTTTATATGGTGGATAAGGCAAGGAGCCGTGCCCATGGCGGGGCAGGGCTTGGCTTGGCCCTCTGTGCGGAGATTGTCTCCAACCACCGGGGGAAGATGCATTTCGAGAGCCGGCTGGGAGAGGGTACCCGTGTTTTCATCCGTATGAAAGGGGGGAAGGAACGTGCGTAATGTAAAGTCAATGCTGCTTACTTTTGCGTGTGCAGCGGTTATTCTGGGGCTGGGCTATCTGGGCATAGTAGAGCAGGGAAGGCGGATTTTGAGAAGCGAGAGTGTCCCTGAACGTGCCAGATATGAAAATGCTGGCTCTAACATTTTCTATGGGAAAATAGAGGATGATATTGAAATCTTTCCCTGGAATTATTATCCGGAAGAACCGGTAAAGGAAGAGGAAGGCATTGTTCCTATTTTCCTAGGGGAAGATTTGTTTATCCAGCAGTATTTTCCGCAGAGGGCATACGATATACAGGATTTGGAAAAAGGCGTGCAGCTGGAAGTGGAGGGGACAGGAATCCCTGGCGTACAGACCGAGGAAATAGAGGACATGCAGCTGCAGTGCTTTCTTTCTGCGGATGCTTATTTCAGTGAGCTGATTGCCTGTGAGGCAGGTGTGGAAATGGAGGAGGTCTTTCAATGGTTTCAGGTAAGGGGGCGTCATATCCTGCAGAATATGGTTATGACAGATAATGTATCTGTAGGCACAATATATTTCTACCGGGATGTCCTTTATCTGGGAGGAAAGCGTTATCAGGTGCGCATTGCCTGCAGTGATTGGAATGTCATTAATTTTATCTGTTCGGAGTTTGTCACTGAGGAGCGGCAGGAACAGGATGAGTGGAAAGAGGGCAAACAGAAGATGGTGGAGATATTAGAGAAGTCGGAAACCAGCCTGTCCAAATATTTTTCCTATATGTCGCAATTGAACGATATGGGTTCGCCTACCATTTATATTCTGGACAGTGAGTATGAAAATGCATATCTGTATGGAGTGCTATGGCTGCAGGATATTGTGCAGGGAAGAGCGGAAGATGGGAATCTGGCAGAGAGGTTCAGCGTGTTAGAGGAGGAATGGAAAGCGATATATCAGGATAATACGGAATTTGATGTAGATGTGGATTATTCTGTCAATTATTCCTACCAGGTAGTGGAATTAAAGGACATGATTCTGCTTTTGGTACAGGGCGATGCTGCGATGGGGCTTTATTTCGACCCGATTAACCAGAAATTCTGTGGGTATAATTTCTTTTATGAGTATTGATTGCTGCATGAAATGTTTCGATGTCGTTACTGTTCACTGGCAACTGGATTCTGTATGCCAAAAGGACCTGCTGCTATTGGCAAAGTTATCAAATCTGCGAACAATAACTCGATATCTTAAACATTTCTAAACTCTTGCGAAAAGCAGTTGTGCAATATTCATCCTTGAATTATAATAATATTAGAAATAATATCTGGACTTTTGTTTTGAACAGGATATGCGATAGAAGAAGGAGAATTCAGGATGAGCGATAAAGATAAGTTAGAAGATAACGAGAAGATAGATGATAAAGATATCATAGATGAGGCAGAGACGGAGGATTATGAGGATATCTGTTTCATCTGCCACAGGCCGGAAAGCAAGGCGGGTAAGATGATTCATATCCCCAATAATATCTGTATCTGTTCGGACTGTATGCAGAAAACATTCGATACTATGAATCATGCGGGCTTTCCGATTGGCGATATGGGGAATTTCGGGAATATGCCCAATATCAGTATGATTAACCTGGCAGACCTTCAGAATATGAATGCGATGCCCAAAAGCCAGAAACTCAAGAAGAAAAAGGCAAAAGAGGAGAAGAAGGCGAAGCCTGAACTGGACATCAGGTCTATTCCGGCGCCCCATAAGATAAAGGCAAGCCTGGATGAATATGTCGTTGGACAGGAACATGCCAAGAAGGTCATGTCCGTAGCTGTATATAATCATTATAAACGTGTTTCCTGTGATGATGAGGATGGCATTGAGATTGAGAAATCGAATATGCTGATGCTGGGGCCTACCGGAAGTGGCAAGACTTATATGGTCAAGACACTGGCAAAGCTTCTTGATGTGCCGCTTGCCATAGCAGATGCTACCTCGCTTACGGAAGCAGGTTATATTGGGGATGATATTGAGAGCGTGGTATCCAAGCTTCTTGCGGCAGCCGACAATGATGTGGAACGTGCAGAGCATGGTATCATTTTTATTGATGAGATTGACAAGATTGCCAAGAAGAAAACCACGAACCAGCGTGATGTCAGCGGTGAGAGCGTACAGCAGGGCATGTTAAAACTGTTGGAAGGCGCTGAGATTGAAGTCCCTGTGGGGGCAAACAGTAAGAATGCTATGGTGCCTCTTGCCACTGTCAATACCAGGAATATCCTTTTTATCTGTGGCGGTGCATTTCCTGATTTGGAGGAAATCATCAAAGAACGTCTGAATAAGCAGTCAGCGATGGGATTCCATGCGGATTTGAAGGACAAATACGATGGAGAGGAAAACCTTCTGCAGAGGGTAGAGGTAGAAGATATCCGCAAATACGGCATGATTCCAGAGTTTCTTGGTCGTCTTCCGGTGATATTTGCTTTGGATGCATTGACAGAGGATATGTTGGTGCGTATTCTTACTGAACCTAAGAGTGCGATAGTCAAGCAGTACCAGAAATTGCTGGCGATGGATGAGGTCAAGCTGGAATTTGAAGAGAACGCGCTTCATGCGATAGCCAGAAGGGCGAAAGAGAAAGATGTAGGTGCACGTGCGCTGCGGGCCATCATTGAGGAATTCATGTTGGACATCATGTATGAGATTCCCAAAGATGACAGTATTGGCGTGGTGACCATCACCGAAGATTATATAGACAACCATGGCGCGCCGCTTATCAGTATGCGCGGCTGTACGGTCCTGCCGGAGAAGGTGGGGGCGGCGGGAGCATAAGCCGAGATTTTCCTGCATATGCTGATAAAAAAGAAAAGAGCAGCATATGGATTGTGAAGAAGCTGTCTATTCTAACGATTATTATGATTTTATTGAGGAGTATATCCTGGAGACGCGGAGGTTCCCAGCGTCATCCTGCACACAGCAGCTTGATATCACTTATGATGTAGTTTATGTGCCGCGGGCAGATAACCCGCCGCTCAGTATCAGGAACTACAGTTACAATGCAATTCCCGGATGTTATGGCCTGATGGATGAGAGCGCTTTGGAGGTAAGTGGGATACTGCGTCTGCAGAACCAGCCTACATTAGCGCTGAAAGGACAGGGAGTCTTGATTGGTTTTCTGGATTCCGGGATTGATTATGAGAATTCAGTTTTCCGCAACAGCGATGGCAGCACCAGGATTGCGGCAGTATGGGATCAGACGGACAGGAGCGGGATGCCGCCGGAAGGCTTCATTTACGGCAGCGAGTATACGGATGAGCAGATTAACCGTGCGCTGAATAGTATGAATCCTCATGAGATAGTGCCCATGATTGACGAGGAGGAACATGGGACTTATATGGCGAGTGTGGCAGCGGGCAGTGAGATTCCTGAGAAAAATTTTGTGGGAGCTGCACCCTACAGTAAGATTGCTATGGTCAAACTCAAACCTGCTAAGCAGTATCTGCGAGATTTTTACTTTATCAACCAGGATGCTGTCGTCTATCAGGAAAATGATATTATGGCAGGGGTGGTTTACCTGAACCGGCTTGCACAGGAGCGTCATATGCCCCTTGTCATCTGCGTGGGGTTGGGGACAGATATGGGGGGGCATACAGGTGTAAATCCGCTCTCTACCATGCTCAATGGGATGGCATTGCGCAGAGACCACGCTGTGGTGATTGCAGCGGGAAATGAAGGAAATTCCCGTCACCATTTTCTGGGAGAAATCCAAGGCGATGAATACTATAAGAACGTTGAGATAAACGTAGGAGACAGGGTGAAAGGCTTTTATGCAGAAGTCTGGGCGAGGGCGCCCCAACGTTTTGTGTTAGACATTATTTCGCCTACTGGGGAACGGATGCCCAGTGACTTTATCTTGTCTGGGGGCAGGGAATATAATTTCCTGTTTGAGGATACGAAAGTGACTGTTGATTATCGGATTGCCGGTATCCTGGATGGCTCTCAGGTAATATATATAAGTTTCACTAAACCTACGCAGGGTATATGGAATATTAGGGTCTACCAGCAGTCAGAAATTTCGGAGACATTTCATGTATGGCTGCCGCTGGAGGAATTTCTGACCGGTGAGGTGTTCTTTGTCCGTTCCAATCCTGATACAACGCTTACAGTGCCATCTTCAGCAGCTGCACCAATGACGGTAGGGGCATATGATGCCGGAGATAACAGCATTTATTTAAGGTCTGGCAGGGGCTTTACGGCTAGTGGGCTGATAAAGCCGGACTTTGTGGCGCCTGGCGTAGAGGTGTATGGTGCAGCTCCCGGGGATATGTTTGTCACAAGGAGCGGAACCAGCGCGGCAGCGGCAGTTGCTTCGGGCGGTGTTGCGCTGATGATGGAGTGGGGAATTGTCAGGGGAAATTATTCTACGATTACCGGCACAGCCATCAAGAATTCCCTGATTCAGAGCGCGGACCGCGACCCGCAGCGCATGTACCCGGACAAAGCTTACGGATGGGGAAGGATGAATGTTTACAAGACGTTTGAGGATTTTCGGATTCAGTAGACGGAGAGGATAAGAGATGATATATGCAGCCGTGGCATTGATTATATTTCTGGGAGACTTTTTCCTGAAAAAGTATATTGAGACGCATATGGAACCTAAAAAACACAAGTCAGTCTGTGGGGGCAGGATTGTGCTGCACAGATACCACAATCGGGGGGCAGCTCTGAACTTTCTGGAGAAGAGCCCTAACCTGGTGAGGAATCTCTGTGGCGGTCTGTTGCTGGCATTGGGGATTGTCTGGGCGCTTTTGCTGCGTAAAAAGGATAATCCAGGTGTGCTTTTGGGGTTGAGCTTTCTGTTGGGTGGCGGTGGCAGCAATCTCTGCGACAGGATTGCCAAAGGATATGTTGTGGATTATTTCAGCTTTCGTACGCCGTTTCCCTGGATAAACCGGGTTGTGTTTAATATTTCTGATTTCATGATATTCCTTGGAAGCATCCTTGTGGCGGTTGCCAGAAAATAAAGATTTACTGTGCATATAACAAAAAAGCTGCCCACGGCAGCTTTTTGTAATCACCTATTTTTTCAATATCTTAATCTTAATAAAAAACCGAAATTTCTATATTCAGACAAAGGTACATTGAAAAGCTCGATGAAATTAGCGTACTACAGTTACATTGACAGCCTGAGGTCCTTTGGAACCTTCAGTAACATCAAATTCCACAGTAGCGCCTTCTTCTAATGACTTAAATCCCTCCATGTTTAATCCGGAGTAGTGAACAAATACATCATTGCCGGACTCATCAGAGATGAAGCCATATCCTTTTTGGTTGTTAAACCATTTTACTGTACCCTGCATGTCAGTACCTCCAATATATAATATATGCCCTTATTTTTAGCATAATTCTACAATATCACATTATATTTGAAAAGTAAAGGAATATTTTACATTTCATCTATTTTCCTATAACAATTCCTCAAATGGAATGCGGTGTGCTTTGAGAAAACGCTTCACCAGTTCGTCCCAGGCATGTTCCAATGAGTTATCGGGAGAAAATACCCGGCAGGAAACGCCCGTGGTACAGGTAAGCTGCTGATTCTGGTATTTGAGGTTTATATACATGCCGGAAATATCCTCCGGCAAAAGGCTGCTGCCGATGGAGGCAAGGGTCTTCGCCTGGTTCTCACTGGAAAGCTGGAAGACGAAATGAAAGGAAGAGGGGGTACGTTTGCCCTTAATTAAGTCGAAGCAGACAGGGCGCGCCAGAGAAAAGGGAATGTAATTTTCCTGGCTGACCTGGGAATAAGGTTCATCCTCCGGGCTGAAAAAGTCGGCTCTGCAGCGACCATCCAGATGAAAAGACATATAAGTGGTGATGGAGCCTTCTGAGAGCAAAAAGCTGTCAAAAATGTCGCTGCGCAATAAAATATTCATAAACTCTTTCACGTTCAGAATTGATAGTGATGTCATAAAATACCTCCTATGGCAAATAGTAACACAAAATGCTGAAAACAGCAAACTATGGAAATTAGTTTCTGTGACAGCATACGAATGCTATGGAAAAAAATTTTTATTTATAGTATAATATTTATTCATATACGGTAATTGCAACAGTTTTTGCCTGAAAGCCATGAAGGAAACAGGCAGGGAAAAATTAGGAGGCAGGAGATGGAGCGCACAGAGGAATCATTTTTTCGTTTGCTGGAGAAGGGGACCAGCGCAGCGCTGGTAGTGCAGGAAGCCGAGAGCAGGCTGCAGCAGGCGGGGTTTGAGGAACTTTCATTTCAGCAGATTTGGGGGCTGGCAGAACATGGCAGGTATTATGTGAAACATCATGATACGACGCTTTTTGCGTTTACAGTCCATAAACGTGCAGGATTTAAGGATACGATACGGATTGGCGCGGCGCATACAGATTTTCCATGTCTGCGGATAAAGCCCAACCCGGATGTAAAGGCGGGCGGATATGCGCAGGTCAATGTAGAGGTTTACGGAGGGGCAATTTTAAATACCTGGCTTGACCGTCCCCTTGGTATTGCCGGCCGCGTGGCATTGGAGAGTGAGGACGTCATGCACCCTCAGATGCGTTATTTTTCAGTGGAGCGGACCTTGGGGGTTATCCCCAACCTTGCTATCCATATGAACCGGGAAGTCAATAAAGGAATCGAACTGAATAAGCAGAAAGACCTTTTGCCGATTCTTGGTCTGGAAGGTGAGGGAGATAAGAAGTTCCTCGATTTTCTGGCAAAGGAGCTGCAGACAGAGCCGGAAAACATACTGGATTTTGAATTGTGGGTATATTGCCGGGAGAAACCGCAGTATGTTGGGATAGAAGAGGAGCTGATACTGTCGCCGAGGCTGGATAACCTTACATCGGTGCAGGCGTTGCTGACAGGGATTATCGAAAGCCGCTGTGAGGAGGGCATTCGCGTAGTTGCTTTGTTCGACCATGAGGAGGTGGGAAGCCGTACCAAGCAGGGGGCGGGGTCTATGCTGCTGGGGAATCTTCTGCAGAGAATTCTGGTGTCTTTAAACAGAACGCCAGAGCAGATTTCAGCAAGTTTGTATGATGCATTTTTGCTGTCAGTGGATGTGGCGCATGGGCTGCATCCGAATCAGATGAGTAAAATGGATATAACCAATAAGCCAATACTCGGGAAAGGGCTTTGTATCAAGGAGGCGTCTTCCCAGTCTTACGCCACAGACTGCGAAGCAGTGGCAGTGGTGGAACAGATTTGCAGAAAGTCTGGAATTCCCTATCAGAAATTTGCCAACCGCTCAGATATGGTGGGCGGCGGGACGCTGGGCGCTATTGCCTCCAGTTTTTTGCCGGTGCGGACGGTGGACATTGGGGTACCGGTGCTCGCCATGCATTCAGCAGTTGAGACGATGGGGGCAATGGATATGCAGTCTCTGACAGATTTGCTTTGTGCTTATTTCCAGGCATAGGAAGCATGATGTTGCGGACAGCTTTTATTTTAAGGAAGAAAAGGATGGAGAGGCAGGACAGATGAGGAAACGATACAGAAAAATAATCTGGGCATTAGCGTTTGTGTTGCTGTGCAGCAATGTGGCAGGATGTTCTCCGGAGGATTTGCAGAGGATTCTGCAGGAGGACAGGTATCTGGAGCGTGCCCAGGATTCCCAGCAGGTTGCGGATGAGCCTAATCAGCAAAAGGCAGAGGTTCCCCAGGCAGAACAGAAAGAGGTCAAGCCAGTCCAGAAGGTTTCTGTGGGCAAATATGCGTATGAGCAGTTGGACGAGGAGGGCAAGCGGGTTTACGATGAGATGTTATCTACGATTTTGAGCCAGCAGGAAAAAATCTCGCTTTCCACGATAGATACAGACGTCATGAACCATGCCTATACGGCGCTCTGCAGCGATTATGGCGGATTGTTTTGGGTGAATGGCTATGTGTTTACCAGATATACAAAAGGCGGTGAGCTGGTGAGCCTGGAATTTTCCCCCAAGTATACGTTGAACCGGGAAGAACGCCGGCTGATGCAGGAGAAAATTGACCAGGTTGTGGAACAATGGTTTGCAGGAATTTCACTGAATGACAGCGACTACCAGAAAGCAAAATATGTATATGAACTTCTGGCGCTGAATACGGAATACGTGGAGGATGCTGAGGACAGCCAGAATATTATCAGCGTGTTTATCCGGCGGCAGACGGTGTGCCAGGGATATGCCTGTGCCGTCCAGTATCTGTTAGAACAGCTTGGAATCGAGAGCGTGATTGTCTCTGGAAAGGCGTTAGGGCAGCCCCATGCCTGGAATCTGCTCTGTCTGGATGGAGAGTACTACTATATGGATGCGACATGGGGCAACAATGGCTACCGGAACCGGGAGGGTGTGGAGACATCCTTTATAGACTATAATTATATGGCAATGACTACGGCTGAGATGCAGTTGGGACATGAGCCTGATAAGGAAATCCGTTTGCCGGAATGTACGGCAGTCCTGAATAATTACTATATAAAAGAAGGAAACTATATTGAAGAGTGGCAGCCGGAACAGATTGGCGTGAGGCTTGCCCAGGCATGGGAGGAAAAGAGGGTGCTGACGCTGCGCTTTTCCGATGACAGCCTCAAAGAACAGGCATTCCAGTATTTTATCCAGGATGGGCATATCGCAGACTACTGTGCGGGGCTCAGCCAGATTAATTATCTGGAAGACAGCCTGTGGAAAGAAATCAGCTTTTGTTTTAACCAATCGTAAAAAAGGTCTTTTCAAACCTGAATATTTGTGCTAGTATTAGGTAGTATTTAAAACTACATAAAATAATTTTAAATATTTTGTGATGGAATTTTGAATATCAAATTTTATAAAGAAAAATACCACATAAGATAGAGCTTATGTTGCAGAAAGATTCAGGAGGAATACCATGAGTTATAAGATTGTAGTTGACAGCTGTGGGGAATTGCCAGCTGAACTTAAAGCAAGCGGGAATTTTGAGACGGTGTCGCTGGAAATTTTTGTAGATGATTACCGTATTGTGGATGACGAGAGTTTTGACCAGGCAGACTTTTTGAGGCGCATGAAAGAAAGCCCCAATTGCCCGCGGTCTACCTGTCCATCCCCGGAGCAGTACGTGAAAGCATATGACTGTGAGGCGGAGCATGTCTATGCAGTGACGCTCTCCGCACAGCTCAGCGGTTCCTGCAACAGCGCCCAGCTTGGCAGGAAGCTGTATCTGGAGGAGCATGGTGCAAAGAACATCCATGTGTTTGACTCCAAATCAGCCTCGGTCGGACAGACGGTGATTGCCATGAAGATTCAGGAGTATGAGGAGGCAGGGCTTGCGTTTGAGGAGACTGTTGCCAGGGTAGATAAGTTTATCGAAGATTTGAATACCTCTTTTGTGCTGGAGTCCTTAGAAGCGCTGAGGAAGAACGGAAGGCTTAGCAATATCAAGGCATTTGTGGCGAGCGCCCTGAACATAAAGCCGGTGATGGGAGCAACGCCGGAAGGGACCATCTGCCAGCTTGGGCAGGCGAGGGGCATGTCACATGCTATTGATAAGATGATGAAAGATTTGGTGGAGAAAACGAAGAACCCTCAGGAGAAAATTTTTGCCATATCCCACTGTAATGCAGCCAAGCGCGCACAGGCTGCAGCGGAGAAAATCAGGGAAATCGGGATTTTTAAAGATGTATTTGTGATTGACACGGCGGGAATCAGCAGCCTGTACGCCAGTGATGGCGGGATTATTATGTCCGTATAGCAATGAACAGTGCCAAAACTGCCAAGCCAAACCGGCTGCTTGCAGCCGGGATTGGCATGACAGTTTTGATAGGGCGAATGTCCATGCACGAGAAAGCCGAAGGCTTTCGGGTGGGCACTGCGGATTACACAGAAATATACAGTATGCCATGGGAGGGAAAGCAGTCAGTAAATAGCTGTGCATGTTATTTATGTATCAGTCTTCTTTAACGGCTGCTTTTTCCAGCGCAGAGTCAATGGCGTTTAAAAGAACCATAGAGGTGTACTGGTTATCGTCTCCATAGGAGATATTTTCCAGTGACTGCTTTTCGTATATCTGCTGGGTCAGGTTATCCAATGCCGGCTGCATGAGTGGGTACATGGCTGCTGTAGTCTCATCCAGATTTACCAGGCTGATGGAATTGATATGGTGTTCATCAACCACGACTTCCACGTCAATGGCATTGTCATTGAGCTGAATGGAAGAAGTATAGACCCCCGCCGTATATGTCATTGTCTCTTTGGTATCTTTGTCTTTGTTATCCGGCAGGAACATAAAGATCAGCAGTATAATCAGAAGAATTCCCAGTGTGGC